>CALGBW010000001.1 GCA_937884635.1 uncultured Chlamydiaceae bacterium
GGAGAGCAAATCAGGGTGGGCTAAAACTTCATAAAACCGTTCGGCAGCAGCCACACCTTTTACAATATTGGCATTCTCCTCAGCAAATTTCTTCACTGGATCATATACGAGATATAACAAACCACAGAAAACAATCAGCTCTTCTGGGGGAATATGAAACTTGTACAGACCGACAACAACAATAGAGGCAAAAAATAAAGAAGCAACCGTGTGCAACAAAGGTTTAGGAAGCAAACCATAAATAGCATTCCGTTCCTCTAAGGCTGCCATTTCTTCATTCTGCACTGCGTATTTCTTTAAAGCAAAATCCTCTGAACGGAAGATTTTTACCGTCATAATCCCAGAAAGGAAATCCAATAATGCAGCTGTAAACTTATCCTGGCTCTTTTGTATTTTCTTAGAGACAGCCTTAATTTTCTTCGCAACTAAGAGAATCGGTAAAATAAAAGTTGGGAAAGCAACGCAAACCACAAGAGAAAATCGCCAGGAAATAGAAAGACACACCCCCAAAGAAACCAAGAGAATAACAGGAGCTTGGATGTAATTTACCATTAAAGAGTTAAGGGCTTGAGCGATACTCGCAGAGTCAGTAATCACACGACTACTCAAATTTCCCATGTCATACGCATGGAAAAACGACATGGGCAACTTCTGCAGAGCCTTAAAGTAATCTGCACGCAAGTCACGACTAACACGAATAGCAACGGCTTGAGCAAGGAACCTTTGAAAAAACAACGCCGTAGCCTTCGTTAAGGCAACAATGAGTAAAAAAAGTGCCAAATAATAGAAGTTTGATAAATCTAAACACTGCGAGATACGATGTTGTAATCTCTTTGTAATGGAACGAGCTGAAGGATCATACTTGGTAATATAAGCATTTGCATCCGCTACCGTGATAGTACCAGCAGGAGAAATTTCTTGCCAATGAGCTAATATCTGCTCTCGACTTAACTCTTTTGTTTTCACCAATTTCCCGTCTTGTTGTTTACCAAACAACAAAAACGTATCAGGCCCTGGCTTAGCTATGAGTCCCAAGCAAAATACTTCTGCTTGAGAAGTCAGCGTGATTCCTAAAATAGCAACTAAAGAGACTGCTAAAAGAGGCAGGTGCTTTTTATGCCTCAGAATTGCTTTCAAAAGAGGTTTCATAAAGGCCTATGGTTCGAAATTTCTGATATCGCTTTTCTAATAAATCTTGTACCGGTAGGTCTTTCAAATGGCCCCACTCTGCAAGAACAAACTGACTTACACTTTGATACATCTGTGTAGGATTATGGTGAGCGCCCCCAACAGGTTCCTGAATCACTGCATCGACAATGTTAAAACGCACCAGGTCCTCTCCATGCATTTTCAACATAGCTGCGGCTTCACAATTCTTTTTAGGATCCTTAAAGAGAATAGATGCACAGCCTTCTGGAGAGATAACAGAGTAGTATGAGTGTTCTAACATAGCTACAACATCACCGACAGCCATGCCTAAAGCACCTCCAGAACACCCCTCACCAATGACTAGAACTATAATTGGCGTTGCCAACCGTGCCAGCTCGAACAAATTCGTAGCAATTGCCCAACCTTGCCCCCTTTCTTCGGCAGAAAGCCCCGGATAAGCTCCTGGTGTATCTACAAGAAAAAGGATAGGGAGGCGAAACTTCTCAGCCATTTTTGCTAACCGCAAGGCCTTGCGGAAACCTTCTGGAGAAGGCATTCCAAAGTTTCTGCGTACACGCGAAGCGGTATCACACCCTTTTTCCTGACCAATAATCATGAACTTTTGCCCTTGAATCGTAGCCAATCCCCCCACTATGGATGGATCGTCTCTGAATAAGCGGTCACCGCAAAGCTCGACAAACTCCTCACACATTCCCTCTATATAATCTACCGTCTTAGGGCGAGAAGGGTGCCGACAAATTTGCACACGCTCCCAAGGTGTGAGATTAGAATAAATCTTCTCTTTTAATCGATCTAATCGACGTTCTAATTTCTGAATCTCTGACGAGGAGAGTAGGGGGTCTTTTGCGTTCTGTTTCTTGAACCCTTCTATGGTTTTCTCATACTCAACCACTTGTTTTTCGTGGGGAAGCAGCTCCATATCTCTCCTTTTTTTATGAAGAAAAGGCTTGTTTTACTCTAAAGAATTCATGAACGTCCCCCTATCGCTTGATGGGGATGCTCCTGCACCTAAGGTGACCCGTTTGATCTCCCTAACAGGCCTCTTTACAGGCAAAACTTCATAGAATTCCTAACCTAGACCTAACTATCTTCATCTTTGTTATATAGAAAGTCAAGGGCGATTCACTGTGTTTACAGACCCTCAACTCGACCATGTGTTAAGATTTCAGTCTCATTTTTGTTAAAAACAATTAAGGATTAAGAGGGCCCTATACCAGGGGTATAGCAAATCAAGAATTTCTAAAATACCGGTTTTCACCCAGAAAGCTACCTGCTTTTTACGCCTGAGAAATAGCCACCGACTATATTGTATAGAAGAAAAAAAACAAGAGAGCAATGAATTCCTTACTTTATAAGTAAGCTAGAAGTCATTCTATTCTCTCAAACACAGCCCTTGCCTCTCCTCGTTCATCATAAGGAATATTCACGAGAAAGTGACTTCCCCAAAAGCGATGGTCCCCTGGGAGAGCAAAAACCTGCATTTTCACGGAAGAGAGAGTTAACCGAAGAGCAGCATCCTGCCCATAGATAAAGATCTCTTTAGAAGGGCCTTTATAGGAATCTAGAGATGAAACTCGCAATCTAGGCCCTTCCTTATCTATTACACAACTACTCCCTTTGCAGAAGATAGAAAATGAAGCTGTTGGCATTGGTTCTTCTAAAGTTGACACCACGGAATAACGATGATCTTGGATACAAACATGATGCTGAATGGGTGTGCCTTGCCTTGCATCCTTTAAATACATAAAGCCTGTATTTCTTAAATCTGGATGCACCATATTGGAATGAAAAGAAATAGAGGTCGTATCCCCTTGAGAATAGGAAAATTGCTTAGCCAACCCTGATATACCGAAAACTCCTTCTTCACCTAGTTCCCCAGAACAGGGGCCACAATTGACAATACCCACATCATGAAAAAATACACCTCCTACTCCACTCTTACACCCAGTTCCTGATACATAAGCAGAGCTATCGCCCTTCCTATGCATCCAAAACCCTAAATGAGCATCGAACCATGTATACATATGTTGTAGGGGATCTTCTAATTTTGAGAGAAAAGCATGGCACAGTTGCGATCGTTCCCTTATTGGGCGAGAGATTTCCTGACTCCAAAGAGAGGGGAATAGATCTCCGGAATGAGAAAACAAAGCCTGTTGAAACGATCTTATTTTCTCCACATATTGCCGACTTTCTTCATAAAAATCCGCTATCTGTATAAGCAATAATCCTAATTCTGCCTGTTCAGCGGGATAGGGAAGCCCACCCCAAATAAAACCGCTTTGTTGAAATAAACGCATGTATCCCTGCTCAGCTATAGACAAACGCAAAAAATCCAGCGGTATATCTTTGCCGTTTTCCAAGGCAAGCAGCAAATAAATAGCACGGGCTATATCATGAACGCGCAGTAATGGATGGTGATAAAATAAACGAAGTACTGTCTCAATGCTCTTTTTATCCCGGCTTGCATGAATCAAATGTGAAATCTGGGATTCAAAGTTCAAACCAGAGCACCTACAATAATGGGAAGAAGCTTAACTACCAAGAACTCCCTAGTCTCAAGATAATAAGTAAAAAATTTAGAGTCAAGCCATTGACCCATAGCATGACTCTAAAACAGAAAGGAAAGGCGCAAAATTAAGAAGATTTAGAAGGTGTTTCAATTAACCGTTTCATTCTCTTCCCTGGAGTAAACTTGACTGCTCGTCTCGCTGGGATATGAATAGGAACAGCAGCATTTTTAGGATTTCTTCCCACTTTAGGCTTTCTTTCAACGACTTGCAAAACTCCGAAGTCCCTAAATTCCAACCTATCACCTTTTACTAATGCTTCTGTCATTCTATCCAAAAAGTTTTGGATGACAGTACGTACATGATTCGGATGAATCTTGTGATCCTGTGATATTGTACTAATCAGTTTTTTCTTCGTCATGGTCGCCATGGTAGCCTTTTCCTCCTATTACAGTACACAAAACAACTCGCGGTTCCCCCTCAAGTTTGCTGTATAGGCCCATCATATCTATTCACTCTTTGGATTCAAGAAATTTTTTAAACTTTTTCTTAGAAGTCACTTGAAACATGTACTTTTTCCCTATCTATCAACTACTGTCAGACAGAGACAGAGAAAATCCCCAGGAGATTTGATGGATTGATGATATAGAAGAGTTGTCTTGGAAGATTTCGATTACTATGCTACTCTCTTCCAAAGAAGAAAACCCACCTCAGTTTTGGCGGGTTTTTATGTCCTCGTAGCTCAGTAGGATAGAGCGGTTGCCTCCTAAGCAGCAGGCCATGCGTTCGAATCGCATCGAGGACGTTCTTTCTACGCCGAAGCTTTTCCCTCTGCAGAAAGAAAGGCGTGAATCCCCTCAGCAATTCCCTTAGCTAAGCGCATACGATACCTTGCATCAAGAAGGGCTGCTCTTTCTCTGGGATTGGATAAAAATCCTGTTTCTACTAACACAGCTGGCATTTTTGTCTCTCGGATAACAGAAAAATTCCCTGTTTTCACTGATCTTTTTTTCAAGGCACCGTTTCTTTGCATATGTTGCAAGATTGTCTTGCCTAGAGACTCAGACCGCACTTTCCGCGCCATACTTTTATCATTGTAAAAATACACTTCGGAACCGAATGCCTCTGCATTAGAGGAATAATTACAATGGATGCTTACGAAAACATCTGCTCCAGCTTGATTGGCTAACATCGATCGCCTAGCTAAATCTATATACACATCGGAAGAACGTGTTAATACTGGCTTATACCCCATTCTTTTCAAATGGCTTTGCACGGATAAAGACAATGATAAAGCTAGGGACTTTTCTTCATAATGCAGATCTTTATTTGCTGACCCAAAATCTTTTCCTCCATGACCAGGGTCAATAAAAATCAGCGCATTGCGTTTGCTAACCCGCGATGCAACTGTATCAGCAAAAACAACTGACATAGATGAAAAAAAAGCACAAAAAATCAGTAGATAGCTCTTAAACATGAGCAGCTAAAACCTCGCAGACTACTTCTTTATCATCAAAATGAATAGTTTTATGCTTGAACAGCTGATATGTCTCATGTCCTTTACCAGCTACAAGAACAATATCTTTTTCTGTTGCCATTTCTATTGCTACTTCTATCGCCTGTCGTCTATCTTCTACAGCAAGAAAATTGTCAGAGGTAAACCCCGCACAAATATCTTCGATAATGGCTGATGGATCCTCTGTCCTAGGATTATCCATTGTGACAATTGAAAATCCAAATGCCTCTGCAACCTTAGCCATTAAGGGACGCTTACCTGGATCCCGATCTCCACCACACCCGAAAACAATAAGCAAACGTCCACCCGCTGGAAGCAAAGCGTGTAGAGTTTGACACACATTATGCAAGGCATCTGGAGTATGAGCATAGTCAATATAGACAGGACACTTTCCTTTAACAACAGGATCCAAACGTCCTCGAGGAGGCTGTACCGTAGATATCAGCTCCACTAAATCCTCTATAGAACATGATAAAGTCTGATGAGCAGTAGCGATAGCAGCCAGAACGTTATACACATTATGCTTTCCAATGAGAGGAGACCTAACAGGAAATACTTGTCCTTGATAAACAATATCATAGGAAGAGGCATACCGTGATAACACTAAATTTGTAGCACGATAATCAGCAACATACTCAATTCCGTAGGTTATTTTACGAGAAGGCCCTACAGCTAAAAATTGCTCGGAATAAGCAGAATCTCTGTTAATAATAGAAAGCCCTCTCTTTGGCAGATCTCTGAATAAGCGTAGTTTCGCGGCTAAGTAGTTCTCCATAGATTGGTGAAAGTCCAAATGATCTTGAGTCACATTTGTCAATATACCAACCTCAAAGTCAATACACGCGATTCTCTTCAGCTCTATCCCTATAGATGAAACTTCCATTACTACAGAAGGCTGCTGATGTCTCACAATTTCTGCCAGATACTTTTGCAATAAGGAAGCTGTGGGAGTTGTATAATTATCCTGGATTTTATTGGGCCCTAAAATATGCTCTACCGTCCCTAAAAGCCCAGTAGAAGATCCAATCCCATCTAAGAGATGTTTCACAAGATAGGATACAGTAGTTTTCCCATTGGTCCCTGTTACGCCAATCACACGCAGTTTATTCGACGGATTTCCGTAATATTTTGCTGAAATTTCTGCCTCTAATTGATCTAGATCACTAGCGACAACCTGAACAACGGGAAGGAAGGGATTATATAAAGAGGATAGAACAGCTATAGCACCATTTTTTATTGCTGCGACAGAAAAATCGTTCCCATCATATCGCGCCCCTTTATGGGCGATAAAAATATCCCCCACACCTACACAACGAGAATCTCTTGTTAGGTTTCGCACATCTAAGGGAAGAACCTTTCCATATACCTTAGCGTTTATGCCCATTAGCAGAGATTTTAAATTCATCATGCAACTAAACCTTGAGTCATCTTCATATGCCACAGCTTGATTATAGGGCTTTAACGGCTATCATCTAAAGATTAGACAAACACACAATCAAATATGCCCTTATATAACCATAAAGGCAAATATACAGAAAAAAAGTATTAAACTTAAACCTTCTGTAAAAGTCAGACAATCTGCGCACAGAAAGAGCTCTACGAACGATTCCAGGCTGTATAGAGTGACTTCATCTCCGCTACCTTTTCATCATAAGAGTACTGTTCCTTATCCCCAGGTATACCTAGATAAGACAATACACGATCTGCTACCCTTCCAAAAATAGGCGCTGCACAACGCCCACCCATATGATTTTTTGTTCCATCTTCGCGAACACCATATTCAGGTTCATCTATGGATACAAGCATAACGAGAGGTGCAGAGCCCTTGAAAGAAGAAAACACAGGGGTAATCCCTATAAAAGAAGAAATGTGTTTTTTCTTATCATAACGCCCATTAATCAATTTTTCTGATGTCCCCGTTTTCCCAGCACTTGTATGCCATTGCGGAGCTGCTCTGACTCCCGTCCCCCCCGGACACGTAGTAAAACGCATAGCTTGCAATACTTCTTTTACTACATGGTCTGATAAGATTTTTCGATGTTCATGTAACAATGGAATGGTTTTACGCATACCACCCACTTGTTTAACTAATGTAGGCCTGACGTCATATCCACCATTAGCTAGGACCGCATACGCTTTTACCATCTGCATCCCAGTAGCTAAGATGTTGTACCCCATAGCTAAGGAATAGGGCGTTGCTACAGACCATTCTGGTGCTCCATTAGGATAAATCCTATTTGGGGAAGGAACAAGACCGCATGATTCCCCTGGAAATTCAATCCCTGTTTTTTTCCCAAATCCTAATTCATGCAACTTAGCTTCATACCAAGCACTTCCCACAGACTGTACAATCCGATCGGCTAATTGCGCAACGTACACATTGGAGGACTTTTGAATTGCCATATACATATTTAAACAACGATTTCTTGATATATCTTTCAACGGTCGTTGTTTTCTACCTGGGAACAAGGTTCTTGTCACATCAATAGCTTCATAAGGATCAAAGATAATGGGTCTTCCTTGTTTCACCAGCTCTTCGTTCGCTTGTAAAGCCAAGGCTATGGTAATTGGCTTCATAATTGAACCTGGCTCAAAAACATCCACTAGAGACAATACTTTTGTAGATTCTACCTTGTCTTTATCATTGAAGTACTCTTTATAATGTGCAGGCTCAAAAAATGGATACTGTGCTAAAGCTAGGATTTCTCCTGTATGAGCATTCATTAAAATGAGCCACCCTGCCTTTGCCTTCGCCTCCTTAACCCCCTTCTCTAGCTCTTCCTCGGCAATAGTCTGTAAGTAAGCGTTGATCGTCAAATACACATCATCGCCATCTTTAGGTATTTTTGTTATCTGATCTAAATCCATGCGATTTAAAGGAGAACGCATTAACTTTCTTTTCCCATGTTCCCCTTCTAAAACATGATTGAAATATGCCTCTAACCCACCTGTAGGAAAGGCTCTACCTGTCTTCTCATCTTTTGCATCACGTAAAGCATGCAACACTGGCCCTAGAAGCTTACCATAAGGATAGGAGCGCTGATAATCCCGAACAAAAAATAACGCATTTGTTGGAATTTTATTCCGAATAGCATAAGGGCGCCACCATGCTAGAAGCCGATCCCGCACCTCTGTATCTAACCACATGAACAACTTGCAATACCGAGATTTTTTCTCAAACTCTTTGCGTACAGATGAAAATTCCCGCCCCCCTACAAGAGAAACGATCTTCTGCGCAATAAGATCCCGATGAGGAGGCGGAACAACAACAGCATCTAAGCAAAGATGGAATTTTGTGATGTCGATGACAAAAGGGAGATGCTGCTCTACATCACCAGGACGCACGGTAGTATTAGAAAAAAAAGTCCCACGGCGAAAAGGATCTTTCACTTCCAACATATGTTGAGACAGCGCTTCTGCTTCCCAACGAGCTCCATCACAAATCTGAATTTTGTAATAACGAGCTATGAGCAAACAGAAACAGAGGAAAACACCACAAACGAGATAGGTAAGACAGCGATATCGATAAGAGTCACAACAAGGGAATTTCATTACCTATACCTTAAAACAACCCTTACACCCGGGCGTTTACTCTAAAACCTTAGTGCTATTTTCTTCAGGGAAAACCAAATAACTAAACTCAGGCAATGCAGCAATTTCTATTAAGTGTTCTGGACTCTCTAGCTTATGTACGATGAACTCTAAAGAAGAATTCCGTTGTTCGGTCTCCCTTAATCGTTGCCATAAGTTTGTTATAGTTAAATGCAACTTAGTTAAGTCATTCTGTTTATTAATGTATGAATAAAGAAACCCACTTATAAAAGAAAATAAGATAAATAAGCGAACAAACCGATACTTATTCATTAGCTTTTTTCAAAACAACGCAACTTAGCAGAGCGACAACGAGGATTTTTTCGTATCTCTTCATAAGTAGGTGTTATAACTTTCTTTGTAATCACTCTACCTAATCCCTGAGCCTCAGCTTCTTTAAAAAACCATTTTACGGGGCGATCTTCAGAGCTGCAAAAGGAGATCACCAATAACCTACCTTTTGGTGCAAGCCAACCCATAGCCGCTTTTAACAAAGCTTGCAACTGTTCGTGTTCCTGATTTACGTATACACGTAAACCCTGAAAAACAAGCGTTAACGGATGAATTTTCCTTCGGTAACGATAAGAAGGGAATACATTTTTTGTCGCTTCTTTTATATCCTGCACAGTAACAATTTTACGCATTCTTCTAAAATGCACAATTGCTTTAGCTACTTGTCGCCATGATGGTTCTTCACCGTATTCCCGAAAGATTCTTCCTAGTTCTTCCTCTTTCAATGTATTAAGCGCATCGCTTGCCGTTATACCTTGTGAGGAATCCATACGCATATCCAATGGATGCTCATCTCCTTGGAAGCTAAATCCCCTATCTAAAATATCTAACTGCATAGAAGAAACACCCAAGTCTGCTAGAACACCATGAAACTTTTGTTCTACAGGAGCGTCTGCTAAATCTTGAAATGAAGCATGCTGAAAGACAACGCGAGAGCCAAACTCAGACAATCGTTGCCTTGCTAGGTCTAAAGCATATGCATCTCGATCACTTCCCTCATAGAGAGAAATAGACGGATACGCTGATAAAAAAGCCTTCGCATGCCCACCCGCTCCCAGAGTGACATCCCTGAATCGTTGAGGGGGGCAAGACGAGAAAAGCTCTAAACACTCGTTTACGAGAACAGGAATGTGGGGCGTTGAATCAGACATTATGGCACACACTTTTGGGATTGATACCAGCAGTTTAAGGGAAAACGGGAATATTATACAGGAATCCGGGAAACATCTGCTCATTAGGCAACTTTCGTCATAATGGAAAGGCAGTTTTCTTTTCACCCTCTCTGGCTGTCCCTTGACATTTTCATGAGCCTCGTTATGATTGGGAAAATAAGGATGCATAGGCAAGAAGTATCATGGTAGAAATTTTTAATTACAGTACATCTGTTTACGAAAAACACGCTTCCAATAATAAAATTGTTAATGACTTCCGA
This sequence comes from uncultured Chlamydiaceae bacterium, assembly GCA_937884635.1. GTDB lineage: Bacteria > Chlamydiota > Chlamydiia > Chlamydiales > Chlamydiaceae > Chlamydia. The sequence continues at coordinate 10,229 of CALGBW010000001.1, forward strand.
AAAGAAGTGCACATGGAAGGCGTGGCTATCAGAGATATCGCTAAGCACGCCCAAATTCTAGATATGACGCCCAAACACTCTGCATTAACAACACTAATGCAGACCAATCAAAAAACACATTGGGCAATGTTTGCTCCCCCTGCTAATTTTCACAAACAGCGTTTTTCTACCCCTTATTTAGTACCTTCCTTAGGCTCTCCTGATCAACAGGATGAGGCTATGGAGAAGATCACTTCTTACCTAAAAGTTTTAACAAGAGGCAAATTCTCGTTTCGCAGTTCAGTTCGCCCCTTCTTAGCACATAAAGACTCCGGAGAACAACACCAACAAGAGGATGACTCTGAATCGGAAGACGGCGAGGAAAATCAGCTTCTTCAAGAAGGGAAGACCTTATTAAAAGTATTAGACCAAGGAATCAAGTCTTCTAATGTGATGATTGATTATGTCATCTCTCGTATTTTCCAATTTGTACAAGGGTAACAGATGTTAGATAACGAATGGAAAGCCATTTTAGGCTGGAATGATGAGGAATTAGAAGAACTTCGCATCTCTGGCTATCAATTTCTTCGCCAAGGACACTATCGAAAAGCAATTCTTTTTTTTGAAGCATTGATTATCTTAGATCCTCTCAGTGTATATGATTTTCAAACACTAGGGGGGTTGTATTTACAGATCGGAGATAATGAGAATGCTCTAAAAATTTTAGATCAAGCCTTGCGCATGCAAGGAGATCACCTCCCCACACTACTTAACAAAACAAAAGCTTTGTTTTGTTTAGGAAGAACAAATGAAGCCTCAGCTATCGCCACGTACTTGAAAACCTGCGCCGATACTGTAATTGCAAATGATGCAGAAGCTTTACTCATGAGCTACCAAGTACAAAATGTATAGCTATATTATGAATAAAAATTTGACTCAAGACTATTCTCGCAGCCTTTTTTCTAGCAAAATGTGTTGATTGGTTATCAACTCGAATGCTACATTGGCGTTTTCCTTATAAACCAGAACAGCCTTAGCCCCTGAGGGATTAAGACTCGCTTACAGTAAAGAGATCCGCATGCTAGCGTGTAACGATTGCAGTACCTGGGAACAATTCGTCAATTACGTAAAAACTCGCTGTTCAAAAACAGCTTTTGAAAACTGGATAGCCCCAATTAGGGTATTAGAGGAATCCCAAGAGAAAATCCGATTAGAAGTCCCGAATATCTTTGTTCAGGATTACCTATTAGACAACTATAGAAAAGATTTATGTAGCTTTGTTCCCTTGGATATTCAAGGAAATCCAGCTTTAGAGTTTGTCATCTCTGAGGTCAAAAAAACACCCCTTAAATCTTCTGTTCGTGAGAACAAGGGCCCTTCTTTAGAAATCATCGAAGAAAATAAAGATTTTGAGTTAAAACTCAATTCGACCTATCGGTTTGACAATTTTATCGAAGGTCCTTCTAACCAGTTTGTAAAATCTGCCGCTATGGGAATTGCCGGTCGTCCTGGACGTTCTTACAATCCTCTCTTTATCCATGGTGGTGTAGGATTAGGAAAGACACATATTCTGCACGCCGTAGGTCACTACGTAAAAGAGCATCATAAACACCTACGTATTCATTGCATAACAACAGAAGCCTTTATTAATGACTTGGTGCATCACTTGCGTGCTAAGTCTGTTGATAAAATGAAAAATTTTTATCGTTCTCTAGACCTCCTTCTAGTGGACGATATTCAATTCCTACAGAATCGGCAAAATTTTGAAGAAGAATTCTGTAATACTTTTGAAACCTTGATCAATCTAAGTAAACAGATTGTAATTACTTGTGATAAGCCACCTAGCCAGTTAAAGCTCTCTGAGCGTATTATTGCACGTATGGAATGGGGATTGGTTGCTCACGTAGGCATCCCTGACTTGGAAACTCGCGTGGCTATTTTGCAGCATAAAGCAGAGCAAAAAGGCCTATCCATTCCAAATGAAATTGCTTTCTATATCGCGGATCACATTTACGGGAACGTCCGACAATTAGAAGGAGCTATCAATAAACTATCTGCTTATTGCATGTTATTTGGTCGCACTTTGAATGAAGGAACTGTACGAGAAATTCTTAAAGAGCTTTTCCGTTCACCGTCTAAACAGAAAGTATCAGTTGAAAGTATTCTTAAAAGCGTTGCCACTGTTTTTCAAGTGAAGCTACAGGATTTAAAAGGCAATTCCCGATCCAAGGAGTTAGCCTTGGCCAGACAGGTAGCCATGTATCTTGCAAAAACATTAATTACAGACTCCTTAGTCGCTATCGGTTCAGCCTTTGGAAAGACTCACTCCACTATTCTCTATGCATGTAAGAGTATTGAACAAAAAATAGAAAAAGATGAAACGCTGAAGAGTCAAATTAATTTGTGCAAGAATCATATTTCTGGCTAAGGAGTCGCCCCGTGTTTAAGAAAGCAAGTAAGAGTCCTTTTGATGATGTGCAAACATTATACGATGAAGAGACTTCCGCCCATCACTCTGGTTTTTCTTACCAGAGAAATGAGCGCTTGGACACCCCTCCTAGTTTATTTGACTCCCCTAAGTCTATGGAGCCTCGTCCCATAGAGGCTCGGCCACTACCCTCTTTTGAAGAGCCTTCTCAAACCTGGTCAGCAAATCAAAATAGTAATGAACTTGCCCCGTTGTTTGCTGAAGAACCAGAAACAACATTAGGAGAAGGAGTTTCATTCAAAGGTGAATTAACGTTTGAACGATTACTTCGCATTGATGGGTTTTTTGAAGGATCATTGGTTTCCAAAGGGAAAATTATCATTGGTCCCAAAGGACATGTAAAAGCAGATATCCATCTGCAAGAAGCTATTATCGAGGGTACATTAGAAGGGAACCTTACTATTGCTGGGAAGGTTGAGCTACGTGGAGGCGCTGTAGTAAAAGGCGATATCCAAGCAGGATCTTTATGCGTGGATGAGGGCGTGAAACTCTTGGGCTATGTTGCTGTGTCTGGATCCTCCCTATCCCAAATAGACGAAGATCTATAAGCAAAAAGGCTGATCAATATAGAGTGCGTTGAGTGATGTTTTCTCATCCACTTCAGCACCTTTCGTGATGGAAGATGTGTGGAGATTATGCATACGGGTTCTGGTTTTAAGCGACGTATACATCGTTCGAAAGGTAATAACATCTGACAAGGGACCTGCAGTTCCTTAGCTAATAAAACTGGAAAATCTCTTGGTATAGAAGAAGGGAAATAGACAATCCGTTTAGGATAAAATTCCTCTAATGCTAATGTGCTCTTCACTGCACGAATAAAACATTTCAAAGCGAACGCTTTCCCAGCTGCGGCATGCACATATAAAGCATGAGCCTCTTTAGACGCACAGTATAGTCCAATCGTTTGATGAATAGATGCAGAACATTCGTCACAATACCGTTGATGAGGCATGACTTGATTTTGAAAACAGGTGAAACACCGACCGCTTCTATTTGCTACATGAATTCCACGAAAACAGGTTCGACAAAATAACACACCCGGACAACGACACCCGTAGCATAAAATTGGAAATACAAGCTCAATAAAAAACTTCAGTCTCTTAAAACCACGACAAATTTTTACTCCTAAAATTTTTCTTAATTTGCTACGTTCTTGAACGTGTAGAAGCTTCAACTTTCCTCCCGATTATAATGCTAGAAAAATTCGTTCAATTTGCTTGGAAACTATGTCAAAAAGATAAATGGCAAAAGTTTGCTCCAATTGCAGATGCTATAGATACATTCTGCCTAGAACCCATCCACTCTACTACCCGTCCCCCTTTTATCCGTGATGCCGTGGATGTGAAAAGATGGATGACCCTCGTTGTTATCGCTCTGCTACCGCCAATTTTCATGGCTATTTGGAATTCTGGATTACAGGCTTTGGTATATGGATCAGGCAATCCAGACCTCATGCAAACCTTTTTAAAAATTTCTAGCTTTCGTAGCTATTTAGCTTTTACTTTCCAAAACATAGGCATCGGAAATATCCTGCTACAAGGATCTAAGATTTTCTTCCCACTTCTCTGCATCAGCTATACAGTAGGAGGCGCTTGTGAAGTTCTATTTGCTATTATCAGAAAACATCCTATAGCTGAAGGACTGCTTGTTACTGGAATTTTATATCCTCTTACTCTTCCTCCAACTATCCCTTACTGGATGGCAGCTCTGGGTATTGCATTTGGTGTTGTTGTCAGTAAAGAGCTATTCGGTGGGACTGGGATGAATATCTTCAACCCAGCTCTTGCAGGTAGAGCCTTTTTATTCTTCACTTTCCCAACCAAAATGAGTGGAGATGTCTGGGTAGGCAGTAACTCTTCCCATATTAAAGAGAGTTTATATCAAATGAACTCTCTTTTGAAAACAACATCCGCTATAGATGGTTTCTCTCAATCCACCTGCCTACAAACTCTGAGCTCTACTCCTCAATCTGTGAAACGTGTTCACGCAGATGCAATTGCTGCTAATCTTTTGCATATTCCCGATGTTCCTAGTTATGATGTCCTGTCTTCTCAATTTGCATTATGGAGCGAAACACACCCCGGACTTGTTCTGAATCAGTTAACCCTGCCTCAACTACAAGATTTTGTTACAGCACCTATTGCTGATGGCGGGTTAGGCCTGCTTCCTACGCAATTTGATTCTGTTTATTCGATTGCAGATGTGATTTACGGTATAGGCAAGTTTTCTTCTGCCAACCTCTTTTTCGGTAATGTACTGGGATCGCTAGGTGAAACCTCGACTGTTGCCTGTTTGATTGGAGCTATATTCTTAATTATAACTGGGATAGCCTCTTGGAGGACGATGCTTTCCTTTGGTTTAGGAGCTTTTATTTCTGCCTGGTTATTTAAAATTGTAGCGGTTCTCTTAGCGGGTAAAAGTGGTGCTTGGGCACCAGCAAAATTTTTCGTTCCAGCTTACAGACAGTTTTTCTTGGGTGGAATGGCCTTTGGTCTAGTTTTCATGGCTACAGACCCAGTGACTTCTCCTTCTATGAAATTAGCCAAATGGTTGTATGGATTTTTCATAGGTAGTATGACAATCTTAATCCGTTTAATTAATCCGGCCTATCCTGAAGGGGTCATGTTAGCTATACTTTTAGGCAATGTGTTTTCACCACTTTTTGATCATATTGCTGTCAAAAAGTACATTCTCAGAAGGAGAGTAAGATGACAGAAACCTCTTCTAAACCACCTAAATACCTGAATCAGTCTTGGTACATTATTCTCTTTATCTTCTTGCTCAGTCTTTTCACAGGTGGGCTTCTGTCAACGGTCTACTATGTCCTCTCCCCATACCAACAACAGGCTGCTCGCTTTGATCAGAACAAACAAATGCTGGGCGCCGCGCATTTGATTAACGAGTATGATTCGTTCCAAGTACTAAATAATGGAGAGTGGGTCCCAGCTATTTATAATAAAACACTGAATGTTCTACAGCCAGCCACCAAATCTAATAAAGCTTCCTCTTCTGCAGTAGATCAATACTGCCAATACTTTGTACGCCCCTTACTAGCTGATCGCAAGGGCCGTATGTTTTCCTTTGAAGAGAAGAACATTGACTATCCTAGTTTCTTAGAACGAAATAAGAATAAACACCTCTATCTGCAACCGTTTCTTCTCTTTTATGCCATCTTAGAAAATACAGAATCTGCTAAGAGCTTGTCTGCGGCAGAAGTAATTAATAACCCCTCCTCCATTCAAGCATTAGTCATTCCTATTTCCGGCTTCGGCTTATGGGGACCTATTTATGGCTACCTGGGTGTGCAGAACGACGGTAATACAGTATTAGGCGCAACATGGTACCAGCAAGGAGAAACTCCAGGACTAGGAGCGAATATTGCTAATTACCAATGGCAATCTCTTTTTTATGGGAAAAAACTCTTCCTACCTTCAGCTTCTGGAACAACAGATTGGGAGACAGCTCCCTTGGGTATTGAAGTTATCAAAGGCTCCGTACCCGCTATTCTAGGCGATTCCCCTAAAGCTAACTCTTCTGTCGACGGCATTTCCGGTGCTACGCTAACCTGTCACGGAGTAACAGATGCGTATGCACAATCTCTAGCTCCTTACCGTCAATTACTGATCTATTTTGCTAACCTTAATTCTTCTGGAGAGGAACGTGTCAGCAAGTAAGTCTTACAAAGCCTATTTTTTAGATCCTTTATGGAACAACAACCAACCTCTTATTGCTATTTTGGGAATTTGTTCTGCTCTAGCTGTAACAACAACCGTGTCTACAGCAATTACCATGGGATTAGCAGTGAGCTTGGTAACAGGTTGCTCTGCTTTCCTTGTTTCCTTATTAAGGAAAGTCACGCCCGATAGCGTTCGTATGATCACACAGCTGATCATCATCAGCTTGTTTGTGATTGTCATAGACCAATTACTCAAAGCATTTCTCTTTCAGTTAGCCAAAACCCTATCTGTTTTTGTCGGGCTGATTATCACTAACTGCATTGTTATGGGTAGAGCTGAAAGCATGGCACGTAATATTCCTCCAGTTCCTGCATTTTTAGATGGATTTGCCTCTGGGTTGGGATATGCATGGGTGTTAATTGCCGTCAGCATTATACGAGAGCTATTTGGCTTTGGGACCCTTTTGGGCGTACATGTCATTCCAGAATGGTTCTATGCTTCCGAGCAACATCCTGATGGTTATGAAAACTTTGGCTTAATGGTGCTAGCACCATCCGCATTCTTCCTTATTGGAACAATGATTAGCATTGTGAACATCATGAGATCTAAGAAAAAACAAGGATAGAGTCTATGTGGCTAGGAGATTATTCTTTTCTTAACCTTTTAGGTATTTTATTGCAGGCAGCATTTATCCAGAATATCTTGCTCGCTAATTTTCTAGGCATGTGTAGTTATCTAGCCTGCTCTTCCCGATTTTCAACTGCTAATGGTCTAGGTATGTCCGTGGCCTTAGTTTTGACAATCACAGGCAGTATCAATTGGTTGGTCCATACATTCATCACCGGACCGAAGGCCCTTTCATGGGTTTCCCCATCTTTTGCAGAAATCGATCTAAGCTTCTTAGAACTTATTACCTTTATCGTTGTCATTGCTGCTTTTACACAGATTTTGGAGCTACTTTTAGAAAAGGTCTCTCGAGAGCTTTATCTTTCCCTGGGGATTTTTCTTCCTTTAATTGCAGTGAACTGCGCAATTTTAGGGGGAGTTTTGTTTGGAATTACAAAAAATTATCCATTTATTCCTATGGTAATCTTTTCTCTTGGTGCAGGATGCGGTTGGTGGTTAGCCATAGTTCTCTTTGCTACAATTCGAGAAAAACTAGCTTATTCTAACATTCCAGCTCCCATGCAAGGCGCGGGCATTTCATTTATTACAACAGGGTTAATGGCGATGGCGTTCATGAGCTTAACAGGAATAGATATTTCTAAGCCTGAAGCAACCTCTTATGTTATTGCTGATAATACTCCAGAACAACAAACAGACTCTTTATCCGCTAACTAAATCTCCAAGCCAGAACACAAAAAAACCCAGAACTATGTCTGGGCTTTTGCACAGTATCTAAATGACCCACTATTGTCTGGCTCGGTCTAAACCACGCGCAAACATCCAACCAAAAGCTGTCGCTGCAGCCATAATCACTGCAGATTGAGCAGCTAAAACAGCAGCTTCTATACCACTATCTGGCCCACCTTCGTTAAGGACCTGTACAGTAACTGTAGCACTGAGAGTTGCGGCCAATGTCAACCCAGCAGCACCTACCATGTTAGCTGTTTGTCTTACTCTTCTATGAAAGGCTCTATGGACTCTCGATAGTACTCGACCAACCTGTTGTAAGGTTCCTTCCGAATTTTCATTATCAGCAATACGTCGTACCCGATCACGAACACAACGAACTGCCTCTCCCATGAAGTAACATCCTTCATACATTAGGAATACTACATCTGAGAACATCAGCGATATTCGCTGCGTCATTTCTTCTGCAGACATACCATGACGGGATCTCAACAGATGATTATTATGTGCCAACTCTAAAAGCGTTTGTACTACAGCTGCTGCAGATAAACCAGCACGGAAAACCCGCCAGCCTCTTCTTCGACATCGAGGATCTAGAAACAGAAGAGTAAGCTGTCCTACACTTTGCCCTGTCCACATCATTGCATTTAACATATCCAGATCCCAACCAGTCGACGCTATAGAAGAAGACTGATTAGTAAAATGGGATAAAGCAGCGCGGCTAGTACGCACCATCGAACTAGGATGTCTGATGCAAAGTAAAACTGTATTAGTTCCTATGCGGACTATATCAAAACCAACTTCCAACAAACTATGGGCAGATCTAGGAGGAACCGGAGAAGGCATATTATGGGTATTAGAAGAGCCCGTTTCTGTACTACTGTTAACATCGTCAGGAAGGGCTTCTTCTATAAGGGGAATGGAATCAGAACCATTACTACTATAGTTAGATCTACAACACGGCCACATTGCTTTCACTCATTTTCAAAAAAAAAGACGCATCTTATACAGTGACAAAACAATCCTAGCAACAGAAAAAACCAGCTAGAAAGGCGTGCAGGGAATATTATAGACTAGATAGAATAAGCATAGCGGTAGTCGGACTTGAACCAACGACACGCAGATTATGATTCTGCCGCTCTAACCACCTGAGCTATACCGCCTTAAAGAAAAGGATTAGCGGGAGAAGGATTCGAACCTGCGACCTTTGGGTTATGAGCCCAACGAGATGACCACTACTCTATCCCGCGATAGGAAAGCAACATAGTGCCAAAACCTTACATTTTTTCGCAAGTAATATAGTGTTTTAATTCTTCCCAAGTGCGGTTAAGTGCTCCCCCTTCTTTTTCTAGGAAGAGCTGCCCCTTATCAATAAGGTCTTGTTTCGTTGTATCACAAAATAAAAGATCCAAAGCAACTTGGCTTAGTTCTTGTTGATTATGCACACAAACCCCTGCTCCATTAGCTAATAATCTAGAAGCAAGTTCCGATTGCGAGTACACATGGGGACCAAATAATACAGGTACACCAGCCTGTAGAGGTTCTAATAGATTATGTCCCCCTACCTTCTCATCAAATGTCCCTCCGACAAAAGCCAAATCAGCAATCCCATAGCAACGTTTTAACAACCCTACTTGATCCACAATCAAAGATCTGTGAGAAAAATATGGTGCCTCACTCCATAAAGAAAAATGCATACCAGCTCGTTCTAAATGCGCTTTTAAAATAGGCACCCGCTCAGGATGTCTCGGTACCCATAACACAAACACATCATGAAACTCTTTCTGTTGTAATACGGGAATCCATTGCATAAAGTCTTTGGGATGCACTGATCCTAAAACCAATAACTTAGAAGAAATTGGGATATGTAGTCTTTCTCTTCTTTTCATTACCGGCTCTTCATCCAAAATAGGTTCTACATAAGTTTTAATATTCCCTGTCACCTTAATTTTGCTATCAGCTACACCTAACTCTAGAAAACGTTGCTTATACAAAGAATCCTGTAAAAAAAATTGGTCTATAGAAGAAAAATAATCTCTTCCCAACCGTTTTATGCAAGAAAAACGCCCGCAAGAACGAGAAGACATTTTTCCATTCACCACAACTGCCTTGGCCCCTACTTTTTTAGCAGCACTCAAAAAATTGAACCAACAATCACCTTCTGAGAACACAAGTAGAGAAGGAGCAATCTCATAAACAAAAGGCTTAATAATCAAACTTAAATCTAGTGGAAGAACAAACACTGTTGCCCCTAAGGGCGCGTACAACCTCTCTGCCGTCTGTACTCCAGCTTCCGAACATGCTGTAACAACACAGTGCCATTCAGGAAATTCTTTTCGAAAACGTTGCAGAATAGGACTGAGTAGTGTCACTTCCCCAACAGAAGCACCATGAAACCAAACAACCGGTCCTTTTTGACCCACGTGTGGTTTTGAAAAACCAAAACGAACCGACAAGGATTTTTTATATTTTCCAAACACGACCATTTTATATAAAATTCTTGGCAGCGCAACAAGAAAGGCTAAACACAAGAATAGGTCATAAAAAAAAGAATAAACTCGCTTCATATTGTCCCCTATCTAGACTCTTTCATCATACTAGCGTAAAACAAAAGAATCTGTGTTTTTCATCTATTTAATGCATAGACATGATCCAAATAGGAATTTAGGTCAGTATTTCCAGAAAATCAATTCCTGGGCTATAGTTGTCTTAAACTAGGCAAAAAACAGGGCCCCTTCTCTTCTGCCTATAAGAAATACAAGAGCGCGTTTTTATGTCTGATACTTCTTTTTACAATATATCAGATCAAACTACAGAGTTATCTACCGTACACCGTGTTTTGGAAATCTTTGGACCAGAGCACTGTATCCGGCTATTAAAGTCTATGATGCTGATCCGTGAATTTGAAGTTCGAGGAGAGGAAGCATATTTAGAAGGCTTGGTTGGAGGGTTTTACCACTCTTACATCGGAGAAGAGGCTATTGCAACAGCAGCACTAGCAAATACTGGTATGAACCAGTGGTTCTTTGCTTCTTACCGTTGCCATGCTGTTGCCGTTTTAATGGGACTCTCTATTCGTTCTTTAGCAGCAGAGTTATTAGGGAAAGAGACAGGATGCGCCTTAGGAAGAGGGGGATCTATGCATATGTGTGGAGACCGGTTCCCTGGAGGTTTTGGTATCGTAGGCGGGCACATCCCTTTGGCTGCAGGAGCTGCTTTCGCTGCTAAATATCAAAATAAAGATCAGATATCCCTTTGTTTTATTGGAGATGGAGCGGTTGCCCAAGGTGTTTTCCATGAAACATTGAATTACGTCTCCTTACATAACCTTCCCCTAATGCTAATTATAGAAAATAATGGCTGGGGAATGGGAACAGCCTCGCATCGAGCTATTGCTAAACAACCCATAGCCGAGGCACAAGGTCCTTCCTATAATATTCGACCGTTTATGTTTAACGGATTTGACTTATTTAACTGTTTGCTAGGCTTTCGAGAAGCCTATAACTATATGAAGTCTTCAGGCAAACCAGCGTTAATTGAGTGTTTATGTTCTCGATTCAAAGGACATTCTATTTCCGATCCTAACCTCTACCGTAGTAAACAAGAAATGCAATGTCTTTTGAAAAGGGATCCAATCTTGTTTGCCAAAAGTTGGTTAGTTGAAGCAGGAGTATTGTCTGAAGAGGAGTATTCACAACTGCGTAAAGAATGTCGCGATAAGGTTGTGCAGGCATTCTCTGAGGCCAAAGCAGACCCGTTTCCACCCATTACTACACTAGAAGAGGGTGTTTATGCCTGAGTATATTGCCCTAGAAATGAGAGAAGCAATTAGACAAGCCATTGATGAAGAAATGGCTAGAGACCCTAATGTGTGTATTTTAGGTGAAGAGGTTGCTGAATATAATGGAGCATATAAAGTTTCCAAAGGACTTCTAGATAAATGGTCTGCAAGCAGAGTGATTGATACGCCTATTAGTGAAGCAGCGTTTGCGGGAATAGGAATTGGTGCAGCACTTGCAGGACTGAGACCCATTATTGAATTCATGAGTTGGAACTTTTCCTTCGTTGCTGCAGATCAGATTATTTCTCATGCTGCGAAAATGCATTACATGACCGGTGGAAAGTTTTCTGTCCCCATCGTTTTTCGCGGTGCAAATGGAGCTGCCGCACAAGTGTCCTGTCAGCATTCACATTGTGTAGAAGCTTTATATGCTAATATTCCCGGTTTAATTGTGATTGCTCCTTCTACTCCTTACGATGCGAAGGGGTTATTGAAATCTGCAATTAGGAATGACAACCCTGTTCTTTTCTTGGAAAATGAACTTGATTACGGATTAAAAGGAGAAGTCCCAACAAAGGAATACACAATTCCTATTGGAAAGTCACGTATTGTTGAAGAAGGATCTGATCTTACTATTATCACGTATAGCCGGATGGTTTCCATAGCACGAGAAGCTGCAAAACAAGCCAGACAACGCTCGGGTATATCTATAGAAATAGTAGATTTACGCACAATAAAACCTTTAGATATATCTGGAATTCTCTCTTCCGTGAAAAAAACAGGCCGTTGTCTGATTGTAGAAGAGGGGCATTATTTTGCTGGAGTTGCAGCAGAAGTGATTGCTTTGATTACGGAACATGCATTTGACGACCTAGACCACCCTCCATTACGAGTATGCCAAAAAGAGACTCCTATGCCTTACAGTAAAGTTTTAGAACAGGCTACCCTTCCCAATGTTAGCCGTGTTTTGAACGCGATCGAAAAAATCATGAGGTAAGCTGTGATTTCCTTGTTAAAAATGCCCAAACTCTCTCCTACTATGGAATTAGGAACCTTGGTCAAGTGGCATAAACAAGATGGCGATGCCGTAACTTCTGGCGATGTATTAATAGAAGTATCTACAGATAAAGCTGTAGTTGAACACACTGCGACAGATGATGGCTGGATTTTACAAAGGCTGGTAAAAGAAGGAGACAAGGTTCAGGTTGGAGCTCCTATTGCTGTTTTCTCTACGGAACAAAATGCTGCATTTGACCTAGAAGAGTTGCTTCCTAAGCCTGAGAAAGAAGCTGATGAAAGACCTCTAGAACAGCCTGAACAGGAATCCAAGTCTTCTTCCCCTTCTGGATCTAATCTTTCTATTTTAGGAGTTAAACCCGAACCTCCCCTACCACATCCTTTATCTTTCAAAGAACCTGGCTGCATTTCTCCTGTTTCTCCTTTAGCTAAACGCTTAGCTAAAGAACGTCGGTTAGATCTTTCTAACGTTCAGGGTAGTGGCCCTGGTGGACGTATTATTGAAAGAGACTTAGAAAAGGCCCCTACCAAGGGCATAGCTGGATTTGGTTTCCCAGAATCTAGTGATATACATCCCGGTTCTTATAAAGAAGAGGCGCTTTCTCCGATTCGGGAAGTGATTTCTCAGAGATTACAATCAGCCAAAATGACTGTTCCTCACTTCTATGTGAAACAGAAAATTATAGCCACACCTTTAGTGGATATGTTGAAACAGCTGAAACAACAAAATATCAAAGTCTCTGTCAATGACTGTATCGTTCGAGCTTGCGCTCTTGCTCTTAAAGAGTTTCCTGAAGTGAACTCTGGGTTTAATAGTGTCGACAATAAGATTATTCGTTTCCAAACGATTGATATTTCCGTAGCTGTCTCTATCCCTGATGGGATTATTACACCGATTGTCCGTTGTGCTGATAAGAAAAATGTTGGCATGATTTCTGCGGAAATCAAGAACTTAGCGAAAAAAGCAAAAACACAATCACTAAAAGAACATGAATATAAAGGTGGATCATTCTGCGTTTCTAACCTAGGCATGACAGGCATTACAGAGTTTTCTGCTATTATTAACCCTCCTCAATCCGCTATTCTAGCTGTTGGAGGTATTGAAGAGCAGCCTATCATCGTTAATAACCAGATTACAATAGGTGCAACGTGTGTCCTAACGTTATCTGTAGACCACAGGGTAATCGATGGATTCCCAGCTGCGTTATTCTTAAAACGGCTACAACAGCTTTTGGAGTCTCCAGCAGTCTTATTACTCAATTAAAGACAGCGTTCTTATCAGAACGCTTTCTCCTCTTCTCCAAATATCCTTCCTTTAACATTCCAAATATGCTGAGCATATTCAGAGATAGCCCGATCGCTAGAGAAGAATCCCATGTTTCCTACGTTATAGATGGCTTTTTTCGTCCATTCATCTGCTTGCACGAAGACATCTGATACGGAAAACTGAGCTTGGATATATGCTTCTAGATCTGCCACAACAAAGAAAGGATCGTTCCCTAATAGGCTATCTACGATCGGACGAAATAGTTCCTTATCTTCAGGAGAAAACACTCCTTCTGAGAGCACGCGGAAAATCTCTTGAATTTTTGGATTGCTATCACAAATACTTCTAGGTGCATAGTTATTTCGCGTTTGTGCGATTTCCTCTTCTAGCAAACCAAAAATGAACATATGTTCTTTTCCTATATGCTCAGACATTTCAATATTAGCGCCATCCATAGTGCCTATGGTTAACGCACCATTCAAAGCAAATTTCATATTCCCTGTTCCAGAGGCTTCCATGCCAGCAGTAGAAATCTGTTCAGATAGGTCCGCCCCTGGAATGACAATTTCAGCCATAGAAACACAATAGTTAGGAAGAAAAACGATTTTCAATCGATCGCGCACATGCTCATCATGATTAATGACCTCTGCAACATTATGAATCAATTTAATGATCAGCTTGGCCATGGCATAGCCTGGTGCTGCTTTTCCAGCAAAGATTAGTGTTGTAGGGACGATCCTATTCGCTAAATCCGTATTATTTTTTATTTCATGATAGAAGTAGATAGCACGCAGAATATTCATTAATTGCCGTTTATATTCATGAATACGCTTCATATGACAATCAAACAGTGAAAGAGGATCTACCTTAATACCCGTTTCCCGTTGAATATGTGCGGCAACCTCTTCCTTATTCTGCGCTTTAATCTTTCTCCACTCATCCCTGAAACCACCATCATCAGCCAAAGGAAGAATCCGGCTGATTTGAGATAGATCTATTAAATGATCCATACCAATTGCCTTATTTAACAAAGTATTAAGCCGAGGGTTGGCCTGAGCCAACCATCGCCTTGGTGTGATTCCATTTGTTACATTCAAAAACTTATCTGGGAAAAACTCTGTAAAATCCTTAAATAGCGTAGTTTTAATAAGCTGCGAGTGAAAGGCGGATACTCCATTTACCTTTGCAGACCCGACAACAGCAAGGTTGGCCATATTAATATAACGACTATCCCCTTCCTCAATGAGGGATAAAACCCTACGTTTACTATCATCTCCCGGGTAACGTTGTGATACAGTATTTAACCACCGGGCATTGATCTCATAAATAATCTCTAGATGGCGTGGTAATAGCCTAGAGAATAAGTCTAAAGGCCATCTCTCTAATGCCTCTGGTAAGATGGTATGATTTGTGTAATTGAACATTTTCGTCGTCATATCCCAGGCAGTATCCCAGTCCATCTCTTCCCTATCCACAAGGAGATGCATCATTTCAGCAATCCCCAAAGCTGGGTGTGTATCATTGAGTTGGACAGCAACCTTATCTGGTAAACGATCGAGAAAGATATGTTTCTTAGTATAACGTCGTAGAATATCTTGAAGAGTTGCGGAGACTAAAAAGTATTCCTGTTTCAGCCGTAATTCCTGCCCCTCTGAAATAGAGTCATTGGGGTACAGCACACGAGAAATGTTCTCTACAAGAGCGATATCCTCTATTGCACGGATATAGTTTCCATGGTTAAAGTAACTAAATTCAAAACCTTGTGGGGATTGGGCCTGCCATAAACGAAGTGAATTGACAAAGCTACTGCCATACCCTGGAATGGGGATATCATAAGCCATAGCTAAAACCTCTTGCGTATCAACAAGCTCTGCTACATCTCGCCCCCTAGAATCTTTGTAATGATTAACCCTTCCGTAAAAGTGTACGGGATACAGATATTCTCCCCTGCAGATCTCCCATGGGTTGCCATAACGCAACCATTCATCAGGCGCTTCTACTTGATTCCCATTGATGATTTTTTGATCAAAAATCCCGTAATCATAACGAATTCCATACCCATATGCTGGAATTCCTAAGGTTGCCATAGAATCTAGATAACAAGCTGCTAGCCTTCCCAATCCCCCATTACCTAGTCCAGCATCATGTTCCATCTTGACAAGATCATCAAAATTATAATGTAAAGCCTCTACTGCTTCTTTGACTAAATCTAATATCCCTAGGTTTAATAAATTGCTTTCTAAACTCCTCCCTAATAGAAACTCCATAGAAAGATAATAAACGCGCTTCACATCCTGCGCATAATACCCATTTTGAGTATTCAGCCACCCCTTAGCTAACCATTCCATAGCAGTTTTTGCTATAGCTGTGAAAATATCCCTAGCAGAAGCAGCCTGAGGAGCCTGTACAATGCCATACTGCAGGCGGTCTAAAATAGCCTGCTTCATTGTTTCGACATTTACTAAGTTCTGATCAAAGTGCATAGAAAACTCGTCTAAGACAATAAGGAGATTCCCTGTCTCATAAAAGAAAGCTAAAAAAAAAGGAAGGTCTTAACAGAAAGAGAAATGGGATAGGGTACAGAAAAAAGCCCTAGTTTCTTCCCTGAGGGTCATCAAGAAAAAACCTTTTTTGGCTACTCCA
>CALGBW010000002.1 GCA_937884635.1 uncultured Chlamydiaceae bacterium
GATCAACTTGATCAACGAGAGGATCCCAGCCAGGAGATCCAGGTTACTTTCAATGTATCGCCTCTGAGCGTTTCCACTGGGGAGATCCCAGGAACTGGCACAGGAACCAGGGCAAAGGCAGCTACCAGGGCAGCTGTTTCTGGTGAGGATCTGGGAGATCTGGTTAAGGAGATCGGTTACTACATTTACAAAGGTGAGGATCTTTACAAGTCTGGAGCTGTTTCCTTTGATCCAGCAACCCAGGAGGCTCCAGAGGGCTTTGGATCATTCCAGGAGAGAATCCTACCAGGCTCCTATGATGTATGTTTCTATGCTTATGGAAAGAATACAGGAAAGCCAGATAAAGAGTGGTCAAGCT
Source organism: uncultured Chlamydiaceae bacterium (assembly GCA_937884635.1). GTDB lineage: Bacteria > Chlamydiota > Chlamydiia > Chlamydiales > Chlamydiaceae > Chlamydia. The sequence continues at coordinate 359 of CALGBW010000002.1, forward strand.
CTAAGAGTAGTTTTTATTTCAATGACAACAACGATAAAGCCAGCAACAATGTGGAGCTGTTTATTTACAAAGGAACAATGACTATAACAGGATCCCAGACCGAGATCAATGTTACATTACAGCGTGTTTCAGCTTTGCTAAGCATACAGATCTCTGATGCTCCCCTGGAGGAGGTGGCGTATATGAAATATGAGATAACTAACTATCCAAAGTATTATCCATTTCCCTCTAACTACTATACACCTATTAGCACAGAAAAAGGCTATCAGATAATTACAAACGTAGTCAATGGAGAGCTGCCTGTAACAGATATATATTTTATGAATACCAAAGAGTACAGATCATTAACGATCTCCATATATGATCACGCTGATCAGCTGCTGGGTAGCCAGGAGGTATCTGTGCCACTATATCCAAACAGGCGTACTATTGTAAGTGGCAACCTGTTTTCAAACCTGGGTGACAAACCTCTGACAATTACAATAAATGACAGCTGGGGAGCTGATGTGCCAGTAAACTTAAACTAAAGGTGTGTTTACCAAACACATATTGCTGTGTATCAGTGAATTATTTGCTAAAAATGTTTGGGAGTTTGAAAGTAACAGCTTAACTTTGCACTCAGAAAATTATTCACTAAGTAAAATTTACAAATATGAAAAAGAACAATTCTTGTGGCGATAGCCTACTGAATGAACCAGAGAACTATTCTGAGGTAAGAGTTAAGATCCAGAGCTTGATGGATAAGCTGATGGACTGCAAACGAGAGCTTAAGGAGATCGCTGAGATCGGTGTGATCCAGGAACAGTTCTCTGAGGAGAGCAAGACAGACCTGGGTAACATATCCCAGGTTATTTACTCACTGGGGGCAATCTATGGCTATACCCTGGCTGATGATACCCTGGAGGGCGTGCTTACCAAATAGATCATAAAAAGTTACTTTCATATATAGCATACGTTTCGCTATAGTTTTTAGGAGGAGTGGCATAGCTGGGAAGCTGTGCCTCTCTATTTTTTATACTCAGAGGAACAAAAACAGAGCTTTCCTTTGCTATCTGATAGAAATATAGTATCTTTGCACCGTTCTATACTGTTATGTCCAAGAGGGATCCTCAATCAAAAGGTTATTTCACCTGGAGATCCGTGTATGCAAATTGGATAAAAATACTCATTGGAACAATCCAAAGAAACTGAAAAAGGAGGGATGTAGGCTTAGGATCCAGGCTCTACACCCCTCCTTTTAGTGTTTACCTGGTTAATGTTGCACGCCTGGATCTAAAAAGTGAGGTGATCTTTGGAGATCTCAGAAAAAAGCCCTATCTTTGCACCTGTAAAGCCCTCCAAAATGAGGTTTTTCCTCAGTTTTGTTACCGTGTTGTTACCAGCTCATTGTACAGGAGGGCTTTACACATTCATAATCAGCGATTTATGAATTTCACCTCACATTCGCAGTCGGAAAAATAAAGCATCAAGAGTAGTTTGAGAATATCAAACCACCAACCGAGTCCTCTCTCATAGATAAAAATGATGACCACGGTGGGTTCAGTCAAGACTTGACTGAGATGCGATTAGTAGTTAACATTATCGAACTAATAAAATAAACATGAGTATGTTACAACAGAATTCTCTTTCAGCTGAGGAGCTTTACAACCTTTCTATCACAGAGTCAACACTCAACCGTCAGGAGTCACTCGACCCAACACAACTTCACATTATTCACTACTCAAAGCCTCACGACACTTGTGAAGGCATCGAACTACACCTCGGCAACATGGCCGGAGGTTTCCCTCACACCGTACTTGGACACACATGGAAGTCCACCGAGTTCCTCTACCTCTTAGGAGAGTGGAGCAACAATACCGCCGAACATTTTGACATTCAAAGAGATATCCTCACTGCCACAAGTGGTTACGCAGCAAAGCGTTACAAGAAGTCGAAGCACAAGAAGAAGATTCGTACCGACTTCACCCCCTTCCGCCTCGACTGGATGCTCTGGTGCATCTGGCAGAAGTGCCTGAACAGCGAAGCTTTCCGTCAGCACCTTCTCTCTATCCCACAAGACAGAGTCATCGTTGAACTCGTCAAAAACGATCCTATCTGGGCTGCTTACCCTGATGAACAGGGCATCCTCAGAGGAGGAAACGCAGTAGGCAAGTGCCTCACCATCTGCCGCCGTTGCCTCGCAGAAGGCACCAAACCTCGCATCAACTACGACCTTCTCAATTCCTCTAACATCTACATCCTCGGTGAAAGAATTGTCTTCACCGAGGAGTAAAATACAGGTTCGTTTATTTTATGAGTTTGAACAGCCTTGAATATCGCT
>CALGBW010000003.1 GCA_937884635.1 uncultured Chlamydiaceae bacterium
GCTGATACACTCATACTCGTATTCAAAACACCCCTCAATATATCTCCACATCCAACACCACCTACTCTCAGCCGACAGCTAAAACCTCTAACCCTACTGAAATACAGCTTAATATTCTTAGAAACATGCGCATGCAGGATCACACGTCGAATTGTTTTCTTGCTCCATTCTAACGACAGCTCTCCGACCTCGGGCAATGTTAGATGCAACAAACGTCCGCAAGGGAATTCTGGGGGTAGTGTGGGGAGAATATAAACGGCATCTTCTTGAACCCGGACAAAGATCTCTTGAATAATCGGAAGGCTGTAGCGTAAAAGGTAAAAAGGAACTGGTGCGTCTTTGGGTAAGTCGGGAATAATACCCTGATATTCCGTATCATAGAGCCTTGGTAGAAAATGTGTTGAGAACCCGGCTAGCCATAAACGCGAAAGCGCATCACAAATTTCTGTTTTTTTCCTGTTCTCTACTCGATCTTGTAGGTCAGCTAACAGCCGGTGCATACCTAAATCTAAGAGTCCCTTACCTTTCTCTTCAGGAGTGAGAGCAGCTAATCGAAACCACAGAGGGAGGATTTCCTTCATGTCCCTGCGTACGCGAATTCTCTCCCACTCCTGTGCTTTATTCACTCCGAGGGAGAGAAGGGGTGCTGCTGAATCCGCTGAAGGCAAAGCCCCCTTTACAGAAGAAACAATCTCTCCTGACGGTAAGACATAGTATTTGTATTGCTCGGAGAAAACGGCTAAACCACCGCGGTGTAGGTCTTGAAAAACAGTAAAACGTTTTAATGGTCCTGCAATGGAAATGACCTTCTCATGGATCAATTTGTGGTCTTGGGAGAAGATTCGACATAAACTAGGGAAGACTTCTGCATACAGCAGTGATCCCGGTATAGGAAGTCGAGATCCAGGACGTAGCGTGTAAGGCTTAAAACGATGTTTCAGGGTAATCATGGCCCTTCCTCTTGTTTGATAGCTAGTAGCTCCTCTTTGAGCTCCTGATAAACTGGATTATGCTTCACCCTATCCCAAGCCATATCTAAAGCTTTCCGTGCTTCCTCATGCTGATCCATAAGGGTATAGCAGATATAAGCGTAGTAATGGGGATATGGGTCTTTATCTCTTAGTAAAGCTGTTACACTATATGCATGCAAAGCTTTCTCATACTGTTTACTCATATGCAAAGACGCACCTAAAGAAAACCAGTACTTAGAGACAAAGGGATTAAAAAAAACTAACCAACGAAAAGCCTCCGTGCTTTCCTGATAATGATGATGCACATAAGCATGATACCCTTCCTTATAGACACGTTCCAAATCTTCAAAAGAAACCTTGAAAATCTTTTGGAACGTATCCAAAGGAATATCCTTATTGGGATAATACCCTTCCAAATAGGACTCTAAATCATCTGGAAAGGGATAACCTAATTCCGCATCGCTGGTTATTTTTTCTAATAAAAACTCTAAATAAGACATTAAGGACGCATATTATAAACAAAAGTATCAGTAACTTCTTTCAACAGCTTCAATACATTTGAGCGTGCCTGGTGACACTGAGAAACTTCTTGTAAATGCCGTTGCATGTCTGTACGCTCCAACTGCGTAATTTTTTCCATATTCTCTTTTCGCATTTGGATATTCTCTTTTAGAAGTTTCTTGTCTTCACTAGACCACTTATATGTATCACCAATGGTCACACCCAGTTGCTTAGCTCGGTCAACCAAAGCTTGCATCTCATCATCCTTGCTCCAGTCAATATCCCCTTTCTCCGTATTGATCTTAGAAAGTAATAGAGTCAGGGTATCCACATTATCTGTACGTTCTTTCACACGCAGATACAGCTCATGAGCTTCTGCTTCCACCTGCCCTAAAATTCTAGCCATCAGACGCATAAACCGAACAAATACATTCTCAATCTGAGGTGTTTGGATAGGGGAAAAGACTGCTTTTGTCTCTGCTGATGCTTTAAATAATGCCATTGGAGACTGAGCCTTTCTTCTAAAAGTCTTCTCCTCCACAGCTGGCTGTTGCTTACGCATTTCCTGGCGATAACACAGATGAGCTATAGATAGTTCTTCTTCCTTCTCCTGGTGTTGGGAATCCTCCTCATTCTCTTGTTGGTGTCTTCCCCCTCCTTGTTGCTGCCCCTGCTGATCCTTTTTCGTGTCTCCTTGTTGGCTCTTTATTGTAGACAGGAGTTTCTCCTGTTCCTCTCGCACAGCCGTAGCCTGCTGAGCAAGAACCGAACTACTCTCCGCCTTACGGCTAAAGAACTGAGCTAAGGAAGAACGTGAGGAAGAGGACATCTCACCTATTCGAGAAGAAGAAAGGTCCTGTTTAGCCTGCCCCTTACTTTGTATGTCAGGTTGTCTCCCCCGCGACAGCTGCCCAGGTTTAGACTCATAAACTAAGCCAGAAGAAGCCTTTTGCGCACCAAAAGACAGCCCCTCCTGTCTACATTGAACGTCCCTTTCTGAAGGGGTGGCTTGCGTGTCCGCTTTTTCCAACTCGCAGAACATGTCACTGATTTGAATCTCAAGATCAACAAGCTCTGGAGAAAGAAAGACCATTTTAGGAGAACATGTTGTTTGACAAGATGTTCCGTCACTTGTTGTTGCAGCTTGGAAAGCAGCAAACCACTCCGCATCGCACAAAGGTATGCTCTCCTGGGTTTCACAGGGTGAAACTGTGACTTCACCAGAAGCTATTTTCAATAAACCAGATGAGGAAGAACTGCCGTCCTCCTTAACTAAACTTGCAGTTGATGATCCAGGTGTAGCAGAAGAAGTTTCCAAAGGAATATCCATAGTCTTAAGAAGCGCACGTAATAGAAGATCGATGAAATAGGAGATCAATCCAGGTTTCCCTTATCCTCAGAAGGGGTCTATAAACACCATAACCCTTAAGAACTCCCAGGTAATACAAGGCTTGTCTTCACAATATTGTGAAGGGAACAGGATACAAACAGAACTCTTTTTAGAGAAATGAAAAGCAGACTTTCTCTCTTTTCATGCTGAGCAAAGAGAGCTCTTGAGACTCTCTTCTAGCAAACGTACTTGCATAAAAAAACAGAGAATCGATACCATAGCCCCTCTATGTCATGGACATAGCATGTTAGCCCAGGTGGTGAAATTGGTAGACACGCTGGATTTAGGATCCAGTGCCTCGCGGCATGTAGGTTCAAGTCCTATCCTGGGCAATATCTTTTTTTGATTCCCCTATCTTTTTCCTTTTCTCTGTTTTGAATGGTAAGATCCAGATGGTTTTTGCCCAGAAGGTCTTTCTCCGTCCGTATCTACTTGCCCCGTATCACTATCATCAAAAAGCTCTGGGTAGTAATAGCTAAAGGAGTAGGGCGCATAGAAGCTATAGGGAGGTCTCTTCTCACTATCATTGAACTCTAATCCCACAGCCTCACCTCTTACGGCTGGGGAAGCCTGTACCGCTTCTGAAGAAAGACAGGTTGCATAAGGGGCAAACAAGAGAGATAATGCTATCCATTTGCTCATCACAAAAACCTTCTTAAAATCTAAAAAAACTTATTCTCATTATAAACAATTACATCGATTTTCCTGTTTTCCAACTCCTTCACTGAAATATTTTCCCAAAAACCTCGTTAACAATAACTTATAATATCTCAAGTAAAGAAGAATCTTTTTCCAATTACATGCAGGGATTTTTCATTAAAAACATAAGCAATACCCTTCTTAAACATTCTAATCCAAGAAGATAAAACAATGTTTTAAGATTTCTTTTTAGATCTTCTTCCTAGAAGAAAAACATTTGCAACTATCCAAGATAAAACCCAATATATCCGACTTCTAAGAAAGATCATTTAATAAATGCGATCAGGAACTCAAATATGTCTTCTTGGCTTGCTCAGTCTACAGAACTCCTTCTCAGTCAAACTCCTTATCTCTCAGATGCTAAAGAACCTCCAGCGCCGACTAGTTCCTCCAAACACGTATTTACCTATTCTCCGGAGAGTGCATCTTCTACACCAGTACATAAGGTGTTTTCCCGTGCACAGGCACAGCAGCCCTCACCTTCTTCTAAAAATGCCTACTCCTCCTGCAAAATAGCATCCTCAAGAGAGAAAATTCTACAGTTTGGTTGTTCTTTTTCTTCCCAGGTCACACAGCAAAAGTCTGTATCAAAAGGATCGCCCTGGAATCTGTTTTCACAGAAAAGTGCTGTGAAACAAACAAAACAGCTGATGCAAAATCTCCTCATGCCTTCTTTATCTAAACAAACCTCTTCTCAGTTAGAAAGAGAACCCCTACCTACTAGCCAAGCTACACAACAGCAAGAGCTCCGATGCTCATCTTCATCTGAAGTAGAGCATACAGACCGAGAATCAGATACAAAACTAGAAAGGGAGACAGCCTTCATCGCATGCAAGGAGGAAAACAAAAAGCAAACAGAACTCTCTCCTTTCTTCTCTAAACAGGAACCTGAGTATGCAGAAGATAGAAAACACGGCCAGCAAGAGCAACAGCAGCGAAAAAATAAACAGAAACGGTATGCCGAGGCCGTTGTCCCTATGCTTACACCCCCTACTCTTGGAGTTTTCACACTGAGCTACCTTCTGACAAAGCAGGGAATTCTCTCTGATTTTTCAGCCTATTCCTTCTACAAGGAAAACATTGAAATTACACAAAGGGAACTCGATCTCTGTCACCAGCAGAGAATAGAGAAAATTAAGCAATCCATTGAAAGAGAGGCTCTTGCAAAGCATTGGGGTTCTCTAGCACAGCTTATTGAGTGGTTTGCTCCGTGGATTGATATTGGTATCGGTGCTGTTGTAGTGGCTTCTGGAGGAGGTATCTTTGCTTGGTGTGCTTTATTTGCTGGTTTAATTACCTTAACTCTCAACTTAATTGAATACTTGGATGGCTGGAAACAAATAGCCAAACGCCTACCAGGCAAGGATATGGAACGAAAAATCCGATATATTAACTTTGTTCGTTATACCCTTCTTGCTGTAACCTTCCTGCTCTCAATAGCATCTTTATCTATGGAAAAAGTTGGATTTTCTGCTTTGATAGAAGGAGCTATCCGCGCCCTTCCTCCCGCTTTAGAAGGAGCCCTAGCTGTTCTTCATGGTGCAATGCTGTGGTTGCGATCACGCTTTGAGATTCTACGCGCCCACTACAGTTCTATAGAGCTAAAAATTGATCAACTCAATTGGGAACGTGATGACTACATATCAAGGGCAGATGATCTACTGGAAAGGCTTCAGGCATCCTTTGAAAGCCTCTCTAATACCCTACAAATCAGTAAGGAAAGCGATTCCATCTTTGTTCGTGGTCTCTCCTAAGAAATATTCTTAACTAATTAACGATAAGCTCTCTGAACACATAAACGCCAACGAAATTCTAGAGAACGATTTTACTCGACAAAGCTAAAGAGTGATTCCTCTTGTTCTAAGAAAGTGAACCTGTCATACTACCCCTCCCTTACTTGTCTTAGAAACTCTGGCGTTTATTTATGACAATCTCACCTTCTTTTCTTTCCGGAAATCCCACAGACACAGTAGACCTAGTAGATGCCGTACAGGAAACCGCCTCTGAAGGTGACGGAGCTATAGAACAAACCCTATCTGTTCCAGAAGAGGGACAGCTCGCTATTATCCGCTCTATGTCTGAATCGTGTTTGTCCTTGCTTTCACAAACCGCACAACAAGCATTACCCAAATCCCCTACACTACCGGCTGAGAAGTACCTGTACAAATTTGGTTCTCTTCATAAACCCATATCCTTACCTACACTGACGTCTCATTCCTCTGAAACAACCAAGTTTCAAAGCCCACAGCACCAGCAAGCATCCTTATCCTCACCCTCCCAACCTAGTCAGGGACAGGAAGCAACAGGGGAGAACACATTCCACTTGATTCACTCTCAACCACCCCAACAAGGGCTTATGAAACAAGCAACGCTAAAATTCGAAGTCCCTAAACAAGGGAACGGTCAACAGAGAATGCAGTCTCTCCCCACCACGCTGACCGTGAAAACATATTCTAAAGGAAGTCCCCATACATCACAGAAAAGTGCTTCCCAGCAAGAAACAGCTTCTGCAAAAGAATTTTCCCCTCTTCTTACTCCTATGGCTTTATTTAGTCATACAAAACCAGAGGGCCACAACTCTTCCTTGGAAAGAAAAGACAAAGAAGGTCAGCAAGAAAAACAAGAAGACCGCCAAAGAGAAGAACGAGATCAAGAAGAAGAAAATAAACGAGAACAAACTTCCGTACAACAGGTCCGTTCTGTGGGCAGGAAAGAAATTCATCGGGAATCCCCTCCCCTTCCTCCAGACCTTGTGCACTTCGCCCTTTCAGAATCCCAACTGGGAACTCTATTTCATATGCGCGTGTCGCACATTGATATCCTCAGAATCTGTGCAGAGATTATGAAGCTCATGCTACACAGCCGAGAACAAGACGCATGGGAGCGCCGTCAGACTCGAATGCTTTTCATGGCAGAAGCAGAAAAAGTAGAAGCCAGTTACCTACGACAAGCAAATACAACTAAATGGTTAGGGATCCTCACAGCTTCTCTTGGTATTTTTGGAGCACTCTCTCCTGTTGTTGGGGAAATCTGTGGAGGTCATATTCTAGATCTTCTTCAGAAGCAGATGGGATTTTGGAAAGATGCTTCTGCAAAAACCTTCTTCAAGGGTATTGGGAAGGTTTGCTCTTCACTAGCACAGTTTTCAGAAGCCGCCTCCAAAGTACATGAGCTACAAGAAAGTGCCTTCCGAACCATTGCAGAAAACTACAAAGAGGTCTTCCGCATTGAGCACGATGAATTACAACGCTCAGTAGAAGAGCTGAAGGAGCATTGGAGAAACATGGACTCTCTGCTTATGCAGATCTTACAATCTGAGCATGATACAGTCCGCAATCTCTATAACTAAAACTTACGATTTTTATATGCTGTGGTCTTTCCCCAGGGGAAGCAGACTTCACAGGAGTCTTCTGTAGAAAACATCGCCTCTCCTCCAGGGATGGAATTCATAGGAAAGGAAATGCTAATTACCACAGCTCTGGGAGGGAGCTTTTGGAAAATCTCCACGATGTCCTTCAAAACCCTTAGAGAATAGGAAGAACCGTAAAAATACACACAGGTAACCTGAGAGAGATCACACTCTTGAAATGATTGGTAAAAGAAAACTCCAGGAACTTTCCATTTTCTATGCATCGAAGAGGCAAACCGTAAGAAAGGCTCTTGATTATCAACCCCTATTACCTGGGCCCGCACAACATAGGAAAACCAAAAGCACACGCGTCCTAATCCGCAACCTAAATCACAAACAACATCATGAGAGGTGATCCCAAAAACAGTACTCACCTTAGACAAAACAGACCAAGGCGTCTCTCCATAGACATTTCCATCTTTTAGTAAGGAAGATCCTGGAAAACGACGTAAGTAGGTATAGGGATTGGATCGCAGGGTATAAAACATGCGAGCCAAATCATAAAGAAATAGCTTCGGAAACCTATAATACAAATGCCGCAGGGAATACACAGACTCCCGCAACATGAACACCACTCGGAACAGGCTTCGCCAAAGAAACCGAATACCAGAACGGCAGAATCGTTTAGTTGCGTAACTCTTTAGGTAGCTGGAATATGACATCTTCCTCTACAAATACATCTTCCTCTACATCAATACCAGGAATCATTTCTCGTAATCGCTGAACACATGCTTGAACAATCTCCTCAGGTGTCGAAGCCCCTGCAGTAACTACAATATTACCAGAGATTTGTAATACCTCTTCACCTATATCCCCAACAGAATTAATCAAACGAGCAGGAATCCCCCTACGTTCAGCAACTTCTCGTAAACGATTGGAATTTGAACTTTGAATATCCCCTATCACATAAACGAAACTTGCTTTAGATAAAACAGAGCGTAATGCCCCCTGCCGATTTTGTGTAGCATAACAAACAGAAGAACTAGGTAAAGTCAAAATATTTGGATAACGAGCTTTCAATGCCCTGGTCATATCCGCAACATCATCTAAACTCAATGTCGTTTGTGTTACGTAGAACAACGGGTCTTCTGAAGAAAAAGGCAAGGCCTCTATATCTGCAACTTTCTCAATCACGGTCACGCTATCAGGAGCCTCACCACAGATACCAATTACCTCAACATGGCTTTTCTTCCCGATCAACAGAATCTTATAGCCTCTGCTAGCATATAACTTGACAGCAGAGTGCACTTTAGTCACAAGAACACACGTAGCATCAATATCCTGCAATCCTCTTTCCCTTGCCTCTTCACGGACATCAGGAGAAATGCCATGCGCAGAATAAATCACATGAGCCCCTTCTGGCACTGCAGATAAATCCTCGATAAAAACAGCTCCCTTCTCTCGAAGGGCTTCTACAACACGGGCATTATGTACAATTTCGTGTTTTACATAGATAGGTGCTCCCCATTTAGCTAAAGCAGCCTCTACCACACGAATAGCACGGACAACCCCCGCACAGAACCCCCGAGGATTACACAAAATGATCTTACGCATCCAATATCCTAATGAATAGTTAGCCAATCTAAGTCATTACCTACAGCAATACTCAGATTCTTCTAGAAAAAGAATAGTATACGCAAGAGCAGGATTCTTGTTCTTTTTTTAGAAATTAAAGACACTTTACAACCCTGACCCAGACGTACACATCTTCATCTCAGAAACCACAAGGCCTCCAATACAAATGAACGAGATAAGGTAGTTTACTAAAAATACCTTTCACTGCTATAGTTCCGTAGTCGGCAACTGAACTAAACACTCAGTTATGTCCCATAAGTCAAGCTCGTGGGTAGGCTGACTGAAGTTTTCCGAATAAAGGTGATTCCCCTGAGCATAGCTCAGGGGGGAGAGAGAATGTAGCCTAGATTCATGCGAACTAGGAGCAAATGCATCCGGATTTTCTAGGAACCTTACGAGGTCTACAGTTACAGTAACCTAGTCTGCAGACATGTCTGCGAGGAGGTTCCTGATTGACTTCTGGCTTATTCTCTTCATAGCACTTTTCTACTTTTTCAGAAGTGTCGTTCGCTTGATTCTGTTCTGGCGAGGATTGCTGTGTACACTGATAGTACCCCCCCATTCCGATTGTTTGAGTCACAGAAGACATATTACACCTTTTTGTTATTCGTGATTAATTTCCCCCATTTAATGGAAAAGGTTAAGAATGAAGCATTTACATTAGAGTTGACACTCATGACTACCCGTTATGCATTTCTCATGTTTTGGTTTCTGTTTAAAACCAAAATTGTCTCAGGATATGCTGTGAGGGGATATTTTATCAATAAAAATCACCCCTAGAAACTGAGAGCCAATAAGCTAAGAAAGCTCTAACAGCTGAAGAAAAAGGGTGGTATATTGAATCAGAGTTAAGCCCAGCACTTGAAGCCTGAACCCTTTGCAGGTATCCGTTCTGAATTCAGAGACTTAGAAAATCTCGCTGTGCCTGATAGGAAAATGCAATTTGTGCAAAAGGTATAAAGTCGAGCCCCTAAAGGCTCTTTGATGCTACACTCGCCATTGGGATACAGAGATTAAAGGTTGAGATGGCAATCCAGTCAGTAATAGGGGAAGTCAGAACCTCTTCTCCTTTAAAAAAGATCATGTGGAATTGTCGCCTGCTATTCGTGCTCAGGAAACCTAGTTTTATCCTTGAATACATAAAGTGATTTTTTTATTCTAAAAACTGTCCTTACCTTTCTAGTCCTAGCAGATTATGAAAGGACACAAAAAAGCCCAGGCGTATAGCCTGGGCCAAAAGGGAACATATCCCCTTTTGCGTTTATCCCTTTCCTAGATACAACGCTAATTTCTATAAGCCATTTCCTTTCTGTATTTCTAAACCTAATCAGACTTCTCCATTGGTTCCTTCACCCCAAGCAGCTATCATTCCAGCTGTAATGATAGGAGATGTTGGAGACTCACAAGAACCACTCACTTCGTAGTCATCCCACCAAAATTCATCGTTGGTACTTAATCTTTGTTTTTCTTGGACGATCTGACTATTTGTCTTGTTATCAAATAATGGTTTGTTTACTGACTTTTCTGTCAATCTAACCAAGAGCCTTTCCTGTTTCTTAACTGGAGGCTTTCTCAAACAAATACCACTTACACGAACATAACAGGTCAACATTGGAACACTCATACTCCCCTCCTCTTTTAAAAAATTTTCAAACAAATTTAGATTCAAAATATTTTTTGTCAAATTGAATCAAAATTTTGCTTCAGAGGGGGAACAGAACAGGTTTTTTCTAAAAGACATACAAAAAAATAAAAATATTGATTCTAGACTGAAACCTATATCGCAATTAGGCAGGCTTAACTAATGAATGCGTACAAAAAATGCTCCATAGGGAATCAAAAGGAATTTTGACTGTTTTACAAAAGCAACACTACCTTACTGGGCAGTCTCATAGATGTTAATGAAAAAAAACAACGTAAAAAGAACAAGGAAAGATATAAGAAGATAGTTTTACATAAAAGGCTTCAAGGATATTTCCTTGAAGCCTTTTACATTACACATCAGAACCGATTGTACAGCCATTTTCTATATAGGCCATAAAACAATCCAAGACCCTTCCCATATAATCTTTGTACTCCCCGCTACGGACATCGTCAGTAGTCAGCGGAATACTGATATGAGGGGCTACTCCTAAGTTCTCAATCAGAGATCCATTAGCACGTACAGCTAAGGAGCCTGTCAAAGAACAACTACGAATACCACTTCTATTTGGATACTCTACGCTAAAGACAAATCCACCAGCTCCAGCTGTAGGCATACCTAAAACTAAAGCTCGGTCATTATCTTTTAGGATAGCTGGGAATAAGTCCCCACAGGAAAAGTCTTCTCCATCAATCAATACACACAATGGTTTTGTATATCGAGCATGTGGGCTTGGAAGAATGCTCTCGATACCAAGCAGAGGCATAGCTGGAGTTAAGTTGATTTCCCCTTTTGCCCAATAGCTAAGTATGTTATTTGCATAGTCTTTCAAATACCTCACGATTGTCATGTTCATGGCAAGGCCTTCCATATCAGACCCCAGAACATCTTGAGCAGCTTCATCTGTGTATACACCATTCAATCTCTCTAACCAATCCAAAGCTTCATTCACCTCTGTTTGAGTCAGAATCATACGGTGTTTAGGTGTATGTAGTGGACGGTCTGTTAGAGCAGAGAGCAACCCATATAGATAAAGAACACTACCACCAGGGTTCGCTGTTTGGTCAATGATTAAAGCATCCGTACGCTCTTCAAGCTCTCGGATTATATCAATAAACTCTTGCCAAGGAGCTTCATCACAAACAACGTTAGCTGACTCTGCCAAGGAAGACCAATCATATGAAGGAATACGTACAACGCCGATTGTCAAATCACGACCTTGTTTGTCCTGATAAGAAAAGGCGTAAGCAGGGCAGGGAAACGCCTTCTGCGATTGCCATACAACACGTCCAAAGTGAGGCAAGAATCCTGTCAAACTTCCCAAATCATGATCACTACAGCGTTCTCTTCGTTGATATTGAGAATGTACTTCTGGCCAAAAATAAGGTTGCATAGGAGTGCTAAACAAACTGCTCTGACGAGGGGCACCAAAACTCAATGACGATGATCTTGCTGTTGCCTTAGGGCCTTTTACTCCTAATTTGGGTTCACGGATTCTATAGGAAATAGAAGCAAGGTCCCCTACATTCTCTGGTGTATAACGCCAACGAACACGAACATTCGTTACTACCCCATTAGCTTTTTGTACTTTCAAGTAAGAGGAGCCAGCGGGAACAACATGTCCGAGAGCCGCACTTCTTGCAAAAAGAAAGCGCGCAGCTGCAGCACTATCTGCAGGAGAACCGATTCCCTTACGTAGGCTCTCTATAACCTGCATGACAGGGAGGTTATCCATTTCTAAAATCTCATCTCCAACAAGAAGAGTACGTGCAGAATCAAAAGATTCCACAACAAAGCACCTACCATCCCCGCTAAGCTTTACAGCATAAGGAATCACGGCGCTTTCGGTGGAGAAGAATGTAATACCAGCATGGTAATCGTTCAGGTTGGCAATGTAATCTGCTAGGACCCGTTGACAAAACTTTGTTGAAGGTACTCGTTCTCCGTTAATTAGAGATAAAGCTCTATCTGTACTTTCTTGAAGACTCCAACCAAAAAGAGTCTCTTTCCAAACTTTTGGCGCATATTTTATTTCTAATAAATGCTCCAAAATTTTCAAATCAACCAAAGCATTTTCTTTCACATGATTTGCTTGCACTGGGCTGAGCTGCAAGCCAAAAGCAAATGCGCAAACAAACGCTATAAATCTTTTTATTCTCATGCTAAACCTCTACTCTTCAACATCGGGTCAAATAGCGGACAATATGATAAAGATAGGGACGCTTTTTTAAAAGATTTTTAAATTTTTTTTTGACAAAAACCTTAATTAAAATATGCACTTAAGCAAATATAAAAGATTTTCTTTCAAACCTTTAAAGTTTACTCTTTTGTTGCAGATACATTAATCTCTTGCCTATTCCCGTTTAGCGCCATAGACTCCTCCCATTGGGTTTGCACCAGCAGGGTTGTAAATGGTATGAAAGAGAATGGATCGAAAAGTTTAAAAAACTTGGAGTATCATTATTATGTTAAAATTCCAATTGTGTGCTTTGTTTCTCTTTGGATACGCGGCAATTGTCTTTGAACATATCGTTCGGGTAAATAAATCTGCTGTAGCTTTAGTTATGGGTGGGCTCATGTGGTTGGTGTGTTTCTCACATCTGCACGGAGCAGAACATATGTTACTAGCAGAACAGATTGCCGATATGGCTCAGGTCATTTTCTTCTTATTTGCCGCCATGGCAATTGTAGAACTGATAGACGCGCACCAAGGTTTCTCCGTTATTACTAAGTGTTGTCATATTCAATCGCAGACAATGCTCTTATGGGTTCTACTCCTCCTGTCCTTCTTCCTTTCTGCTGCCCTAGATAACCTCACCTCGATTATCATTGTCATCTCTATGCTCCGACAACTCGTTAAGTCTCGAGATGACCGCTTAATCTTAGGAGCTATGTGTGTCATTGCTGTTAATGCAGGCGGTGCTTGGACTCCCTTAGGAGATGTGACGACAACTATGCTGTGGATTAACAACAAGATTTCCTCTTGGGGAATTATTCGCAGTCTCTTCTTACCTAGTTTAGTTTGCGCTGTTATTGCCGGGTTCTTTGGCCAGTTTTTGATTAAAAAACGCTCAACATCTCCTGTTGCTCTAAAAAATCTGGAAGCAGAAGAAATTCTTCCTAAGAGCGGGTATATTGTAACCATTGGGTTAGGCTCATTGATTATGGTTCCTGTATGGAAAGCCTGTTTAGGAATTCCTCCTTTTGTAGGAGCCTTGCTAGGGTTAGGGCTTGTTTGGTTAATCAGTGACTGGATTCACTATCCCCATGGGGATGATCGCCAGCACTTACGAGTACCTCATATCCTCACACGAATTGATATCTCTTCTATTACCTTCTTTGCAGGAATCCTCCTTGCTGTTAATGCTTTAAACTTTGCTCATGTTCTTCAAGACATTTCCCTAGCTATGGACCAACTCTTTTCTAGACATGTTGTTGCTGTGATCATTGGGCTTGTATCCAGTGTCTTGGATAACGTTCCTCTCGTTGCTGCTACGATGGGAATGTACAATGCTCCTCTAGATGATTCCCTCTGGCAATTAATTGCCTATGCAGCCGGAACAGGAGGAAGCATTCTCGTTATCGGATCTGCTGCTGGTGTTGCCTTTATGGGAATAGAAAAAGTAAATTTCCTTTGGTATGTGAAAAAGGCATCTTGGATAGCATTAGCTAGCTACTTCGGTGGATTAGCTACTTACTTCCTGCTTGTTTAGCCATAAGGATATGCAAAAAAAGAGAAAGCCATCACACAAAACGGTAGCTTTCTCTTTAAAAGTTTAAAGCATTTTTCGCATGTAGCGATAGATGACACGATAATTAGCCACTCCTCATTATCACCATTGGTAGGAGTTTCTTCCAATTCTCTCAACGCATCGATGAGATGTTTAATCCCTTGATTTACTTCTTGTGAAAGGTACAGAACATACAATTAAGCCGCCTCTAACGGTTTAATTAAGGTTCGAACCAACCTATAAAGGTTATCCGTGTCTGCTAATTTGATATTAGGAAAGGTAAGGCAGATTCTAGGAAGTATTTCTCAGGGGATAGGTCAAATACCCCTAGTAGCCTTCTGTGGTACAGCTGTCAATGCTTCTCTAACCTTAGCAATACTAGGAATAGCCACTGATAGCTCTGTCACTCCTAACCCTATAAACAAAGAGGTTAAGGTCGTATCAGAAGCTGCCTCTCCGCAAATAGAGACGGGAATCCCCCTGCGCTTCGCTCGCGTAATGACATGTTTTAATGTACGAATGAGGGAAGGATGCAGCCCGCTATTTAAGTAATCAGGGAGCGGTGCCTCCCGTGGGTTCCCTAGGGTATATTGGATAAGGTCATTTGTTCCGATAGAGAGGAAACGCACTTGCTGCATAATCTCTTCGATCATCCAAGCAGAAGAAGGCGTTTCGATCATAGAGCCCCAAAAGATATTCTCTCCTATTCCTAGGGCTCCTTCTTCAAGTAGAGAATGACAAAGGGTCTTCACAGCAATGATCTCCGCAGCATCCACTACACCAGGAATTAACACGCGTATACATCCTTCTGTAGAGGCACGGAGAATGGCTCGTAACTGCTCTTTTAAAACATTCTCATTGGCTAGAAGCCAACGTACTGACCGCAGACCGCTACCGTGTATCCCTGGACAGGGCTTATCCTCTCCAAAGTCAAATAAACGTAAAACGGAATTAGGGAAGCTCATCAAGCGTTTATAAACGATATACTGTTCTTCTTCTGTTGGAAGGTGTTCAAAAGCAAGAAACTCGGATCGAAATAAGCCAATCGAAGTGTCTGGGAAAAACTCACGTAGAATATCTAAATCACTCGGTGTTCCTGCATGTGCGGAGACGCGCAGGGGGATAGAGCTTTCACATACCGTGATGGGAGATAAGACGGTGGATCGTTTCTTATAACAGATCTCCAATGTCTTGGGCATAGGGTTAAAGATAATCTCACCATGAATCCCATCGATTAATACCAGCTTCCCTTGATACTGCTGCATCTCCTGCCAGTGTTCTGGTGCGATACTAGCTAAATAGGGAATGCTCTTTGCTTTAGATACAATAGCAGTGTGGGAAGTCGCTCCCCCTGATAGAGAAACAAACCCCCGTATATAAGCTGGATTGGCACTTGCTACTTCTGAAGGAGCCAGCTCTTCAGCAAAGACAATGATATTCTGATCTGAACATCCTAACGAACGTCTATGTCCTCGGCATAGGTGTCCGATGACACGATTAGAGATATCATGGATATCCTGCACGCGGTCAGCAACGACTCCCTTTCCTAGAGACTCCTTGATCTTACCAATAATAGAAGAGAAGGCATATTCAGCATTTTTTCGATCCTTACGAATGGTATTAACGACCTCTTCTGTCAGAAGAGGATCTTTAATAATCTCCAAATGTGCCTGCAGGATAGAGGCGACCTCTTGCTCTTCTGTCACTTCTTTTTTCAAAGCGACCAAATCCAATTTGGATTGCTTCAGCGCCCTGTAATAACGACGGATCTCATGTTCTACCTCTTCCTGAGGTAGGGTGAGCTCATTCACCTTCAGCTGAGAAGAAGGTAAAAATACAACCTTACCAACGGCAATCCCTGCCACGATAGGGACTCCCAATACTCTCCACTCTTGACCTTCTTCCATCTATAATTCTCCAAAGCCAGATGCAAATGCCTTTGATACCTTTTCCAGCACACGACTTGCATCCCGCCCTTTGATGCAAACAACAACCTCACTGTCTTGAGGAGCTCCTAACATGAGAATACTCATCATGCTTTTTGCATTGACTGTTTTCCCGCCATAGGAAAAGCTAATCTCACATTCTTCTCCTGCTAGTAGCTTCACAAGAGCTCCCGCTGGACGTACATGAATACCAGAGGCATTCTTCACCACACACACACAGGAAACTTCCTCTTCGAGATCACCCATACAGACTCCGGGACAACAACTTGGAGGAAAGTGTAATCTGGCTAGATGAACAACACAAGAAAAACCCGATTATACACAGAAGCTCTCTGTCAAATAATTTTCCAACCACTCTAGGAAAGAGCCATAGACCCTGCCTGGCAAGGAAAAAAGCTTATCAGGGTAGTCTTCTTGACTCAGCAAATGATCATTACAAGTGATATTAGGAGAAGGAAATCGCCTTTGCATTTCTGGTTCTGTAATAAAACATTGGTAGCCTGCTTTAGATCGATAGAAAGGCTCCAAACACCCCACTAGTTCTTCTCGTTTCTCCTGTAAGTAAGTAGCAAAGAGATAACGCTCTTTAGCCAGCTCCTGATAAGAAAAGATCCCTCCATTCCTTGATCCAAAACCATTATGAATGGAGAAAAAATGAGCATAATCACCATCAGGTATAGAAGGGAGATTCAAATTGTTGTAAGAAAGAGGGATATTCCCTCGGAATCCAGATCCATTTGCAAACTGGTACAACAGATATGGTTCATAAGGCCTATGCTGAGGCTGATTGATACAAGGGATAATCGTCTCTAAGGAAGAAAAAAAACGACAAAAGGTGTGCGATTCCGTATGATCTAGCCCTAGAGAAGAGAGCCAGAACTCCCGGACTAACTCCTTTCGACTTTCCTTTGATAAACATGACAACTCATACCACCCCTTAGGCATACGTGGGAACCGTCTTGCTATTTCTTTCCATGATTCCTTAGATGGATCAATAACTAGAGTTGTTAACTGCGAACACGTCTCATTCCATGTCATATTTTTCATCAGCTATCTACCGATTCCAAAGCTCTTGCCGTGCTTTTCAACAGCAACATCCCTTACTTATCTGTGCCCTATACTGGTGTTCTGGAATGTTTGCTCGAGCTTACCCTTTCTGCTGTTCATGTTTACTACTGACTTTACATCTGTTTATTCCTAAAGATAAGAAAAAAATCCTTTTTCTCTTTTTCTTTTTTTGGCTTTTTCCCTTTCTCATCTTGCCTTGTGGGCAATCACACGAGGGAACAGCCTCAGGAACTTTTTCCATCCAAGCGCGATATGGGACTAAGCATTATGGAAAAGCTTCTTTATTAACCTATGCCTGTGGGAAACAAACACGTCATATCCGTTGTTCTATTCGTTCTTCTATCCCTTTGTCTATTGGGGAAGCCTACGCCCTCACTGGCTCTCTGAACAACACTACGTTTACCGTTACACATCCCCCTTACCTCATATCCCCTTCTTTGGCTCACCGTTGTCAGAAATCTGTCCGCAATGCTTGTTCCTCGCGTATAAAAAAAGTATTCTCCCTAGCGCAATCTCAACAATTTGCCTCAGCTTTATTACTCGGACATCCCCTACCAAAGACAGTAAAAGAGCTATTCAGGGAAAAAGGGTTATCCCATCTCTTCGTTATCTCTGGTTGGCATTTCTCCTTATGCTCTTCTTTCTTACTGTTTCTCTTTCATATGGGGTCTTCAAAACTAAAAAACAGCCTTGTTTTCCTTTCTCTATGCTGTTGCCTGTTGCTCTTTCCTAGTTCTCCTTCTGTTTGGAGAACCTGGCTTTCCTGTTTTTTGTTTTCCCTGATTCCCTTTTTCCCCGGACTATGCTCTAGTTTAAACCGCTTGGGATTAGGGTGTATTCTTTGCTCCTTTTTTTTCTGTCCCCTATCTCCTGACTTTCTATTTAGCTTTTTAGCTACAGGAGGGATTCTTCTGTTTTTCCCTCCCCTGCGGGTTTCTCTTCTATCATGGGCTTCTCAACGAATTACCCATCTTCTAGGACGTAAATTATTCTGTTTTTTCCTTTCTTCTTTCCTACTTTCTTTCTCTGCTCAGCTCTTCCTAGCTCTACCCTTGCTATACTTCTTCGGTTCTCTTCCTTTAGATGGCCTACTTTTTAATCTCTTCTTCCCTCTTTTGGTCATTCCCTGTTTTTTCTTGATTCTCCTTGCCCTTGCCTTTCCACTTCTTACTCCCTTCACAGAGGGATACATTGCATTTCTATTAGACCATTCCGGACTACAAGCACCTAATATTCTGACAACATGGTACGCAGCGGGAATCACACCTACGATGATCACCATTGTTTCAGTATTCCTGCTGTTATTAGGGGTATATTTACAGCGCCTCACCTACGTAGGAGAGGCCACTGATAAGAGATGGGTTCTTTAATCCAATGGAAGAAACTAAAATGCGGCTAAAGCCTTAACAGCTTGAAGAATCGTATCTTTCTGAGGGAGAACTTCATTTTCTAAGATCTTGGAGTAGGGAACAGGAGCTCCCAAAGCTCCAATTCTTCGTACAGGAGCATCTAAATACTGATAGGCCTTCTCTACAATAGAAGCTGCTAGCTCCCCTCCGAATCCACAAAAAGCAGAGGCCTCATGAACGATGAGTAGCTTCCCTGTTTTCTTAACTGATTCTATGACAGTCTCCTCATCACAGGGGACGATTGTCCTGAGGTCAATCACCTCTACAGAAATCCCACTCTTAGCTAGTTCCTTAGCTACCTCTACACTCATCACTAATGTCATACCCCAAGAGACTAGGGTGATGTCTTCACCAGGAAGAACAACAGATGCCTTTCCAAAAGGCAAGAGGTAGTCCGCAGAATACACAGGACAGGCGCTATAGATCCGTCTTTGATACAACGCTTTATGTTCTAGAAAAACCACAGGATTTGGATCTCGAATTGCTGTTTTCAATAAAGCTTTTGCATCTGCAGCATTCGATGGATACACAACCTTAAGCCCAGGGCAGTGAGCGAGAAAGGCCTCTATGCTCTGCGAGTGATAGGGTCCTCCTTGTATATACCCTCCACAAGGAGTGCGGATTACCACAGGAACTTCCCATTCCCCTGCGGATCGGTAGTAGATGCTCGAAGCTTCCGAGAATAATTGGTTAATCCCTGGCCAAATATAATCCGCAAATTGAATCTCCGCTACAGGCTTATGCCTTCCTCCCATTGCCATACCAATCGCTGTTCCGATGATGGTTGCCTCAGCTAATGGGGTGTTAAAACAACGAGACGAACCGAATGTTTTCGTCAGATTTCTCGTGATGCCAAAGACACCGCCCTTATCCCCTGCGACATCCTCTCCAAATACAACAACGGAATCGTCCCTTTCCATTTCCTCGAGTAGTGCTTCTGCAATAGCATCCCGCATAACCTTAGGTTCTGGATTATCAGGAAAAACGGAGTCTGCTGAAGTGAGGAAAATCCCCTTACAAGGAGCAAAGACCTCATGTGCTGTTTCCCCCTTACTAGGAAAAGGCTGTTTCTCAGCCCAGGCACAGGCCTGAGCCACCTCTTCCCTAGCTCTAGCCTTAATCTCCTCTAGCTGCTCTTGTGTCCCACCACAAGAGAGGAAATCCCGAGCTAATTGCACTAAAGGATCCGAAGAATAACAAGCAGAGAGCTCTTGAGTAGAGCGGTATTTCTCATGAGAATCCGAGTTACTATGTGATTCTAACCGTACAACATCGACAATTACTAAAGAGGGTCTGCGTTCTTCTCTTGCTAGAGAAACCGCCTCTTGGAATACAGCCTGCAAAGCCTCGTAATTCCCTCCGTCTGCCCGGAAAACAGATAACCCACGATAGCTCCTGCCGAGTTCTTCTAAATCTGCTGAACATTGGTCTACAAACGGAACGGAAATAGCCCATTGGTTATTTTGAATGACTGTAACCAAGGGCAGCTGATGCAAAGCAACATAATTAAGCATTTCATGAAACTCACCCTGGGAGGTAGAACCATCTCCTCCGGAGACATACACCACCTCATCAGACCCTTGGTGTTTCACGCTCCAAGCCATCCCTGCTGCTTGCAGAAACTGGGAACCAACAACACTAGATTGGCAACAAATACGCAATTGTTTGTGAGAATAATGGTAGGGCATCATCCTACCAGAAGAGTGATTAGGAGAATTTCTAGCTAAGAAAGAAGCAAAAATCTCAGACAGATCACAGCCAGCTCCAAAGGGAAAGCCTTGATCTCGGTAATAAGGGAAGGACCAATCCTTCCCTGGAATCAAACTTTTTGCTGCCAGGATACCAGCAAGTTCATGACCTGCACAAGATAACTGAAATGTGCCACCAGACTCACTCTGTCTGGATAACAACAACATCTTCTGTTCTGCCAGCCGCAGTGTCCAGGCCAATTGCAAAGTCTCTTCTATTGTCGTACTTGCTACTTGACACTCAGCTTCGATCATACGCCGTCTCCTAACAGATAGGCTAGCGTTTATACAGCAAAGTCAGAAAAAAATCCTTTAATCTTATCTAAAAAGCCTCTTTTTTTCGGGAAATTCTCCGCTTTCTCTGTAGCAGCGAATTTACGTAGAAGCTCTTTTTGTTCCTCAGAAAGGCGTTGCGGAGTCTCAACGGAAACCTTCACTAACAGATCCCCCTTGCCTCTACCATGAACGTTAGGGAATCCGTGTCCCTTAACCTTCAGTATCGTTCCGCTCTGCACCCCTTCTGGTACATTGAGCCGACAAGATCCTTCCTTAAGAAGTGTGGGGATCTCCTTCTTAATACCCAAAGCTGCATCGACAAAACCTATAGGCAATTCTAAGAGAAGATCATCACCGCGTCTTTCAAATACAGGATGAGGCTCTACTTCAACAAAGACATAAAGGTCACCGGCAGGAGCACCGTTTAATCCAGCATCCCCAAAACCTTCCATCTTCAAGCGCATCCCTGAATCAACACCAGCAGGAATATGTACACGCACCTTGCGTTTATCTTTGATTCGTCCCTGACCACGACATGCAGAACAAGGATCCGTGATTACACGTCCTTCTCCATTACACTCTGGGCAAGTAGAGGCCATAGAAAAGAAACCTCGGCTCTGTACAACCTGCCCTGATCCCTTGCAGCGATCGCACGTCTTGATTCCTTGCTTACTTGCTGCTCCTAATCCCGAGCAAGTCTCACAAGTCTTATATCCAGAGATGAGAAGTTCCTTCTCTACCCCAAGAGCTGCTTCTTCAAAAGTCAATACAATCTGTACTTTCTTGCTAGCACCTTGACGAGCACCAGAAGGCTCCCCTCGCATGCCAAACGCATCACCAAGGTTCCCAAATAATCCTTCGAAAAAGCCTCCACCAGCTCCACCAAAGTCACCACCAAACGCCCCCATGAAAGTACGCAGAGCGTCCTCCATGTTGCCCATGCCAGCACCACCAAAGCCTCCAGCACCAGCAAAAGGACCATCCTTACCATAACGGTCATAGGATTCTCGCTTCTGAGGATCACTTAAAACCTCATAAGCCTCCGAAACCTCTTTAAAACGCTTCTCAGCCTCGGCATCCCCAGGATTTTTATCAGGATGGAATTTTACAGCTAACTTACGGTACGCCTTTTTAATCTCTTCTTGGGATGCACTTTTAGCAACCCCCAAAACAGCATAGTAATCCATAGAACAAGATCCTATTAGCTACAACTTAACGACCACGATACTTAGCAGCGGCTTTAGATTTAGCGCGTTTTTTTACGGAAGGCTTATCATAAAATCTATGAGATTTTGCAGCCTTTAAAATCCCTTCTTTGTCAATTTTCTTTTTCAAAATCCTTAAAGCTCGGTCTACAGGCTCACCGACTCTAACTTTAACACTAGGCATTCGTTACCTTACTTCTCACGATTTAGTTTACTATTCATCTTATAACCGGCAGAGGGTAGAGAACCCTCTTTTTGGCCAAAAGAGTGCGGTTTAACAACCGAAAAACAACTGATTCTATCTAAATCACAGATCATGAGTCAACGTGTTTTTATCTCAGAAAACTTTCTATAAAGAAGTGGTATACCGAGAGAAACGAACACCCCACCACTCCCCTAGCCAAGAACTGACAAGAGGGAAGCAGTGTGTTAGGATTGGGCTTCTTTAACACTGACTACGTAATAGGCGGGGAAAGCAAAGTGATTATTAGGACGTGGAAGACATTCCACCGTTACTTTCTTTCCAACCCAAGCCTCAAGATCGACTGTTGTAGCATAAACAAAAGCGAGCACATCTTCTCCATTCCTTAGAAGATAATCGCCTGGTTTATTTTTCACGATGTGGGGATAGAGTTCGAGCTCCCCGACAAGAATCTGTTTTTTCTTCTGCTCATCCTTATAAAAGGCTTCTTGAGTCAATGAGACTCCTGGGTGTTCCTGTGCATGAACATCCGCCCAAATTTTGTACAAGGAATACTCAAAGCTTTCCCTTCCTTGAATAACAGGCGAAGATTTAACAGATATCTGTTTACGGATATGATGAGAAAGAAGAGATCCAGAAACTTTTTTCTCCTTAGCAGGAACGGATGGTTTTTGTTCTTTATCTGGAACAAGGGAAACTGGTTGTTCTTCTTTTGCTTCCGCAGGTTTTTTTTCTAGAGACTTCGCTAAATATGCGTCTTGAATCTCACTCAATGCTTTTTGAATCAGTGGTTGTAATTCTAGAATACCACTAAACTCTTCCGTTTGGACCAGGTTGATCTTTTTATAGATAGCATCTAAATCAATTTGGCTTATATCTTTTTGTAGTTCCTTACGAGCAAACGCAACAGCAGAATCTAGCAGATCCATTGCAATTCTCTTCTGCCCTTTTTGCTGTTCATACAGACTGATTGCGCCCTTATTTAAAACAAAATTCTTTGCTACGTAAAAGACACACTGCTTAGGTAGAGCAATCTCTATCCACTTACCAGAAGCTGGAGATTCTATGACATCAACACGAGACCCTCGAGCCAAACGGGCTAAAACAGGAGCTGAGGTAGAAGGCTCCAAGCGCACATTGACCTGTTCACCTTCTATGACATTATCTAAAACAAAGGAACGAAAGACATATCCTTTGATTCCTTCGGGAGCAGATACGACATAATAGTCACGACTCTCACCAACAACAGCAACTAAGTCGCCTTTCGAGAGTTCTCTAATAATTGAGCCATCTGTATGAGGAGCGAGACGTAGACGAACCCTATTTCCTTTGATTTCTCCAGTGAACGGTGTGAATAAAGCTCCCTCGTTTACCACAGCTGCGCCTTCGTGGGCACTCACATAAGTGATCCCCATTCCACCTAAAAATACAGTGCAAAAAAGCGTTGCTATTGGCAACTTTCGCATGCTCTCACTCCCAGAATATGTTAACGCAAGAAATCACGGGTCCTCAACCTAAGATTAAGGCCTTTGCTATATATCCGCAAGAAAGAACAAAGACAAGGTGAAAAACTAACTACAATTTTGCGAACAAGAAAAGTCACTATAATCATAATCCTATGCATGACGATCATCGAAAATTCATGACTCGTCTGTTAGGAACTCATCTACAATAACAATGACTACGTATAGAGCACGGCCTCTATATGTTCACAATTAGGCTGTCCACAGGTACATCCAATAGGATCTCCTAGATAGACACTAAACTGTTCTTGAGGGTCTAAAGGATTTGTCACAGTATACAACTGGTCTCCACTTTGAATAACATCCCATTCACGAAACTTCAAATCCTCTTCTTCTACTTCCTCTTCATCTTCATCTGCAATTGTACGCGCCACTTGGCAGTGCATGCAATTACAATGAGGCTCTGGTTTCGGAAGCAACACAGGCACACTCTCAGCTAAAGAACGAATCATAGCCGCCATTTTTTCCAAGATCTCTGCAGGAGCATCCGGTTGATCCTTTTGTTCCGGGGTATGCTGCAACACAATATCAACAGGAATAGCTCCAGAAAATAAAGAGGAGAACAACTGTTTTGGAGAAGAAATCTGCACATCACATCCCTTAGAGAATTGCTGTAAGACCCCTATTAACGATCCCAACTTCTCCTCTTGAAAAGCATCTTCCTTACCTTGCTGTGTCGATTCTAAATACAAAAGATGCTCATGAAAAGCCATGTCTATCACAGCCTGATCTAGGTTCGGAATAGAGACAACTTCGCCATCTACCAAATGCAACTTCAAAGTAGCTAAACCCTTCGCATCTCCTTCTTGGGACTCAATAAACGCTATCTGACTCCAACGTGCAGAAATATAAGGGGGTATGCAAATCAACTGCTTATTAATTTTTACTTTCATCCAGTATGCGAAAACCCCATGCAACCATGGGTGGGTTACTCCTGAGCTCCCCTAACTCGCCCTCCTTTCACGTTGCTTTTACAAAAAATTTTAAAAACAAACTGCGCCCCGAAGATCGCTTAGCCTCTTATAACAAAAAACTTACAGAAAATCAAGCTGCCGACCTGACAAGGGTAAAAGCATTTACAAAATTGCAGCTGCAGCTGCAGCAAGTTCTGAACGCTCCGTTCTCGTCATGAACATATGACCATAAATAGGTAAGTGGTGGAATTTCCCAACTAAATACGTGAGGCCATTGGAGTTTTCATCAAAGTATAAACTATCTATTTGAGTGGGATCTCCAGTCAAAACGATTTTTGTTCCCTTACCAGCTCGAGAAATAATTGTTTTCACTTCATGGGGAGTCAAATTTTGCGCCTCATCTATAATCATAAACACACGCGGCAAGGAGCGTCCCCTTATATAAGTCAGCGCTTCCATTTCTAATTTTTTTGTTTCAATTAGGGCAGTCAGTGATGCTGTAAAATCCTTGCCCATATTGTTCGCATTAAATAAAAACTCCAAATTATCATGGATTGGCTGCATCCAATGAAGCAGTTTTTCTTCCTTCACACCAGGTAAAAACCCAATATCTTTTCCCATTGGGACAATAGGCCTACTGACAAGAACGCGATTATAGACCCCCTTATCAAAAACTTGATACATGGCAGCTGCAAAAGCAAGGATGGTTTTTCCCGATCCTGCTTGTCCCATTAAAGTGACAAGCTTCACATCATCTCTAAGTAAAAGATCTAAAGCACATTTTTGTTCAGAATTTAACGGAGCAATCCCCCAAATCTTATCGATCCCTCTTAATGAGATAATCCGCCCCGACTGCAAATCATAACGCCCCAAGGCGAAATGACTCTTGTCACCAGAAAGGAAAAAATATTCATTGGGTGATGGTTTGACTTCTGGGGGTAATTCAATAGAACCATCTCGGTAAAAGTATTCTATAACCGAGTTGGAAACCTGAAGTTTTCGATATCCTCGGTATAATGTGCGATAGGAAAACTTCTTGTTTTCATAGTCTTTGGCTTTAATCCCTAAAGACTCTGCATACGCTCTTCTTCCTAGACTTTTCGTAACAAACACAATAGGTTCTCGACGTGCAATTGCCTTTAAAGACTCAAACAAAGCTGAGCAGCGCCCTGATTCATCACGAAGAAGCTTACTATCCAAGCGAGCTTCAATATATAGTGTACACTCATTTTTAAGAGGGATTCCTTCTAAAAGGCTTCCTTCTGTTTCTGCCAGAACAATCCGAATGTTACTGATAGCCCTAGCAGCATTCTTGCCTGATTCATCTCGAAACTTAGCGTGTCTTTCTAATTCCTCTATGACAATAAAAGGAATGATAATCCGCGTTTGATGAAAAGAAGATAAAGCTTCAGGATCATAGATCAATACACTTGTATCTATTACTACAGCTGCATTCATAGTCTATATGGCACCACTACATGACTGATTTTGTCTTTTTCTTCGCCCCTCTCAGTATATGGAAGGGAAATCTGTTTTCCCTCTAAACACACGATACAAATATACAAAGTAGACAAGAATAAACGGTAGGCCAATAGCCACAATAGACAAAAGACATAGTAATGTTTTTTCTCCAGATGCCGCATTCAGAATTGTATAGCTATACTGTGGGTCTATTGAGGAAGATAAAATATCTGGGAATACCAGCGTAATCAAAGAAAGCAGCTGGATCAATAGGATCGAAGAAGAACAAAGAAAGGCACGACCGTAATGTTTTTTCCCTACACAACCTTTCATAATAAAGCAACAGATTAACGTAGCTAGAAGACAGATAACAAGTAAGGGGTAAGTTGGCGCTCCTTTAAACTGACCTATAGAAAAACTTTGTCCATAAACCTGAGGAATCGAAAAAGCTGTAACACACACAACTCCTGCGTAGGTAACAAGAAACATAGAAAGCACAGCAGGAAACCTTGAAATCACTCGTTCCAATAACCCTTCCGTTACCTTCATTAAAACAAAACAACACGCATGAAGAGCAAAAGTTGCTACAGCCAGTCCCCCACATAAAACAGGATACAAACGGAAAAATAACTTCCATGCTGATGACGGCGCCGTCATTTCAGGGGAAATAGGAAGTCCAAGGACAAGATTCCCGGCTAAAACACCAAGAAAAAAACTAATGCTTACACCAGAAAAAGAAAAGACACAGTCCCAAACCTTTTTCCAACGTCGACTCTCAATCTTACTACGAAATTCAAGAGAACATCCTCGGAACATGTACAACATGACAAGAGTCCATATGGGAAGATAGAAAACAGAAAGAAGCATAGCATACGCTGAAGGAAATCCGGCAAACAATCCTCCAAACATGATAATTAACCACACTTCATTTCCATCCCAAACTGGTCCTATGGAATTCAATAATTGTCGTCTTTCACTATCTTCTTTAGAGAAAAAATAAATAGCACTTAATCCTAAATCAAACCCATCACCCAATGCATAAGCAAACGTGGCAATAGCTAAAACGCCATACCACAGTACAGGCAGCAAAGTAGCGAACAATCCTTCCATCTCAAACCTTTTATCCTTCCGACTCTAAAATTATGTCCTCTGGCCCCTGTTGCACCTTTTTCACCAAGAGAAAGACAAATAAAGACAGTACACAGATAAACACGACAGAAAACATAATAATAGTCTGCAAAATTTGATCCCCATGCACAATAGGTGATGTCGCATCTTTTGTCTTTAACAGACCATAAACAACCCAAGGTTGTCTTCCCATCTCCGTTGCACACCATCCAATTTCATTACATAGAATGGGGAGAAAAACAGAAAAAGACATTCCATATAAAACCAAGGGATGAAGAGCCAAACGCATACCCCTATAAGCTAACCATGCAATACCACCGCATACAACCATAGCTCCCCATAACATAATCATAAGATGATACAACTGAAAAACAACAGCCACTTTAGGCCACTCGTCTTTAGGAATATCATGTAATCCTTTAATAGGAGTTTTAAAATTATTATGAACAAGAAAAGATAATCCTCCAGGGATAGGCAATCCGATAACACGTTGCTTTTGCATGTCTACATAGCCAAACGCATAAATAGGCGTATATTCTTTTGTTTCAAATACCCCTTCAAAAGCTGCAAGCTTAGCCGGCTGATGCTTAGCAATTCCCTTAGCAGAAGCATGCCCGGATAAAAGCTGTAATCCTAAAACCAATAAGGCTGCATACGAGCTAAGCTTCATCCCTTCTTTGGCAAATTCCAAATGGCGTTTCTTACGCAAATAGTAAGCACTCACGCTCACCATGAGAAAAATCCCCCCCAACCATGCACCTAAAACAACATGGGTAAAACGTTGCATGCTAGAAGGAGAAAATACCACTTCCCAAAAAGAAGTCATGGTTGGAATGAGTTTCCCATTACGCATGATCAGGTCATAACCAGAGGGCGTTTTCATCCAAGAGTTAGCGCAGACGATCCAAAAAGCACTCATATGAGCACCCAGCGCAACCATGCAAGAAGAGAAGAAATGCATCAACTGCGATACCTTATGTCGTCCGAATAGCAATACCCCTAAGAAACCTGATTCTAAGAAAAAGGCAAATACCCCCTCACTTCCTAGTAAAGAACCAAATACGTCCCCAGTGTATTCTGAAAATCGAGCCCAGTTAGACCCAAAGGAAAATATTTGCATGATCCCAGTAACAACACCAACAACAAATGTTAGGGCAAAGACTTTGATCCAAAACCATGTTAGTTGCTCATAGATACGTTTCTTAGTTACTAAAAGCAACCCTTCCATCAGGACAATCATCATCCCTAAACCAATACTTAACGGCACAAACAAGTAATGAAATGCAATAAACATAGCAAATTGCACTCTCGCTAAAACTTCTGCGCTCATAACTCTCCTGTCTCTATGATATAATTCGGCTTGGGATTCATCTTTTCGTACATCTTGCAGCATTCATATAATTTTTTGCAGCGTCCATGTCTACAATAGGTTACGCTCTTTTCACTTGCATAAGGCCTTTCTTCTCTTACCCATTCGAAATTAATTAGAAATATATCTAAAACCCCTTACAGCCTAGTTTAAGCAAAGAGTTTCTTGACTTTTTATTCTCTTATATGAAAAAATGGCTTCCATCCATTGTGACAGCAAGAAGAAATACTTTCCTCCCCATTGAGGGAAAGAAAGTATCTTGCGTTTTTGATTTTTTGAAAGAGAACCCTACAGCGATCTTGAAACTCCATTGCACGCATTCAAAGTCGCCATAAAGAAAGAGTTACTTCGTATTTGTTTATGTTTGCTTTTTGCCCTCAAGTTCCTTCATGAGTTGATCCCACCTTCGATCTCTCGGCACGTGATACAGACATTCTCTTGTGTGTTTGCAAACAGGCCTTTTGTCTTCAGGCTTGATTGACAGCTTACTTTCAAGTTCTTTCACAAGTTGATCCCATCTTCGATCTCTCGGCACGCAATGGTTAGTCCCACTTGTTTGTTTGCAACCTGCTTTCTTGCAATCATGTTGTGTCGGACCAAAATTCTTTACCTTATCAGCTGTTTTTCTAGCTCTTTTAGAAGGTCTCCCCCCCCCCGGAACAACTGGTAAGCCACGAGGGCCATTTAGGTCCGCCACTTCCACCAACTGCTGACATATCTACCTCATGTTTTCTGTTTCTATTTCTTGCTATAACGATACAAACGCGCCCAGGATGCTGTTAGAAACGTTTTTTTGCAACGCAAAATGAAAAACAATCCTTATAGATCTTGCACATTCACTACTCAGTAGCATCTATAGACATGTTGGTAATTCTTACATCTAAAAAGGGACCGATATTTTCATAAAAGAGAATTCCTAAGCAAAATCTAGCCAAATCAATGCAACAAAAAGCTTATTTGCTTTAACAGTTGGGTAATTCGCTCGGAAAAGCATTGCCGTTAACCCGTTTCCTCTATATGCTGCGGAAGAAGATCTTCTCAAAGCTTCATTTCGAATGCTTATGAGAATTTAGGAATTTGTTATATCCCTAAAACAACCTTACAATTATGTCCTGGCAATTCATTCAATACTCCATCCCATTCCTAGAAATCACCTTGATATGGGCTGTATTGAATTATTTTCTCAAATTCTTTTGGGGAACGAGAGCCATGGACTTAGTGTTTGGGTTATTGGCCTTTCTTTTTGTTTTTGTTCTTGCTGACAAGCTGCACTTCCCCGTGATTAGAAGACTGATGTTTCATGTTGTGAACATCGCTGCTATTGTTGTCTTTATCATTTTCCAGCCTGAAATCCGTCTTGCTCTTTCTCGTATACGCTTCTTAGGGAAAAAGGTGGTTATTGATTTCCAAGATCAGTTCATTGAACGATTATCCGCCTGTATTTATCAAATGTCTGAAAGACAAGTAGGAGCTTTAATCGTACTAGAAAATAAAGACTCCTTTGATGAGTTTTTGAGTTTTTCTTCTGTAACGATCAATGCTAATTTTTCAGAAGAACTGTTAGAAGCGATCTTTGAGCCTAGTTCCCAGCTTCATGATGGAGCCGTCGTTTTACGGGGTGAAACCATTGTCTACGCCCGTGTTGTACTTCCTCTTGCTACGGATACAAGTCAATTATCTCGTTCTATGGGAACAAGACATAGAGCAGCCTTAGGCGCGAGTCAAAAAACAGATGCACTAGTCATCACTGTTTCTGAAGAGAATGGCGGTGTGTCCCTTTCTAGAGATGGGATTCTTACGCGAGGAGTAAAGATCGATCGATTCAAGGCGGTCCTTCGTAGTATCCTTTCTCAGAAAGAGGACAAACGTAAACCCTTTGCATCATGGATTTATTGGAAATGAGTCATTTTCTTGAACGACTAATTCTTCATAATTGGCTGAGAAAAGTGCTTTCTTTAGGGCTAGCTGTGATTATCTGGTTACTAGTTAACCAGACAATCACAGTTACGCGTACGTTCAGTAACGTCCCTGTTCGCATTCTTGACTTGGCTCCTAATAAGACTGTTCTTGGTTTGCAAAATGATGGTTTGTTATCTAAAAAGGTCTCTTTGATTATCACCGGGAACAAACGCACCATAGATAATCTTCGTCCTGGAAACTTAGAAGTAGTCATTAGTGCAGCGGGCCATAGTGAGAGTTGGATCGCTACAATAGATGCATATAACCTAGTCTGTCTAGATGGTGAGGAAAATCTCAGAAGAGATGTGCAAAATGTCTCTGCTGATGATATTTTCATTCGTCTGACAGATTATGTAACAGAAGACGTTACAGTAAAGATCACCACTCCTATCGGCAGTGCTCCACAAGGATATGAATACCTCGATGTTTGGCCTAAGTATTTACGTCAAAAAATTAGCGGTCCCAAGGAATATATTGATGCTCTCAAAGATCAAGGTTTGGAGCTCACCTTCAACCTAAATAGGGTTTCCTTTGAAGAATTAGAAAGGAACCGTATTGCTCAAGGAAACTATGATGAAATCATTTTCCCCGTTCCCGAAGAGTGGAAAAAAATTCTCATCCCCTTTGACAACACAAATGTCTATGAAAAGCTTAATGATCCGCAAGCGGATTTCCTCAGACTGCTTTTCTTAAAACAGGAATTCATCCCTCTTAATGTAAACTTACCGGTCTTTCTCTTTTTCCCTGTTAAGTACACCGATACGATTAACCCACTGAATTATACTTTAGAACCTTCATTCCCTATTATTTTAAATAAAGGAATTTACCAAGTTAATTTACCTACGTATGTAAAGGATGTAAGTAAGTTATTTGTTGATATTGTCAAAGATAATATCACACTAACTATTGTCATGACTCCTCCTATTGATGGTCGTTTTGTGAACTGGGCTCTAGAGTTTATGGATGAGAAAACATTGGAAGACGCCTTTGTTCAAGCGGCTATAGAACAAGAACATGGCATCCTCCAAGACTTTGCTCTGATAGATGAAGCAGGTATCCGCCATCGTTTTAGAGAGTATTTAAGAAAACTTACCCTATTCGGTAAGGATCGATCTCCCCTGCGGCTCTCTGCTGAAGTCATAGAGAATAAGGTGATTATCCGCACACGATCTCAAGAATCAACCAAGAAAAATCAAGTAGCTACACTTCCGCATGAAGAGTCTATTCCGTCGTTTAACTGAATTGCTTCTTTACAGCATAGGCTGTGGTCTGATTTTCAGTATGAAACACCTTCCCCATCGCCTTTTGTTAAAAATGGGAAAGGGTTTAGGAAAGCTGACCTTCTATACCATTGCAGACCTGAGAAAAACTGCATTAACCAATTTGGCTTTAGCCTTCCCTACTTATTCCTATCAGGAGCGTTATCGTTTAGCGAAAGCCTCTATTGAACATACAGTTACAACCTTTCTCGAGCTATTTGCTATGGAAGGGTTGATCAAAGATATCGATTCCTTAATTTCCCTAGTAACCGCAGAAGAGACCCCACAGGGCTTTCCCCTTGAAGAACTCATGACAAAACAGGAGCTCGAAGAAACGTTTTCTGAGTTAGATCAAGGAAAGGGGGGCATTCTCTTTTCTGGTCATCAGGCAAACTGGGAGCTTCCTTTTCTCTTCGTCACCAAACGCTACCCAGGAATAGCCATTGCAAAACCAATTAAACATGCTCGTTTAAGCAAAAAGATTTTCTCTATTCGAGAAGCATTTAAAGGAAAAATTGTTACACCAGAAAAAGGTATGCGATCCTCTTTAGAGGCCTTACATAAAGGACAACTGGTTGGAATTGTCGGAGACCAAGCGCTTCTGATGTCTTCATACTCCTATCCTTTATTCGGATCGCCAGCCTTTACCACTACCTCACCCGCCTTACTGGCTTATAAAACAGGCCGACCCGTTATCGCTGTTTCTGTTTCCCGTCAAGAAAAAGGATACCGCATTGTTCTCAGTAAAAAGCTCTATGCTGATAAAACTCTTCCTATGAAAGAGTCTGTAAATTTACTGATGGATCGTATGATGGCTTTCTTAGAAAAAGGCATCGCCCAACAGCCTGAGCAGTGGATGTGGATGCACAAACGTTGGAAACAAAAGTTACAAACAAAATTCAAGAAAGCATATGCCTATAGCCATCTTCTTGTTGTTATAAAAAGCCATGAAGTTCCTTCTCCTCTTTTATCCCAACTCGCCCAGCTGTATTCAGGAGCAGAAATTACCCTTGCGATTCAAGAGTCCAACTCCCACTACGTTCTACCCGCAAAATTAGGTTTTTCGAAGGCTTTTACTTTTCAAACTTGGGATCAGTTGAAAGAACTTCCTAACTGCTATCCCGCTGTATTTGACTTTCTAGGCATTCCCTCTTACATTAAAAAGTCTTTCCTAAACACGGGATCTAAAGCTGTGTATACGAAAGAGCAGTTTCAAAAAGACGCTTTATCTTGGATACGCCTCGGACATAAACCGTACTCATCCACTTGTCACTACACATCGCCTTCTGAGGGGCTCCCCTCTTTAGAAGAATGTCCTGGTAAATAGTTTATAGAATCGTACAGGGAGCAATAGCGAAAAAGACTTCTTCTACTTTTCCCGCCGTATTAACTTCATCGCTTACAACATTTGTTTCTTCCTCCAAGTCATCAGGTGGAGGGGTAGAGGGAGGTGGTGGTGGACATCTAGAAGGAGACGCTGCTTGTTCACAATCCAGAACTCCTTTCACAAAGGAGTCAGCAGCTTTTTTTGTATTTTTCAACAAAACCTTTCTGAGTAGACACACAGGTTGTTTCTTTTTACGAGGTTTTCTTCTATAATTCTCCGGATTCCTTAAAGAAGCTGAAATAACTTTTATGCTACTCGCTAACTTATAACGAGGTCGCCCTTCACCTGAGCAGCAATCAGTAGAATCCAGACAAAGAGGACTAATTGGAGAGACCATTTAATTCCATTATTTCAATCTATTTTGATCCCTGTGTCGGAGGAAATCCATCTATATTTTGTCTGCAACCTCTTTTTATTCAATACTTTTTAAAATCTAAGCAGGTACTTACAATATGAGATTTTGGAACAGGGTTAAGAAACCTTTACCCCAGCCAAGAACAATGACCGGGGCTTTTACCAAATAGCCATTAAAGAATCGTGCACATTCCTGGAGATGACGCCCGACTTACCTTTTGCGCCGTTTGTAAAAGGGCAGCACCTGCATTATTCTCATTGTTTGCCTGTCGCTGACAAGCTGCCACGCATTCTGGAGAACTTACTAGATCTGAATCAGGCATTGATACAGTCACACGCTGACATGCATTTTTCTCTAATACCTGTTTCAATAGTGAATCTTCTTTCCGTCTTGGACCATTTTTTGGGGGTTTTCCAAAAATGTAACACGGCTGAACTCCTTGAGAACCAATAGGACATGACATCCTCCCCTCCTTTGTTTAGCTTCCCAATTTTGTTGCTATAGGGAGTGGAGAAATAGGTCTATTTCTCCACTCCTTTTAGGGCAAATACCCATCTCTGAACTCAGGCTTCTATGAGGAAAAAGATCTAAGAAGATGAAGAGCCTGATATAGAAAATCCATTTCTCGCTTCTTCTTCTAAAGACTGTCTGCTATCAGAAGATGATGTAGATTCATATTGTCTCCGACGCCTATTCCGACTTGCATAACACTTCTCAATCGCAGACTGCTTCACAGCTTGTTTTAATAGAGAATTATGTCTCCCACTGCTTCCGGATACAGAACGGCTTGCAGAAGAAGTCTGAGTCAGTATAGGAAATACAATACGCGATACAGGATTACCAGAAGACGATACCTTAATACAACACCTCCCATTAGCCGTTTCCTCAACCGAAACGACACTAGGATCTTGTAAAACCAATGGACTAATAGGGGGCACTGACATAATGAACTCCAGTTAATGCTCTAATAAACCTGACTCTCGCACTTGAGATCAATTCTTACTAAAACCTATAACTAATAGAATGGTTGATACCTACTATCTTGAACATGATAGCCTCATACATTGAGAATCCCCTTCAAACCATCTAAAAATAAAACAGCCAAATCTGTTAGCAAAAGATTTCTTTAAGATCAACTATTCATGAAATTATTTTTTGCAATCAAAAACACTTCCTCACGCTATTCTGAATGATACAGCACAAAGAAAACTGGATAGCAAGCTAATAACTTAATCAGCATTGCAGGCCTTTTTCTACTAGTGTTTATGAAGGTGTACTAGCATTTTGCGACACTGGGAAACTAGTATGGGAGAAGCAATATACTTTAATTAAGACACTTCACCCAACATACATCATTAAGGTTAGCTTTTGAAAATAGAACAAAATATGTCACTGGTCTTCCCCGCAGATCCTAATATCCGTCTTTGTTGTTCTGGGCTACACCCTATTCCTAATGAAGAAAAACATAATTTTTCTGGCTCACCTGGAGTACGCTCACGAACACAGTCTACTTCTATAGGATCACAACAACCATGTTCCAGATAGTACCCTAAATTTAATAAACAGTCATAACCACAGCTAGGAAAATGGCCTTGGCAATCTGTAGGCACTTTATTGAAGCACAGCATTGCCAAAACTAAGAATTTTATAAATACCTCTTCTTTAAGAAAAATCCCTAACCTCCTACAAGATGGGAGTACATTTAAAGATGAACACAAATGACCTTGTAAAGCCCACTGCATCACCCGCACTACATTCTTAGCTTCAACGCATTCTAGTTTTTCACTACAACACGGACAGTCTTTCCTAGCTTTGTAGCAATCATGTCCACAATCACAATGCAGTTTCTTAACATGAATATACCTTAATTTAGCTTCT
Organism: uncultured Chlamydiaceae bacterium; assembly: GCA_937884635.1. GTDB lineage: Bacteria > Chlamydiota > Chlamydiia > Chlamydiales > Chlamydiaceae > Chlamydia. The sequence continues at coordinate 35,006 of CALGBW010000003.1, forward strand.
AAAGCACTCCAATCAAGGAAATGGAAAAAGCCGTCCTTCCCGCGAATAAAAAGATCCGATGGATTAGGAGGATTGACATAGGTCTTTTTAAATTTAACAAACCCTTTATGAGTCTGCTGCGTTATAGGCTCTTCACACTTTGGAAGCTTACTAGGATCATTAGCTACATCAAAAAGCTCCTTCTGTAATTGTAAGAAAAGAAGATGTGCTAACTCCCCCTTGGCAGTCTTACAGGACTCTTCTAATTTAGATTGTAAACATGCGGGATCTTCTCCTCCCCTACTCTTTAGGAGATTTTCTCCCCCAAGTTGATTTAAAGCCAATCCAAGGACAATAGGACCGTACCTTGTTTCTAATTCTTGAAGCATTGCTTTGAGCGGAGATTCTTGAACTTCACCTTGTATACAAGCGCAACAGCACTTGAAAATACAACGAAGCCATCCTGGGCAATTTTTCTTACAACATGGAGAACAAGATTGTTGACATTGACGAGCCCCTGCTTGTACCTGAGGACTGCTCATGAAACTAGCAAACAGCTCAGCAGCCTTTAAAATAGCTTCTAATGGATTTTCCTCACCCACAGTTACAGAGGCTGTCACCCTAGTACATTCTCCATCTGGTGTTGTTTTCTCATAAGAACAGGAACAGCTTAAACTAGGACAACACATACGCTTCTACACCCCGGATTCATGATCTTAAAAAAATTAGCTAATTAGGCCTGAAAACAGCCTAGAAAATCAAAAGCGCAGGGAGTCTGCTTCAACTCATTTTTTTTTTCTATTAAATTCTTCAAAATCAATGACATAGAGGAAAGATATTGGAGATTCTTATAAGAAAAACAGAGGTAGAAATAAGTACTGATCATCAGACACTTCTAATATACCTTGAAACACAATGAACATATATAGTGCAGAGATCATCTAATAAGACGTTTTTAGAAATGATTTAGAGAAGACTAAAAACTTTAGCCGTAGGAAGTATATCAAAAAGAAACCCACTTGCTATAGCAAGTGGGTCATTTAAACAACTCAACGCATGAGCTTGAAAAAAATTCGATTTAGGTTTTCGCATGCCCGTACTAATTGCTGTTGGTACTCTATGGACATAGAGATATCACAACCTTCGCAATCATAATAGATAGGTTTATCCTCTCCTGGAAATCCTGCAAAAGCTGGAATAATCCGTTCATCCCCTTTATCTTCAATGGACGGTAAACCAGATAGAGCTCGATCCAACTGTTCTAGTTTGAAATAGCCTGTACAAGGGAAGAGGCCGCTTGGATTTGTCGGAGCTTTACCTAAACATAGCATTCCCAAAATAATAAGCTGTAAGAGCTCTTCTTCCTGCAAATATACTCCAATCTTACCTTTGAAATAAACCCGTTGGAACAGCGAAGGGAAGGTCATCAACCCATGTTTAATGAGATCTAATACATCCGTAGCTCGATACTGTAGCGGCATACTGGAACAAAGAGATGCGTGTACTCCTTTAGTATGGATATACTTGAGTCTTTGCTCTAATCTCGCCCAATCTAACTCGCATACTTCTCCTACTCCAACCTCTGACTGAACAAAAATAGTTGGGTTATGTAGATTCGAGGATTCAAAAGGATACTGATCATAAACCTTTTGCATCATAGAAACATACGGATGCTTACTACTCCAAAGCTTATGCGGATCATTAGCTACATCAAACAATTCCTTTTGAAAACCAGCCATGACGATTTGTGCCAAATCATCTTGCGCCTGCCTACAGGCAGCGCGCAAACAACCATGCAAATGCTCCATAGGTAAAGATCGTTTCAAAATCCCCGCTCCTAATCCCTCAAGAGCAAGGCCAAGAACAATGGGACCAAATTCCTTAGATAAGTTTTTCAAAATGATTGCTTCTCTAGAACAGTCATAATGCCCTACAATCGAACGCAAAAGAGGTGGACGATATCCTTTAATTCCTGAAGAAAAACTTCTTCTTTTTCCCTTATAACCATCTAAACCCTGGCATCTGAGAGATAACCTGGATATTAATAAACAAGCTGCTCGGACTCTTTCTAAAGGATTGTTTCCTCCGAAAGACGAGCTACAGCGGAGAAAGCTCGCTAAACTGCCACTACGCTGAAAATATCTGGAGATAGAGCTCATAAATAACCTTGAAATTACATTCTAAGAAACGCTCAGCATCTTCATCTAATAGCATGTAGCTTCGTTGCTCAATTAGACCTAAAGATCACTGTAAAAATACACTCTCCCTACTACGAGGGGCAACTTTCCAAAAGTTGTCCCCCAAAAGGAACAACTCGACAAAAAGTCAAAAGCAAAACAACTTTTATGTAAAATTATTTTTTTATTTATGAAATCTCAAGAGATATGAAGAAACCATATTCAATAAAGTCTCAGGCATATACCAAAATAAAAAAATGGTCTCTTCATGAAAAGAATAGAGGGGCTACCTCATCAAACTGCAAAATACTCGCCGTACACGCTCGCAAGTACTTACAAGAACACGCTGCTGTTCCACACAGATTCCCTCAAATCCATCTCGACAATTATAGCGTATGGGATGCTCCCACATCCCTGATAATGGGACATAAGAATCTAGCCAGGAACAAGGCCGACATTGTCCGCAAAGAAGAAATTCTCTTAATCTATACAACTTAGCAAATGCTTTCCGCGGAAATCTTCCTTGAGGATCTGTAGGAACTTTGCTCAAATAAAGCATCCCTAAAAGAATAAATTGTAAAAGTTCCCTTTCCCGTAAGCAAACACCTAATTGGCCTGAATAACGCCGAAATAGACAACGCGCTAATGAACTACCTAATCCCAATTTCATGAGTTCTATAACCGTTTTTGCCCTAACACTTCCTAAAGGTTCACTTGGGCATAAACTTGCGATGAGACCTTGTGCATGGATTTTACTCAAACGATATTCTAGTTTAGTCCAATTGAGCGTTTCTACTAATCCCGACTCTGTCTGTATAAAAATATGGGGAGTGGAAGATCTCTTCCCTGATTGATAATCTAAACATGCCTGTCGCATGACCTGAGCCATCCAATTACATGTGTTTGGAACCCTGCCTGGACTATTAGCTACATCAAACAGTTCTTGTTGAAAACCTGCTAAAATCAATTGAGCGATCTCTTCTCTGGCATGCACACAAGCATTACGCAAGCAATCCTGCAGTAGCGAATGCGAGATATGTCTACAACAAATACTCGGCCCACCTAATGCCTCTATTGCCATTCCTAAGACAATTGGACCAAATTCAGAGGCTAAATCTCTAAGAAGAGTTGCCATCTGAGATGTCCCCATAACAGATCTCCATGGGAACCAACAACCAATGGGAAAATGCCGACTTGATCCAAAACCAAACCGGACCCCATATCTACGTGATAATGGAGCAAGGTTTGTAACTGCTGCTTGCAGTCTTTGTAAGGGAGATCTTGCAGGTGAAGCAAGAGGAGAAAAATTAACCGAAAGACCACTACTCCTGGTACAGCTTGAAACACTCATAACAATCAATCCTCGCAAAAGAAACCTCTTCTAACAGAATCTCTGAGCCATTAAATATGTATCAAAAAAAAGAAGAGACAAATGGATCGGATTTTATGCTTTTTGCAAAAAAAAAAAAACAAAAAGAATACAAAATGAAAATTAAATAAAAAAACCAGAATTAATATAATAAAAAATTTATCACTAACGACTAATTCTGTAATATAGATTGCTATCTAGGCAAATCATAAACAGAGCCTAGAAAAGCATGTTTTTGTGAACTACATTACAAAAACATGCTGCAGCATATTATTATAGATAAACATATACCAATTAACTAAGTCTCTTTAGGAAAATACGAATGAATTAAATTGATAGCGCCGACTAACGTCTTTTGATCTAAAGGTCTTCTGAAATCCAATGAACACCAATTCGCACCTTGCAAGTACCCACGACAACCAAATTTACCAGGCGTTAGCAACCCTTCAGCTAATATCGAACATTTGTTTAGCAAATCCTCACCCGCTTCATACCCAGAGCACACGGATAATATATACAAAGCTTCTTCCTCTACAGAAAACCAATCCATCTCTTGGCAACTTTCCGCTAACTGATAACATGCTCGCGTTAAGAAACACATTCTTTCCTGATGATGGAAACACAGTTTGATTAAATACCAAACAAAACTCGATAAATCTGTATGACGTATGTTTTCTTTCTGAGCCTGCTGCAAAGCCAAACCTAAAACAACCGCTCCAAATTCATTTTCCAATGTAGGGAGCATCAGATCTATTTCCTCTGGTTTTAAATAGGCCCCCTGGTAACACGCACACCTATCCGCGAAAAACCTTCGAAATAATCTGGAACACAAAAGACAGGATTTTTGAGGAAGAATTTTAATCCTTGGTAACCACCCAGAACAGGATTGTTTATCTAACACCCCTTCTATAAAAGGTAAGGCAGCTTTAATATTCTGCATAATGACTTCGGTAGGCTCCAGCGGCTGATAGGTTTCTTGACACCAAGAAAGATTACTCTCAAGAGAGGGTGGGCAAGTCATATCCGTTCTCCTATATAACTAGCATTATTCATGTTATAAATTAAGCTCATGAAATACGCGGGTCCTTTACAATCGTGCCCGCCTATTCCTTAAGAATGAAGCGGGGACCAATTGATCTGGCACAATAGACAGTAAATTTTCACTAAGAGCTTCTCACTATCCTTACGTTGTGAAGGATCAAAGAAGCATTGGCAACAGGCAACGTGTTTCGGCAATATTTCAACTAGTGAACTGTGACAAACTTGCACACCAGAAGTCGTTATCAAGCCTCTAGCAAAAGACTCATATGAAATCGAAGAAGAAGAAGATCCTCGATGATCAACAACAGCACCTCTAAGACAACAAAACAGGCTTCCTAATCTTTCCTGAGCCCAATGACAACTCTGTGTCAATCGATGGCGTAATGTCTCTAATGATAAGTTAGAGTTCCCTGTTTGGCTCGTCTTAAAGTTTTCTAAAGCCATTCCTAAGACAACTGGCCCATATTCAAGATATAAACCCTCTAATATGTTTTCTATCTCAGGAAAACTTGGTCGATAACAGGATTGACAACAACGAAGGATTCCCCCTAACCATCCCGAGTATGACTGTGTGTACGGCTTGAACAAGTCCTGAATATATGGACGCTTACATGGACCATTCCATACCAATCGAATCAAATCCAATGCAGACCCAATGGTAGCAAAAGGTGTTTGATCTATAGCATTAGACGGTCTAAGATCAAGAACACTCTCAGACAAAACCGTACCACAGTCTTCTCCCGACCTTTTAAAGCAACAATTACAACTCATAACAACCCTCAAAGATTACTAAAAAATTTTAGTGTCATGAGAATGTCTACTTTTTGTTGATTTATGTAAAACTTTTTAAAAAAATTTCTTTACAGAAAATCTATAGAAACAGCAAAAAGGATTCTATATAAGAGCTATACGCACTTACTCTAAAAACCGGAAAAACGTTTATTCTTGAGAAAAGAAGAAGAGACAGGGAAAAATATAGCCTCACATAATGATGTGAGGCCCATCCAGTCATTCCTGACTAAAACCCAAAATTGGTAAGCGATACAATATGCAACAAGCTTTAAATAATGCTTCAAGATTACGAGGATGTGTGGGCAAATTAAAGAAGCACTGGCAGCAAGGAACCTCTACCTGCAAGTGAGAGACTAGCGTTTCTAGACAACCAGAATCTGAGTGGATCCTAGCTAATGCCATACAAGTTCTCGCAACAGAAGTATGTGTATTACAACAGCAAACATCCTCAGATAGCCCACTTCTTGCTCTGGAACAGGATTCAAGAACGGCCATTATGTGGGCTAAGCGCGCACGCGCTAAAGAACAAGCTTTATATAGACAAGCATAGAGACGGTCTTCTTGCCGTTCATGCTGATACCTCATAGGCAAAGTTTGTTCTACAAGACTATGTAAGGCCATACCCAAGACCACAGGTCCAAATGTCTCGTGCAAGTCCAGCATAACACTATAAATTGCTGAAAACTCCAATTGCCTTCCACAACAACAGAGAATTCCTTGCAACCACTTGGGACATCGACTGTATAGTTGGCAAAAATGCTTTTCCGTGAACCGCCGTAATTGTTCCTGAAACCATACACCCTGAATCATAGACGAAGCCTCTACAACTGGCGTAAAAGGAGAACCTTGAACGGGTGTGAAAACAGATAACCCCTTATGACATCCAGAAACACAACTCATACCACCTCCTAATACTTAATAGTTTTGTGATATGACACTTTCTGCGTAGCAAGCATTTCTATAAAAGAATTTTTTTAAAATTTTATAACGAAATTAAGATCCTATTTTTTCATGGACAAGTAGGATCCTCCTATCCTACTTGTCATGAATTCCATATGCACATTAATGACAATAATATAAGGGTAATCGAAGACAATATAACTTACAGAGTAATACGAATAGCACTTGATGATGATCGAGAGAATTCATTGCCATAAAAAATTCTGGATACTCTCTCAGCCGAGTATACACACATGCTTCTAAAGCATATCGAGAACAACACTTATTCTTAGCAGGATCAGCTATATTGTGGAGAACTTCTGTAAGGTGAGAATCTAAACGACGACAGGTTTGAGTATCATCCTTAAGACAGCATTGTCTATTACACAAGTTCTTGCAACGCGTTTGCAGACATTGGGTAATACCCATTAACTGACTTCTACTTGCTACGCAAAGAGCACGTAAACGACAATATATTAAATCACCAGGGTCTTTTAGCTTCCATTGCAGTCCACTTGCTCCCCCACAATCCCCATTACTAGATAGAAAACCATGTAAAGCCATACCTAAGGCAACCGGACCAAACTCCCTTTGCAGGCTTTTTAATATCTTCTCCATTTTCGTATAGGGTACTTTATTCCTTCTAATAAAACCCAGGCAGCTATGCAACCACTCTGGACACCGTGTACACATGTTGGAAAAATGATTTCTCACAACGTCAGGAATCTGCAGAGGATCCCAAACGCCATCTATCATACTTACCGCAGACATAATCGGTGCTAAAGGTGTATTAGTTACTGGAGTAGAAAGGCATAGCAGACTTTCACTTTCCGAAAGTTGGTTTCTTCCTAAGCAAGAACAACTTACAACACTCACGACATACCTCCAAAAATAAATCAGGTTTTACAGTCGAGAGACTTTCCATACTTCAATGTTTAATGTAAAAAATTTTTTTACATTAAACATTATTCAAACTGCATAGAATACAAACGCCCTTAAGTCCTTTCTATAAATAGAATTTTCCATGTTTTTGATTATCAAAGGGAATCGATAAAGAATTAATATAAAAATATTTTTTATTTCAAATGGATCTAGTTAAAAAATTCGAAGAAGACCGTTGGCATTCCCCTTAACACAGGATTATGGAAATGGTATTAATTGCAAGGGCGGTATCGATAATCTGGGCTTTCAACCCTATAAGGCAATTATCAAAACCAAATCCTCTCACAAACTCTAAAATACAGGCGGCTACACAAAAGGTGTTGAACAACCCTCTCCTCCGCCTGTACATTCTCCTACATTAAGAAACAAAATCGGAATCTAACCACCAATTCTTCTCATATTACAACAATGGTGGTAACGCTTTTTGGTATATTCCTACAATAAAACAAAATCCCTCTGTTTATTCCTCTAATAGCTACTTACCAATAACAGAAGATAAAATACGGGAAACGACTAGATGGTTCGTTACATTCTTAGGATCAAGCAAACTAGAAGGATCCTCTACACTTCCCCAAATCTCGGATAAGGGTTCTTTCTGACATAGTTCTCCTACCATCTTCACCTTGTCGATAAGGCTACCGTAATTCAACCGCAGACTAAATAAACCCGAGCACTGACAGACCGCATAAGTTATCGTTTCTTGAATCCCTAGAACATAACTTGGCCTAGAGGCTCTACGTGCTTTTTTCACTGCATCTTGTAAATGACGAAAAATACGATTCAGATGTTTTTGCGATTCAAGACACAAAGAATCTAACTGCGTTTTTAATCCATCTATATCAGCCCGTTTACAAGCAGAACCCGCACACCATTGATTTACTGCCATACCAAGGACTACATCCCCATAGAGTTCTTTTAACTCTTTTAACGCACTGAGTACATTCACCGAGGTCAAATTCTTACCTAAACAAGCATAGCAGCGCTGCCACAAACAACACCCAGGACAACATTTAACCCTGTTTTTAATTTTACTAGCCGTGTCTTCGAGGGGTAACGCTCCTGAAATTTCACGGATCTCATTTAAAGCAATGGCTAACGGAGCCATTAATGAAAAAGATTTAGCCTCTTCCGGGCTAATCGGACCTGGTGCTGCTGCACCTGAACAACAAGGGCTACTCATAATTTTGATCTCCTTATTCTTTTTGCTATACTTCCCTCTATAAAGACGAGGAATGAACGAAAATGCTGTTACATCAAGTTGCTTAATGGGAAACACGCTCTCTAACAAGAACTACTAGTTCGTGTTTAGGTGTTTAGACTGAAGTATACTAATTAATAGCACGTGGTTTACCTTGTTCTTGCTATTGAAAAAGCTTCGAGACTTACTCGCCTTCACTAGATCTCGAGTACATTGCTGAGCAATACCTAATACATTAGGATCCCTCTGATTTATGCATCCTGAATTTACTACAACAGAACAGGCAAAACGTAAGCACTCTTCCTGTGAGGGTATCGTGACTGGCAACTGCGTTTCCTTACAACGCTCAAAGATAAGCTGAAGGTCCATAGAGGCCTCATGACAGAACACCTCCAGAGCGCGTTCCAACCCTTCGTACCCATCTTTTATTTCTTCTTTGGGATCAAAATGATTAAGGGCCATTCCTAAAACAACTGGACCATACTGATCATAAAGACGATCCAGAAGCATGCAGACCTCTTCTGTATTTACTCTTCTTTCCCAAAGACAAGCGTACACACAATCTACAACACGCTTCATCCATCCTGGCAATATACCCCACATATGCTCTTCAATTTCTCTTGCTAATGTAAGGCAACCTTGTTCTCTTCCCTTTTCTAGCAAAAACTGGATACTCTCCAACGCTACATTAATCGGCTCCATCAAAGGATCTGGGCCATAAGTAACTTCTTCTTCAACAACAGGCTCTCTGCATAAACAAGGCACACACATACTCCCTCCAAACCATCAAGTCATGTGTTCAATGACAAAAAGACAGCGAAGAATAAAACCGATAATGTGCTTTATTTCAAAAAATAATTTTACTAACTAGAAAAGGAAAACAAGGAAAGCTCTAAATCTTTAGATTTAGAGCTAACAGGAAAAATGCTGCTCATTGCAAACAGCACACAATACTTTGAAAAGAAGACGGTGGCAATCGCGGCTACAGCCATCAAATATGTCCCAATACAAGGAGTGGGAAGATATCTCGGATTGACTATCCAAACCTATAGCGGGGCAAGATGTGCTAATCCGCTGCAATAAACACCGTCTTGCACTCTCACCCTCTACTCTATACACTCCAGCTCCCAAACAAACACTATAGATTAATTGGTGAGCAGGACTACAAACTCTGGAAGAACTTTGTCCCTCGTTACAAGCCCTAGAGGCCAATGAACGTGCTTCTGAAGCCAATGCCCTCATGGAACAAAAAATGCTGTGTAATTGCCCCTGAGCATTTTGACATTCTCTAATCAAACTTACCCTAAGCCTAGATTGACTAGAAAAACACCTATTTTCATGCATTAAAGAAGAATAGGCCATTCCCAGTACTACTGGGCCATAACATTCCTTTAAATTTTGTAATAAAGAAAGCAGGCTCTCTATACGTGCTTCTCTTGTACGCCTGAAACACTGACACAAAACCGATAACCATCTAGGACAATGACAAACTAAATGATCTAAGTTACTTGCTAATTCATACTCAGGACATCCATATACCTGCCTAATACATCCAAGAGCAGAAAGAATGGGCTTCATGAATACAGTCTGACTTGATCTAGACGATAAAACTGACTGAGTTAAAGTTGCTTGTGTAGCAGGGGTGGAAGTAGAAGTGCACGGATACATTCTCATCTTAAAACGGTTAATTTTTACTAACCGTTAAATAATGAGAAACATGAATTAATAAGCCACTATTTAAATAGTAAATATATAATGTAATTATCTATTGATAAAATTATTCTTTTTAAACAAAACCACATATAATTTTTTGATCTATCTATCATACACACCCTGAGGATCAACCCTACAAGGGTTTTTATTCTCTAATGGAAAAAAGAGATCTCCTTAGGGTAACAACTAAAAACATTTTTAGTTCTAAATAAACAAAAATTTTTCCATCTAAATCATTATTCCGACAATTTTTTCTTTTTAGTAGAACAAAAAAAAAAAAGACTAGAACACCAAATCATTTTATTAAAAAAGGTGTTTTTATGAGTTCTCTATGCACAAGACCTGGTTGTTTTGGCTACTGTTATACATATCAACCACTACAAAACCCTGTGGAAGTCCGTTGTCAAGAAACCAGTGACAAAGTAGTCTGCACTGTAATGCCACTTGTCTTCTGCATGTGCTGTGGCGCTGGATTTACATCCTCAGGTCAAGATTTAATCTTAAAACCTCGAGATGGTAACCCTAGCTGCTCAAACTCCTTAGTATACAAAAGCCTGCAAGAGTAACTGAGAATAAAGCCTTGGCAAAAAAGACTAACCCATAAGAGACAGGGTTAGTCACCCTACGGAACTTTCATTCTTGTAAATGACTCTGTTCATAGTTGGCTATCGGATCTCTTCTTCAGAGTCTCGTTAGCAAATTACCCTTTATTCCCATTAAAACACTCTTCTCTTTGATAAAAAAAAAGCTCTAAATCTATGAAAGACTCAGAGCTCTTAGGAAAAGTATGCATCACCTTTAATGGCACACAACACAAGAAATAGCAGTCTATGACAAGACTCTTCGTCTGAATCAAATAAGTGTACATAACAAGAACAAGTCGGCCTTGTGGATGAACTAGCTACTACTAATTTCAGATCAGAGCATTGGGATCGAATTTGCTGCAACAAGCATTTTTTTGCTCTCGTCCCAGATACCCTACATACCCCAGATCCCAAACAAACACTGTAGAAAAATTGTTGTGACGGGTTACAGGCTGTAGAAAGATCCGTATCACATGACAAAGCACGCGCCTCTAGTGCTAAGGCTCTCATGTAACAAAAGATATCTGTTAGCTTTTTCTGAGCTTGCTCGCACTCAAAAACAAGAGCTTCTCTAAGACCAGATATGGACAAAAATCGCCGACCTCTATTGGTTAAAGAAGAGCACGCCATTCCCAAAATAACCGGCCCATAGTTCCGCTTTAACTCCTGCAAATAAGTAATTAAATAGCAGGGAAGATCTTCCCTGCTAGCTTCGAAAGAAGCTAGAAAGCACCTACACACACCTGATAACCATCTAGGACAGCGATAGACTAATTGACCTAAATGACATACCAGATCCTCATCCGGCTTAGGCCCCCATACCTGCTTAATACATCCCAATGCAGTCAAAACAGGCTGCATAAAAACACCCTGACATTGGATGGCATGGAGATATTCTTCTCGTTCTACATTCGAACAACACTGTCTAACCGGCGCACACATATTCCTTTATCCACTCTAGAACACTTAGTGCCAGAAGATTGTGGATACCCTTCCCTTATAAATCACCAATAAATTAAAATTTTTGATTCCATTCATGCGTTACCCAAGGAATATTCCTGAGGATAAGCTAAACTGCCCTCTACCTATGTAAGAATAGGAAACCACTCCTAAAACTCTTGAAAACAGACAAAAGAAAACTTATATTTTCCTATTCTTAGACACTTTTGAACTAAGATCTGAGATCACTGACATGCTGAAAGTACTATTTTATGCAATGAACCTTGCCGGCCAAATCCTTTCTTCCCCAATCTATATCGTTCACGATGCATTAAATTTAGACCGCGAGTCGATCAGAGAACCCTCGAAAAAACCTTTTTCCTGTGAAGCCCAATATCTGTGGGTAGAAGACACTACCTTCGAAAATCTACCCGACCAAACTCTGGGCTATCAACAAATTGACACCTCTCTAGTATGCGCTCTTCCCCTTACCCAGCAATCAGGTTTATTACTCTCGACTGGGTTCATTAGTGCGGATATTCAATGGAAATCTAACGAGGTTTTAAATCAAGATGCCCCACATGCAGTGGGTGTATGGGCTTTTCAAGATAAATCCCGTTACAACTATGCTCTGCTTTCTTTAGGAGCCTATACGTTATCCCTCAAGAACTGGCAGTGGTCCCTGATCTTTTCCGGCCTACTGGATCCCGAAAAACTCCAGGCTAGCTATGGGTTGTATCAAGCTGTTCTCTCTGGAAAATTCCATGCCTCTGATGAGCTCTCTGTTGTATTCGGTATGATCAATGAAGCAGGATTACACCAAGAAAAGGCTTGGCCTCTTCTCGGGCTATCCTATCGCCCGACAAGAAAGCTAACTTTCAACTGTATTTATCCTGTGAACTTCTCAATAGAATATCAGAGTACACCTGTATGTGATTTTAGCCTTGAATACAAAATCACCCGATTCCGGAAGAGACTTCATGCTAACGCCTATTCTTTCTCAGAAGGAATTGTGGAGTACCATGGAAGGGAGCTCGTCGGCAATATTAAGATGATCCCCTATCCAAATAGCTCCATAAAGTTTTTCATTGGAAGATCTATAGGTAATGACATTTCCATTGCAGATAGCCGCAATAAGAACCGGACCAGCCATCCGTTCCATTCCTCTTCCTGCATTGGTGGATCAGCTTTGCTTAGCTTTTAGTAAAGAAACCTCCTAAAAGGTGATTAGTCTTAGGAATACGAGAAAAAACAAGTACCTTGAGCTGACACTCTGCGAACGAAACAAAGTAGAGACCATGCTGGGTTTGCATTCCTAGTGTGGTCATAATCTGTTCTTTCAGTTTTTGAGGAAGTTACATCATTTTCATAAAGCCATACCATATTTTATTATTTGAGCTTCAGGAAACCTTTCTTAAAAGCATTCAAGTCACTCTTTTCATCGGTAATAAAGGTTTTTTCACCAACAGAAAATTTTATATTGACTTTTTTTTCTCTAACAAATACCCTCTTAACCGCGCCTTCACCGAACTTGCTGTGAATAACAATCATGCCCTCGATAAGCGTAGGCATCACGAATTCCTCCCCTTTTTCTGCCAGTTTCGGGGACGGAGAGGCAGTGCACGACGTTTTCCTTCTCGTAACGAGAGAAGTAGCAGTCGCAACAGGCTTCTCCACTTTGACCATTGCCAGCTCTTCCGGCTCGGCCTCTGGTTTTGTGATAGCTTCAGCAATCGTCATTGTGGCCTGCTGATTGTAAAACATCCTTTCATATTCCTCGCGCTTAATAACGGTATCCCAGCCTCCGATATTCTTGCCTTTATGCTTGTCAATACCAGTGTAGGAAAGACTACTATCCTCATAGCGTTTGAAACTAAAAATAGCCTGATTCATCAGATTGGCATTGAATACACCAAGAGAGCAAAGCAGCTCGAAATCCTTCACATCAAGGCCTGTGACCTTCTTGAACAGGCCCGGCTCAAGCTGCGTGACGACATCTTTTAAGGACATCTCGCGGTAATCTGTCAGATACATGAAAATCGGAACACGGGTAGCGAATTTGATAAGCTTCTCCCGAATCTGCTTGCGCATAGATTTGTATTCTTTCTCTTCCTGCGTAAGCTCCTTCTTTTCCTTCAAAGTGAACTTTTCTTCGCCTTCCTTTTTTACCCTTTTCACAGCCTCTGACTTGTTGATGATTGTTCGAATATCCTGATTTAGGCTGCGGAATCCCTCGATGCTCATCAGCGCGTCCAGAGCATCCTTATTATTCAGAAGTCTTGTCAACGTGTCATTATCGACATTAACGAGCAGAGCGGACTCCCAACGACGCGCAAGGAGCGTGGCGGAAGTACCGGCCATAGCAATATCCAGCACGTCCTGCGCGGAGATCTGACGCATAGTACTACCGTCATAAGCGAGAACGGGCAAGAAACTGATAAAGTCCGCCACCCTCTTTTCAGGATTGCTTTCATTGACATCCAAACAGCAAGAGTAATCGGAAACCTGACGGAGCGCTCGGTCAAGGGCAAAATCAAAAACATAGCATTCCTGCTTCATAATCACCTCTGAGCCGTTTTCCCCTCGAACCGCCCACGGAGACTGTGCGCGAAAGGCTGTCTGGAAATAGGTCTCAGGGGATTTCAGATTACGCAGCATGAACACACCAGTCCACGGCTTCACGGTAACCCCTGTGGTCAGCTTACCACAGGAAAGCGTGATAGTCTTTGTCTTGAGCGGGTCACCCATACTGCGCTGTACCGGCGCCAGTGCATCGAGACCAACACCGGCTTTCGTACCAGCGCAGACATTGATGGCATAATCGTGATAGAAAGCGTTCTGTTTCTGGTCGAGCAAATTCTTCATGGCAAAGCAACTCGCTACATTCGGCAGGAACCACAGCGTATGTGTCAGTACGTTCAGAAGGCGCGTATCAGAATACGGCATCGGAGGCCGCTTGTCTTGTCCGAGCTTGAGTTCATCCATATTAGATGGCAGATAGGCGCCTCGAATCAGGTTGAGCCATTTTTGTACCTCGTTTTCATAGACAAAACGAGCAGTTTCCGGCTTATTCTTTTCCAAGAGCTTTGCCGAGAAAAACACGTTCAAGTCGAACTCATTGAACTCACCCTGCATGGCAATCTGCCGGATGGCATCCGGAATTTTGTAGGTCATTAAGACCATTCTCGGCAACGACAAATAGGGATTTCTGGAGCCTACCCAACTCTCCTTGGCACGCTGCTCATCGGAGTAGGTCCACGAGAAAATCTGTTCCTCAATGAACTCGCCGCTGTTCAGTGCACGGAAAGGCGTACCGGACAAGAATAGATAGTAGCTTGTAGTGATGGGAAGGAAAGTCTCATTGTAAGCATTATCGGCCTCGCTTTCCTTATATTTTTCCATATCGAAATCCGCTTCAGCCTCTTCATCAGGATTATCAAAGAGCTTCGCAGCGTTTTCACGCCATGCCCCAAAGTGGTATTCATCGAAAATAACAAGATCCCAGTTCGTGAAATGGATGAATTCGTTTTTGGCCTTGATACCGCCGTTTTCACTTGTGCCGAGCAGATCCTGAAAAGAACCGAAAACAACAATCGGTTTTTTCTGATCAGCCATAGCATATGCCTGATCCATATTGATGGACTGATTCCTCACGTCCTTGTTGGAGATAAACTGCCAGCCATCAAAATCTACATGAGAAACAAGGTCCTCGCGCCAAGAGGACTCGACAGCTGGCTTGAAGGTCAGGACAAGGACCTTCTTGAATCCCATCCGCTTTGCCAGCTCATAAGAGGCAAAAGTTTTGCCAAAACGCATCTTTGCATTCCACAGGAATTTAGGTGTGTGGGAAGGGGCTTCTTTTTTTACGTTCTTAAAATATCCTTCGGTACGCTGCACAGCACGCTGCTGTTCCGGACGCATTTTGAAGGTCCATGTGCGCTTGGTATCGGTGCGAATACCAGTTTTCAGCTCCAGCATAGCAACTTTGACATCAGCAACCGAGCAGTTATACCACTCGTTATCACCCGAGATGTTCAGCTTGCGAAAACCTTTCCGCTCCAGAATGGCGTGCACATCGTGGTCCATGAAAACGGAGCCGTCCTCGGTCATGGCAGATTCGGTGTAGAGAATCTCATACGGCACATGGGATGCACCGATCTGCTCCTTGATGCGGGTCTCGACATTACGCTCGGTGTAGCCAACCTTCACATATCCCTTGTGGGACTGCACTCCGATGAGCCGGTAAACATAGATGGTGGGGGTAATAGCAGGACGCTGAGAGAAAAATTCTACTGCCATTACTCATACCCCCCCATCCATAGGCTTGATCATTGCTTCAATAAATTCGATTTCTTTCACTGATAAGTCGTATTTTTTATAAAGCACTTCGTCCGTCCATGCTTTTGAAAAATCTTGTTTTGGAACAAATGCATACGATTCCTTTGATAAATTTATCGAAGATAATGATTGCAAAATCAAAAATCTGACAAATTTCGTTGAGAGATAATTATAGAAATTAGCAACCACTTTCTTATTTGAATCAGAACAAGCAATGATATATGAGTCTGTACATACCTCACCCGGCTTCAGTAACGCCATTTTTGCTATTACTTTGTACATCCCATTCTTATCAGGCTCTCCAGCGTGTTCACTCGTTACACGGCTTATCATTATTTTATAAAGATTGATATCCTTCTTCCCAGACAGCACCTTTTTGCGATCTATATACCCAATTCCTTGACTGGAATATAGCGTTACCTTTGCGTTACTCTTTTGGGTATCACCGCGTTCGTTAGTTGAAATACCGAAAGGATTACGTGAAGAAAGAAGTGATACAATGCTGTCCTCATTTTTGCTGCGTACTTTTTTGATAATATCAACGGAATCATTATATCGAATGAAAACAGAATATTCGTTTAATTTACGAGAAACTGTAATCTCGCGTCCACCTATAATATTTGTGATTTGACATTCAGAGGACTTATCACGTTCCCACAAGAAATAACACACGCCACCACCCAAACTTACTCCAGGGAAACAATCCTTAGCATTCTGGTAATCAACCAAACGGGTAATATGGGAATCCTGCAACATGTCACTTCGAAATCCGCCCAACCCCTTGCCACCGTTAAACCATCTTGATGGGATAATCATTGTTAAAAATCTTGGGTTCAATTTTTTGGCTTGGGTAACGAAAAAATTATATATGGGTTTTGCACTTTTCCCGTTGCCACCATCACTGAGTTGATAGGGCGGATTGGATATTATCACATCGAATTTCATATTAAAAATCTCCTCTGGCTTCCGGGAATGAATGATTTCATAGGCATAGGTGTCTAAATCATTACTTCTGTCATATTCAGACTGTGTAGCACCACAATACTTGCATTTTCTGTTTTTCCAAGTGTGATTGATGTGCTTGAATCGAATATTCCCTTGGGCATCATCAAACAAGCTGACTGAAAACTCACTATTCGGGTATTTGGAGCAGTACACGCTGCGCCGGGAGAGAAGGCTCGTCAGCTCGGTAATGGCAATCCCAAAAAGCTGCTTATGAAAAATGTTGTCAATGCGCTCCTGCAGGTCTGGGAACTGCGGTTCAAGGCCGATAATCAGACGTTTTGCAATTTCCCGCAAAAATACGCCTGTCTTGCATGAAGGGTCAAGAAATGTAGTGTCCGGATTACGGAACAGTTCCTGCGGCAACATATCAAGCATCTGGTTAACTACTTCCGGCGGTGTAAACACCTCGTCGTTGCTGAGATTCGCAAGGCAGCTCAGCACATCAGGATTGTAAACCTGATCAAATAATCCATTAGCCATTATCACTCAACCTTCTGTAATAGGTTATATACTGCTGAAGAAAAACGCCCTCCTCGTCGGGCTTAGCCTCCAGGCAACGGTTGAACAATGTCTGCTGCGCGTCCTGCTTTTTTGGTTCTTCGGCATTCACAAGCTCGGCAAAGGTGTAGTCCTTTCGCTGAATCCGGGCATCATTGAACGGGAAAGTCCATTCGGAGAATACAATAGGCTCTGTAGTATCCTGTTGATTTTCATCCACACAAAACAGCGTTAGAGCGTTTCCGCAGACTATGTTCCGCTCAAGAATAAACCGAGCGGATGCTTTCGTATCATCCGTACATTCCTTTTTGCAGACGTTCTTGTATTCCTCTTCCCATATCGCATACAGCCGGTTTCGGCAGGCCTGCGCGTTATCCGCGAGAATGTCCACGCCGTAAATACTGCCGAGAGCTAGCAAAGAATTGCGCTCCCAGTCATAAGGGCTTTTCCTATATTTCTTTTTTACGACGGCAAGCTTGCGGGATAATACCTCGGCAAGGAAATTTCCATCACCACACGCTGGTTCCAAAAACCGAGAATCTATCCGTTCGGCTTCCTGTTTCACCAGATCGCACATAGCTTTGACCTCACGCTCAGCGGTAAAGACCTCGCCATGGTCAGATACGCGCTGTCTGGATTTCACTTGTGTTAAAGCTGACATAGATTATCCCTCCTTATCCCTCCGAAATGAGAACAAGCCACTTTTCCTCCAGCGAGACGGAGTCAATTTCGTGAGCGACACAGAACTCTTTGATTTTCTTCATAGTCGAGAGATTCGGTGTGGCGTGACCACATTCCCATCTGTTTACAGTAGAAAACGACACGTCCAGTTCATAGACAAATGCCTCCTGTGAAAGAAAGCAGCGCCGCCTGATCTGACGTAATTCCTCTGAAAAACTCATATTCATCTATCTCCCATAAAAAGTCCTATAAAAGCTATAGCTTTGGCATAGCGTTCCTACATGAACAAACCTACGCCTTTTCAGAATTTTTCTAACTAGGCGCGAAAGACCGCTGAAAAGAAAAGTATGGTCAATAAGGTATTTATCGATCAGAACGAGATGTTTGACGGCATGAAAACACAGCATATCAAAATTATATAGAACTTCATCATTGAATTCGTGCTGCCGATTACAAAAAATGAAAAATCGGCGTAGCCGGTAAATGAATACCAAACTACACCAATATTTTTTCCGAGATTAAAAAAACCTAAGACATACCCTCTGATAAGACTAAGGGTAGTTTTCCATTTACGCTCGATAGCGCGCCTATATAAGGCTTCTTAAACGTATAAACTGCTATACTGGATTTGGGAATGCCTCATGATGTAATTGCACTAGAGTCGAGCAGCAACCCAAAGCAGCACATAATCCAATTAAACAATACACTGCGGCTGGTGAGACAAAGATCGTTACAAAGAGAGCAGAAATAACACAAACCGTCACCAATAAGGAGAAAAATGCCGCTAAAACATGAGACAAGAAGGCAATGACCCGAGACCCTTTTTTCTCTTGGACTGCAGCAAAAACGCCCTTTATTGGGAGGAAGACTGTTCCTGTTAAAGCAGTTAGAGGTACAGTCACTAGTTTCAGTATACCTAAAGCAGCTGCTGCAACCACTTCAATAGTTAAAGCTGCCTGCTCATGCTGCCAAGCATAACTACGTAAACATCTGGCAGCAAACCGCTCAGGAAATAGACTATTTAAAAAAATCTTACTCGCCCTATCACAACACTCGACCCAATCCACTCGAATCATAACCACTCCCCCACGATATTCAGAAGAACTAGAGTTCTCCCATCCTCGTGTTACTAAACACGGAAGAGGTTACAGGAAAAGGGAAATATTGAAAAGGCACCCAATTAAAGCTCTTTTGTTAGGAAATGATTAACTTCTAGCTTCTCAATTTAGAGGGATTTTCTTCTTAATATGAAAAAATATTTATCAAGGGTTATAATTGGCTAGAACTTAGGTTTTTATTAAATTAATTGTTTTTACATCCAGGATTTTTATGGATAGAATCAACCGAGTAGGATCATCTTCTCCTGTCCGTAATACAGAACCCTCTTCTGTATACAAACGGCCTTCTGTCGTAAAACCTAGTCTGATCAGCCGGATTCTATCCCTTCCTGATAGACACCCTAGAGTAGCGTTTGCCTTTGATATCACTATCCTTGCCTTGGCTATTATCAGTATGGTCGCTATTCTGATCGTAACCCAAGGTCAGGGAGTCCTGTTATTTGCTTTAATCCCAGGAATCGTTCTTGGAGCATTCGGAATCTACATGTTAGTTTCCGACATTGGGAAACATGGCTCTGAGAAATTAAAACGTGTCATTGATACAGTAGCTGCTGTTGTTACCCCCTTCCTCTTACTGGGAATTGCTTCTTGTATGTTGCTAGCGGCCTGTGCACTTTCTGGTGGTGGAGCTTTATTACTCATACATCCCTTCTTCGTTATGGGAATGGTCACCATGGGTGTCTCACTCATAACACTCAATCGCGTAACCTACGCTCACTTCCGTGACCGGGCTATTGAGGAAAGTAAAAAAACTAAAGCCCTTTCCAATGAATATTTCCCAGATCTGAATAACAGGACAAAACGAAGAAAAATACGCAAGGAATTTGAAAAAACTGCAGCACGTCGAGAACTTCGACTACGAGCTGAGCGTGCTAACAAACGCCTAACACGCACAGAAAAAAACTCCCAGGGAACATTCTCTTCAAGCAGCTTATCCAGCAGTTCTTCCTCCGATAGCGACTATGAAACAGCCCACACTAGCCTTTCAACTACTATAACCGGCTCATATTCCGGAGGTCATCACACCCCATCAAGCTCCGCCAATAGTTCCTCAAGCACATCCACAACAGCTGCTGTAGGAGCTATAACAACAACAAGCTCAGGAGCAGGCGGAGTAGGCAGCAGTAGCAGCAATCGTTCTGTAAGCAGCGTTTCGAAATCAGACAAATCCAAAAAAGACTCTGAGAAAGATAAAGAGAAATCACAAGAAGAAGACAAGAAAAGGAAAAAGCTGAAAAAACGAAAAGAACGCGATAACCTTCGCAGAAGGGCTAAAAGAAACGCAAGGTAAAGAAAAGCTCTCAATAAAGAGAGCTTTTCTTTATTGACCTAATTCCTTTAGAAGCAGTTCATTCACCCGTTTAGGAGGAGCTTTTCCTTCTGTACGTTTCATAATCTGCCCGATTAAAAATCCAAGAGCTTTTGCTTTCCCATTTCTGTAATCAGCTACTGACTCTGGGTTTGCCGCAACAACCTCTGTAATTACAGAAGAAAGTAGGCTTTCATCTGTCATAGGCAGCATCTCGGGATGCTGTTTCAAAATAGCCTCTGGAGATTCCCCAGGAGACTCCATCATCATATCCGCGATATCCTTAGCGATCTTCCCTGTAATCAGTCCGCTATCAATGTAGTTCACCAGCTGAGCTATGTGCTCGGGAAGAATTCCTGAAAACGGAAGCTTCTTACCAAGGTTCTTACACCTACCTGCAAACTCAACTGTAATCCAGTTTGATAGAGCTCGGAAATGACGGCATTCCTTACCTGCAGCTTCAAAAAAGGAAGCTGTGTGCTTATCACTAATGAGGATCTCTGCAATATCCTCTGCTAAATGATAATCAGAAACATATCGAAGGAACTTATCATAGGGGAGCTCAGGCAAAGAGCTCTTAACCTCTTCGATATACTCTTCCGTAAGCTGCAGAACAGGAAGGTCTGGTTCGATAAAGTACTTATAATCCTCAGCACTCTCTTTAAGGCGCATCAAAACAGTACGTTTTCTCTCAGGATCCCAACGATACGTAGCTGGACAAATGACTGTTTTCGGATCTTGAGAAGGATGAGCCAGGTACTCATCCACCTGACGTTTCTTCTCTGCCTCTAAAGCCTGAGCCATGAACGCGAAAGAGTTCATGTTTTTGATTTCTATCTTACTACGCAACTCAGAGCTTCCCTTAGGTCTGACGGAGATATTTACATCGAATCGTACAGATCCCTCTTCCATGTTACAATCTGAAATACCAATGTAATCAATTAAAGAGACTAATGCTGTTGCATAACCAACAGCATCCTCTGGAGAGAACATACATGGTTTAGAAACAATCTCAATCAGAGGAACACCAGCTCGGTTGTAATCAACACCAGCAAACTCCCCAAAGTGCTTCAACATCCCAGCATCATCTTCCAAATGGGTCTGAGCAAGATCGAAGTGTTTCTCTTCCCCTTGTACAATTGCCTTTACTCGACCCCCTCTGACAATAGGGTGGTCAAATTGCGTAATTTGAAAGTTTCTAGGACTATCAGGATAGAAATAAGATTTTCTATCAAAACGACTGAATAAAGAAACATCTCCATTAACAGCACATCCAAAAAGGACCGCCTTACGCACGGCTTCTTTATTCAAAACAGGTAACGTCCCTGGAATCCCTGTACAAACAGGAGAGATATTCGTATTCGGCTCATCTCCAAACCGGTTACGTGCGGAGCTAAATAGCTTAGACGCAGTGTTCAGCTCTACGTGAACCTCAAGTCCAATGACAGATTCCCACTCTGCGTACACATCACTCATGACTTAGCTCCTTCAGAAAAAATTTTTTCGCTTGCTTCGGGATACAGATTTTTCACTTTAGAATGTTCCTGAAAGCTATACCCTACCTGTAAGACCTGTTGATCTTTTCCCCGATCCCCGATGATCTGTAACCCCAATGGCAACTTCTCTCTAGAGAATCCTGATGGAACAGCAAGAGCTGGCAGATAAGCAAGGTTAACAGCCGTCGTATAAATATCCTGTAAGTACAGGGAAACAGGGTCTAAGACATCCCCCTGAGAGAAAGTAGGACCAGCACAGACTGGCATGGCAATAACTTCACACTTCTCAAACGCGTGTTGGAAGGCTTGGATGATTTTTACACGGACAGCAGAGGCTTTCTTGTAATACACACTTTGTCTTTCAGCAGAAAGAACGTAGTTCCCAAGCAAGATCCTACGAATCACTTCTTTCCCAAAACCTTGAGAACGCGATTGTGTATAAACACTATGCATATTATGAGCTTCTTTCGATCGATGACCGTAGCGGATACCATCAAAGCGAGCTAAATTTGTTGCCGCTTCTGCAGAACCCACAATGTAGTAAACGGAGACGCCATGCTTAAAAACATCAAGATCAATATCAACAATACGACTGCCTTGCTTTTCAAAAACAGCCAACGATTCCAAGAAATTATCCCGAATATCCTCACGCAAACCCTCTAAGAATTTCTTAGGCACTCCAATTAGCTGAGGCACTTCTAAAGATAGGCTCTCTTGGAAAGAGCGAGAAAAATACTGCCTGGACGTTGCATCTTTAGGGTCTTTCCCTGAAAGCACATCCATCATTAAAGCAACATCCTCGACCGTATTACCTAATGGCCCAATCTGATCTAAAGAAGAACCAAAGGCAACTAATCCATAACGAGATACCGCACCATAAGAGGGTTTGAACCCCACCACCCCACAAAAAGCTGCAGGTTGGCGAATCGAGCCTCCTGTATCAGACCCTAAGGATAAAGAACATAACCTGGCAGAAACAGCGGCTGCAGATCCCCCTGAAGATCCCCCGGGAACACAAGCAAGATCATGGGGGTTAAACGTCGGATGAAAGGCTGAGTAGCTTGTCGTTGAACCCATGGCAAACTCATCCATATTTAACTTACCAAGGATAATTCCATCAGCCTTCTCGATGTTCTTAACAACAGTAGCATCAAAAGGAGCTTGGTAATTCTCTAACATCTTAGAAGCACAGGTTGTCTTTAACCCAGCAATATGAATATTGTCTTTGATCCCTACGGGAATACCAGCTAGTATACCAACGGGCTCTCCTTTAGCAATTTTTCTATCAACAGAGGCCGCCTTTTCCAAAGCTCGGTCCTTACATAAGGAGAGAAACGATCCCAAACGATCATCGATTCGTTCTATTCTCTGATAAAAATATTCTGTTACTGCCGTAGCGGAGATTTCCTTGTTGACCACGGCCTTTCTCAATTCTAAAGCACTTTTGCGATACATAACCTTAACCTTCTATGACCGTAGGGACCTTAACCAATCCACCCAAAGACTCGGGGACATTCACTAAAAACTCTTCCCTTGGAAAATCGGAAACGACTTCATCTTCTCTCAAATCCTCTATTCCAATCATGCAAGGAACTGAAGCTTCAAGAATCACATCTGTCACATCCATGGAAACTGTTTCCTGCAAAGTCTCTATAACCTGGTTCAGAGAATGCGTATAATCCTCCACAAGCATAGGGTCTAATTCCAAAGCAGCGCCCTTTGCTAAGGCCACAACTTCCTCTTGGTTTACGTACGTCTTATCCATTTCCTATCTTCCAAACAGGGGCCAGTGAACTTATATTTCTAACTTAATCACTTAAGAAAATCCCTTAGCTTATAAGAGCGTGATAACAACAAGAACTTTGCCACAGGTGCAAACCCTTTACACCAAGGGACATAGCGATGACAGAATCTAGCTTGCCTACATAGCACACAACTGATAGCCAGGGCTTTCTGACTAATAAGCGATCAATCGCTCAGGATTGTAAACAGGAAGACCATCAAGGTCAAGGAAACTCACCCAAGAGGACAAAAACAAAGGTGAGAAAAGAAGAAAGAAAAAGCCGTTTAACACTCTCTCCCCTAAGTCTTAGCCTAGGGGAAAATGAAGTTATTAACGGCTAGGAACGATTAATGTTTATCGCAATCAGAGTGTCCTTTAGAGCAGCAACCATGAGATCCTCTGCAAGGACAGAAAAAGCCTAAAAGAACGCAAATACCAGCAATCCCTACAACAATGTGAATAATACGAGAGATTGGAGTGTCGACACCACCACAAAGAACCCCAACAAGGTTCACATTTTTTGTAACTCCCAAAACACCTAAGTTTAAAGCTCCTATTGCAGCAATAAAAGCACTCAACCCACGAAACATTTTGCCTAACATGGTTTTTCTCCCAGTTGAGATCTATCTATTTTTAATTCTTTAGTTTTCTTATAAATTAATAAAGAATTTTTTACTTCTTTTAAAAGGAACTTATTAGATTTTTTTAAAAAATAATAAGTTCCTTTTTCTTATCTCACTCATTATGAATGCTGATTTAGAAGCGGCCGTTCATACCAACCACTAAACGGTAGTTTGTATAGGAGTTTTTAATATCCATAGAGTAATTCACAAAGACCGCCCCTATCTCATGAACAAAGAAACTATTATTCATCTCAAGAAGAAGGCTGTTGCGTGCTAAGTTTGCCCCTTGGATCGCAGTCTGCTCACCATTAGCTACAATCGTCATCACATTATGGGGTATCACCCTAAAGATATCCGGTCTGTAGGCAACTTTAAATGTTGAGAGAGAAGGCAATCTCTTGAACGGAGAGTACCCCTGCCCATAAATCCCGATAGGGAGGGAGACGTTATACCCTTTTCCTCTGGAGAAGTGTCGTGGCAAGGCTCCTGATTCTGTAAAGACGTTCTGCCAACCTCCTGCAACTTCAGCTTTAGCAAAGCCCATTAACCCCAAGCGTCTACCTATTCCTCTTGTTGGAATGAGGTACTGCAAGAAATCATGCTCCGCAGAAAGAGCCATGTAGTAAGAGTTGTTATGCCAACGTCCCTTACCAACCTGGTTAGTATCAGAAATGGGGTTAAAGTACGTAGACTTCATACGGTTATCGAAATATCCGTAGCATCCTTCCCATCCTACGATAGTCTCCGCATTCTCTGTAAATACAGGGAATGTCCCGAAACAGGACAACATTGTTATATGACCTGCACTCTTCGTATCAAAAGGTCTGCTGAGCAATTGCCCATATAACTGTCCAAAGGCAACTCCGATCAAAGATCCCCGACCATAATGCATAGAGGCAATTGCTTGGTATCCCCCAAATCTCTGAGAGAATCCTTCTCGATTTCCTTTTACATAAGCAAA
This sequence comes from uncultured Chlamydiaceae bacterium, assembly GCA_937884635.1. GTDB lineage: Bacteria > Chlamydiota > Chlamydiia > Chlamydiales > Chlamydiaceae > Chlamydia. The sequence continues at coordinate 60,491 of CALGBW010000003.1, forward strand.
TGCATAATTTCCTAAGGCGTTAAGAGAGGTTACAATTCCCTCATGTTCTGAAAGAACATTTTCCCTCAATCCTTGAGAAAATGTCTGCATAGCAGAGAATGAACACCACAAACTGTTTGGAACAAGTTCCCCTCGACGTCGTGGATCTAACTTATATGTCGCTTTGTAATCAACATCAGGTCGCCAGACAACGTAAATACCGGATTTGCTACTAGCAACAGTAAGGTTTTCTGGAATTTTTCCTGCTGGTGTGGGAGCTAAAACAGGAAGGGACGTTTCAGACTTCCATTCCCCTTGGTATCCATAGTGTTCGGCAACCTCAGGCGATAATGGAGCAGTAGTAATACTGCTGGTTTGAGCTTGCACAAAAGGAATCGCTAGAGAAGTAGCTAAGAGAGGATTGTCGTAAAGCTCGGCTTCATTCTTTGTAACAATATCTATTGTTGCAGATGGATTAATCGTTAACGTTCCATTTATAGCAGCTTTGGAAAAGTTCGGATTCATAAAAGAATCAACATCAATACCTAACTTACCACTCACAGTTACAAGCGGATCGGTAGGATTGGCTGTCGTTGCATTAGAAGGATACGAACCAATCGCTGCCCCGGAACCCAGAACAAGCTCCCCAGTAGTTGCATTTAAACTTCCGACATTTAAAGCAGCTCCTTCCGTAACAAAAAGACGTCCACCACCAACCGTAACCGTTCCTAAAATCTTAGATGTATAGTTCTCACTATTGACTTTTTCAGCAGCAGATAAAGTCTCTGCCGTAAAAATCACATCCCCAGATCCATGCCCATTAATCTTAACATTAGGATTATTTCCTGTAGTTGGCGTAGTAGTCGTTGTTACTACAGGATCTGTATTACTTTGAACAAGTGGATCATGAAAAACAATTTTATTTAAACCATAAGCATCAATGCCATTGATGAGCGTACTCTTACCAAGATAAATCGCATTTCTCACGCCTGGACGAAGATTATCCATATTGTTGATAAACGTAATACTTCCGCCCTTAGCTTCCAAAATTAAAGCACTGAGACTATTGGAAGGAGTTCCATTACTTCCTCCAGCGCCACCGGATCCGCTGCCGCTTCCAGCAGTGGCATTAGAATTCCCAGCGCCTATTGTCTCATCTAGGTAGATCGCTCCCCCTTGAGTTGCTCTATTTCCATCAAAAGTAACGTCCCCATTTGTTGTTAAAGTAAGTTTTTTTGCACAAATGGCTCCGCCTTTTCCTCTGGCAGTATTTTTCAAAGCAATAAAAGAAGATTCTAAATCTAAAGATACCTCCGTAGCATAGATAGCCCCACCATTACTTTTTGCTAAGTTATAGCGGAATCCACATTCTTGGGAGTTTCCTATGAATTCTACCTTTCCAGCAGGGACGCTAATTGCTCCCCCACAACCATTCGCAATTGCCTCCGCTGTAGGATCAAAAGTTGTTGTAGGAGGGGTTGGCGGTGGAGTTGGCTGCGGTGGATTTAAAGTAGAGGCCAAACTATCTTGAACTGTATTTCCGAAAAAGGAAATTTTACCTGTATTGTTCGAGAAAGTAACAGAATGACCTGGAGGATTTGCTCCCCCACTACTATAAATAGCCCCACCCCCGCACGAAGCAACGTTTCCAGAAAATGTAATAGAGGCAGCATTGTTACTGATACAACACTTATCCGCGCTTTTGCTCAAAAGGATGGCAGCCCCAAAACTAGCAGAGTTATTAGAAAAAGATAGCTCTTTTCTAATCCCTGATATTGTCAGAGTCGTTTCCGCTTGTATAACAGAGCCCGCACAAACCTCCACAGTTACATCCGGTGGTGGAGTTGCTGTTCCTGGACTTGTAGTAGCAGGTACATAATGCGTGGTATTGTCATCAAAAATTGCAGAGCCAATATTTGTTAAAGAGATTGTCTCTCCGTGGATAAGCCCTTTCTTGCTGGAACTGACATTTCCACGAAACTCTATTAGAGAGAAATTACTTAGGTTAAGATCTGAACTTGCTTCTAAAAGAGTGCTATCACCCATAGGTGCTTGGCACTCTATGAACGCAAGCTTATGGCCCTTACCAAGAAGAGAAAAAGAAGAGTTACTTCCTAAGAATGATGAGGGGAAACCTGCTCCATATACCTGCTGACAACAAAAGTTATTCGTTAAGTAAAAATCACTTCCCTTGTCAAAGAAAGGAAGTAAATCTCTGTCATAGCTGAGTGGTTGCTGAGAATAAGCTACACCCGCAGCGCACAAACACGCTAAAAAACAAAAAGAAGAAGATCTCGTAAAAAAGGGCATGCTATATCCTTATTTAGGTTAAAATCTAAACTTGCTTCCCATGTTTACGTTGTAGCTACGGGAAGTCAAACGCCACTCAAAATTTCCGTTTCCAAACATCTCCCAACTATTGTTGATAGAGGAATGTGCGGAGCCTTCTAAAAAGACCGCGTGTCTTTCTAGATAAGAAGCCTCTGTCTTCCAGCGTGCATGGTTAGCTAGTAACTCTGTTCTTGTTTTCTTGTTGGAACGATAGGCATCACAAATATATGCAGCGGAAACGTTAAAATGACTTGGTCTTGTATGTGATTTCTTCGTAAATCTCATACCCATAGGGACAGAAAGATTAAGCAATTGTCCATGGGAGAAATCCCTAGCCTGAGGGCCATCTTCTACAAAATCTTCGTGGTCAGCATAAACAAACTGAGCTCCTGCAAAAGGTTTCCACTCACGAAAACAGAAACATGAAGACCCCGTAGAAACGGGTAAACCAACGCCAACTTCTGCTAAACAGCAATTGTTGTCCCACCGACCATCTTCTCTAGCAGCGAAAGAGTAATGTGTTTTCAAATGATGATTACTACGGCTATAGCATAACTTAACATCACAGTCAGCAGCTACAAGAGACGATCCTAGTAAATCTCTACGAGCAGACGCATAAATAGAAGCTATACACGAATGGCTTTTTGCATTGGAGACAACATAATCCTTAGATCGTCCAAATAATTCTGCAAAAGCAATTCCAATGGTTGTATCCGATGCTGATCGTGTATTTGCTCCTATTGTATACCCGCCGCTAATATGTCGGTAACCATGTCCTAACTCTCCGCGATTACGGTAGAAGAAATTCGATGTTCCAGAAATCCATAGACCACGGCAGTAATCGGCTCCTTCATAACTAGTAGAAATCAAACGACTTAAGGAGCGCGCTTCTAAAATAGAACCCCACAAACTGTCTGGGACTAAACTAGCCACACGCTCAGGACCAGGGAGATAACCTGAACCAGTCCACGTTGCTTTTAAAACTTTGGCTGTAGCTCCACCACCTCCTCCACCAGTCGCCCCATTACCATTTTCCCATGTAAACTTCCATGTACCCTGGTACCCGAAACCTGTTACTTCTAAATCAGGAATAGTTGGATCTGGGGGAGTAGTTACTGTTACCTCCATTAATTTTACTTCAGCTGTATCACCCGAGGCCGCACCAAAAAACCCAACATTTTCATATGTACCGGGATTACCGTCTTCAAACACCAGTTTTTGCAGAGATACAGAACTATTGCTCTTCAAATTAATCTTTGGTTCGCTTGTTGACTTATCCAGAACAGAAGATAAATCCACATGAATTTCGCTCAAAACAACATCATTTGCTGGAGGATTAGGAGGCGGATTTGTACCATTGTTCAAATTAGCTTCTAGGGAGGTTCCTCCCTGCATTAACAAAACACTATTCCCCTCTTGTTTAAAGGAGACGACGGAAAGCTTTGCTCCATTCCTTAGAATCAAGCGGCCAGATGTTAACTCCACATCTTGGTAAATAGAGGACTCACCACTGGAAAAAACAACATCTCCTGTATAGGGTAACCCACTTTTAGAAGCATCGGGTTCATTAATCTTTAAAGCGACAGGTGTAGTAGCCCCACCAGTATTAGTATTTCCTGTTCCAACAATCGGATCCAAAAAGACTATCCTACGACCTTCTGCAGCAGAAAGAGAAACTGTAGCCCCTTCTCCTAAACTAATAGCATTACTGATAGGCGTTGGTGGCTGTGGTGGTGGATTCTGACCAGCTCCAGCATCCCTGACAAAGTTTCCAGAAAAGATGATATCACCATAATCAGCAGATAAAACCAGTGACCCGCCATCTTGAATACAAATAGCACCGCCCTTCTTGTAAGAAACGTTACCAGCAAACACCACTGGGCCACAATTTGTAATAGACAACTGCTTGGTATAAATAGCTCCACCACACTCTGCTGCAAAGTTCTTTTCAAAAACTAAGCTTCCTATATTGGAAAAACTAACCCCTTTATATGTATCAGCTCCTCCGGTAGTTCCAGTATTAGTTTGAGTATTCTGAGGATCCTCTATAGAATAAATAGCCCCTCCCTGCCCTTTGCTATCTAACTCAGGAGAAGCAGCATTATTTTTAAAAACTACAGAGTTGATGCTATCAAATGTTGCGTTTCCATAAACATAAATAGCCCCACCAACCTTAGCATTATTGCCCGAGAACAAAAGAGAGGTATTTTGAGAGAATACAACATCAGAAAAATCGACGACATTACCAGAGCCAGTTGTAGCACTTCCTGTACCGGAACTCCCACCACCGCCACCTGCAGCAGCAGTGTTTTGCGTCGTAACAGGAATCCCACTTGCAGCATAGACAGCCCCGCCCTGCTCAGCGAAGTTTAGCGAGAAGATAACAGGAGCCTTATTACCTATAACTGCTAGCTTACTCCCTACAGCAATAGCTCCGCCGTTACCCATTGCCCGGTTATACTCAAAAGTACAAGTTTTCTCTGTGGAAGCTAGTGTAAGCTCAGAACAACATAGTCCTGCACCATCCCCAGAACTATTATTCTCTAAAAAGAGAATGCTTGTGTTCTCTGTTACAATTGTAGGACTTGTAGAATAAACCGTTCCGCTAGATAGAACTGTTTCAGTATTGGGAGTTTGAGTTTTTGTATAACTCAAAGCCTCACAGTTAACAAAAGTCAAATTAGAAAAGCCTGTAACAATAAAGGTTTGATTTTTAGCATCATTTGTAGGATTTCCATTACTATCTGTAGGATTCTGTGATAATACGGAGCCATTTGTAGCAGAGCGAATATTTCTGAATGTAAGATCGTAACCCAACCCTACTAAAGTCAATGAACCTACTCTATTCCCAAAGCAGCTTTGCGACTCAGCTAACATAGAGTTATCTAAGTTTTGCAGTAATAAATCCCCCGAAGGAGCTGCGACAGTTCCATCAGGATAAGCCATAATAGTATAGGGGAACGGGTAGCCTAAAACCTCTCCATCATACACTCCTTCAGGGATTAAAACCTGAGCAGCATACACATGACAACAGATAGGAATGGCTAAGGCAGAAGATACAAAGAACTTACGAAAGGGCGTTTTCATTTACTTGAGATAACAAGGTTGAATTCACTCACAAATAAAAAAAACTATTAATAGAGTAAAGCACAAAATGCCATGAATTTTGATACATAAATGCTAGACTGGGGATGGTTAGCAAAATTGCTCCGGAGTTCCAGAAAAGGAATGATCGACGGATGAGGCACTGACAACAATACCCTCCTAAATCCTAACTTTACCAATCCTTTTCTTCCTTAAGTACTCTACTTGTCTCCTAAACAACTCTTATCTTAAGATATTCATCTCTGAATAAAAAAATTTTTTATTTATTTTAAAGTAGAAACGAGCGAAAATTTGTCCCCAAAGAAAAGCGATCAAAATAGTTCGCAACAAAATTACTTAAACAAATTCTCAGCTTAATCCTTTTCATTAAGGTTTTATAGTAGGCTTTTATGACCAATCCTATACAAAGACAAACCAATCCTATGGTAGCTGCTCCTCAACGACCTTTTGAGAAGGCGTCTATGTTAGGGAAAATTGCTCGGATTATTCTAGCTATCTTCTTGGTGATCATCTCATTAGGATTGGTTCTGCATTTGGTAGGGGGCATCTCAAACCTTTTAGATCTGAAATTCCCCCAAATACTTTCTGAGGAAAGACTCCTTTCAATAAAAAAAGAAGAGCCCCCTGTAAAACACTCTCCTCATCCCCTACTAAAAGAATCAGATTTAAGCCATATCGTTTGGGATAACTTCATCATTACATCCATGCAAGAGGAGTTAAGCCAAGAATACCCCTATTTTCATCCAACCCCTCTCTTGCGAATTCCTACGATATTTAATATTAATAGATTAGTGAGAAAAGACCTAAACAACCCCTCTTTAAAAGAAAAAACACTTTTCTCCTATGTTCTTTGGTACAATCCAAAATCTCTAGGAAATAAAAGATTATCGCGAGAGTTACTAGAAGAGGCTCTTTCCACAGGATCCCTAGGAGCCGCCCATTGGGTATCCATCCTTATAGATAAGCGCACAAGTAAAATCCTGTACTTTGACAGTTTAGCTGGATACATCCGAAAAGACTTAATTGATAAAGCCTTGCTAGGAGTTGCAGAAGAAATGAAAAAAGCTACAGGAAAAGACTTCAAAATTAAGACAGTCTTAGAGAAAGCCGTACAAAAAGGTGATAATACCTGCGGTGCTTGGGTGTGTCTGTTCCTTGAGCGTTACCTACACAACCGTAACGCTGACTTTTCTCAATTAACAACTCAAGATTTACTAGAATTCTTACAAAGACATGGGAATCCCTCTTCGTATGCTTAATTAGCTCCTAGAAGAATACCCACTTGATCATGACGTCTTCTCCTGTCTTGGTCTTGTATTTTCTTGCTTGTGGAGAGAACAGCTATATAAAATTCACCTAATAGAGACAAAAATCCAGTCGTTTCCTGAAGAGAAAAGGTTAAAAGAAACGAAAGGATTTTTTCCTTTTTTATTTCTTTCTTTCACCTTAAGATAGCAGCTACCTTCCCTGTAGGATTTTTCTAGAGGTTTTGTGAAAATCGCTCTCTCTTTTAAACATCTCATCCCTAAGCTCTATACAACATTTAAAGACGGCTACTCGCTCAGTACATTTAAAAAAGACTTATTTGCTGGGGTGACGGCAGGAATTTTAGCGTTTCCCTTTGCTATCGCTATTGCCATTGCTATTGGAGTTTCCCCTGTACAGGGTCTATTAGCTTCTATCGTTGGGGGACTTCTTGCCTCTGCTTTTGGAGGAAGCCAAATTCTCATCTCTGGCCCTACAAGTGCTTTCATCTCAATCCTTTACTTCATTGGAGCTAAATACGGTCCTGAGGGGCTTTTTACAGTCACTCTGATGGGAGGAATCTTCCTGATTATCTTTGGGTTAGCTGGATTAGGAACGTTTATTAAATACATGCCCTATCCCGTTGTCACGGGATTCACAACGGGATTGGCGGTAATCATCTTCTCCTCTCAGGTTCGTGATTTCTTAGGATTACAAATGGGGGATAATATCCCAGTAGACTTCATTCCTAAATGGATTGCGTACTGGGATTACCTCTGGACATGGGATAGTAAGGCTTTTGCTGTTGGCCTCTTTACCTTGTTGATTATGATTTACTTCCGTAATTACAAACCTCGATACCCGGGGGTTATGATTGCGATTATTATCGCCTCTACTTTAGTTTGGCTGTTGGGAATCGATGTTCCTACCATTGGTAGTCGTTACGGGACATTACCTAAAACCCTCCCTATACCATCCTTCCCGCATGTCAGCGTAACAAAGATTCTACAGCTGATGCCAGATGCTCTTACTATTGCCGTGTTATCGGGTATTGAAACCCTACTTGCTGCTGTAGTAGCTGATGGGATGACAGGATACCGGCATCAGTCTAACTGTCAGTTAGTTGCCCAGGGAATCGCGAATGTCGGGACATCTTTATTTGCTGGTATTCCTGTTACGGGCTCCCTATCTAGAACCGCAGCGGGAATTAAATCAGGAGCCTCTTCTCCAGTAGCAGGGATCATCCACTCGCTATTCATCTGTCTTATTCTGCTTCTCCTTGCCCCCCTGACAGTAAAAATCCCTTTAACCTGTTTAGCAGCTGTTTTAATCCTCATTTCTTGGAACATGAGTGAGATCCATCATTTTATTCATATGTTCACAGCGCCTAAACGAGATGTAGTCGTCTTGCTAACTGTCTTCATTCTCACTGTCATGACAACGATTACATCTGCCGTGCAAGTGGGAATGATGCTAGCTGCTTTCCTATTCATGAAACAAATGAGTGATCTTTCTGATGTGATTTCTACAGCAAAATACTTTGACGATGATGCAGATAAGAAAGATGCTGTCTTTTTCTGTCGATCTGATATTCCCCCTTGCACAGAAGTCTATGAAATTAATGGTCCCTTCTTCTTTGGAATTGCTGATCGCTTAAAGAACCTGCTGAATGAAATCGAATCCCCACCTCGCGTATTCATCTTATGCATGAACCACGTTCCGACCATCGATGCTTCAGCCATGCATGCTCTAGAAGAATTCTTCTTAGAATGCGATCGCCAGGGGACCCTGCTCCTTCTTGCAAGCGTAAAGAAAACACCTTTAAAAGATTTGCAGCGCTATCACCTTGATGAGCTCATAGGAAAAGATCATATCTTCTCAAACATTAAAGGAGCGCTGCTCTTTGCTCAAGCCCTGATCAAACTAGAAAGTAAAACGAGTTAATGCTTTAACTCCCCTACCATCTGTTCGGGAACTACAAGACGATCAAAGTCTTTCTCTGAGAGAATACCTAAAGCCAATGTAGCTTCTTTAAGGGTGAGATTCTCATGAAAGGCTTTGAGTGCAATCTTCGCACATTGGTCATAGCCAATTTCCGGAGCTAATGCTGTGACTAACATCAAAGACCGCTCTACATAACTTGCTATTCTCTCTGTATTCGCTCGTAATCCAGAAACAAAATGTTGAGCAAAGGCCTCCATACCTCCAGATAAAAGATCAACTGACTGAAGAAAATTGTAAATAATTACCGGCTTCATCACATTTAATTCAAAATTCCCCCGACTTCCACTTACCATCACCGTCTGGTGATTCCCTAATACCTGAGCACAGATCATCTGCATAGCTTCACATTGTGTAGGGTTTACCTTCCCAGGCATAATCGAAGAACCAGGTTCGTTTTCAGGGAAGAAAAGCTCGCCTAAACCACAGCGTGGTCCTGAACCAAGAAAACTCAAGTCTGTTGCAATCTTTGTTAATGTACAAGCTAGGGTGGCTAACACACCATGAGCATGCACCAAACTATCATGACATGCTAAGGCCGCGAAATAATTCCCTGCAGGGATGAAGGGTTCTCCTAGTTCTTCCCTTAGGTAATGTAGGGTTTTCTCTACGAATCCCTTGGGAACATTCAAGCCTGTTCCTACCGCCGTCCCTCCAATAGCAAGCTCATAAAGGTGCGTTAGAGAAAAGGCTATTCTCTCTAAGCATTGTTCTAATTGAAAGCTATAACCAGAGAATTCCTGTCCTAACGTCATGGGGACAGCATCCATCAAATGCGTTCTCCCTATTTTAACAATCCGCAGGAACTCTTCTTTTTTCTTCTCTAACTCCTCGCGAAGCTTCTCTAAAGCGGGGATGAGCTTTCTTTTTATCCCCATTACAGCAGCGATGTGCATCGCTGTTGGGAAAATATCATTGGAAGACTGCGATTTATTCACATGGTCATTAGGATGTACAGGATCTTTACTCCCTAACACTCCCCCATGATGCTGAATAGCTAAATTCGCAAGCACTTCATTCACATTCATATTTGTCTGTGTTCCGCTCCCCGTTTGCCATACACGAAGAGGAAAGTGTTCTAAAAAATCGCCTTGCAAGACTCTATCAGCAGCTGAGACAATCATATCGCATAGCTTGGAGTCTAATACCCCTAAATCCCGATTCGCTTGAGCTGCACACTTCTTCAACCGTACTAAAGCATAAATCACTTCACTAGGTATTGTCTCTATCCCAGATCTGAAAAAGTTTTTTGATCTAGCAGTCTGTGCTCCATATAGCCGATCATCAGGAACGTTAATGACTCCTAGACTGTCTCTTTCTTCTCGCATATTTCCCTCTACTTAAAAACACTCTATCCACGTATAATGACTCGGTCACAAGCTATTGGATAGACCATGACTCTTGCTCTCAAATGCAAACGAGCATTTGTTTTTCTTTTTCTTTTTGTTATTTGGGAGTGGTATGCAAGATCCCATCCTTCATGGCAGTTTCTTTGTCCCCCGCCATCTAGTATTTTGCTCAAAGCTTGGGAATCTCTTGATGTTCTCGCTAAAAATTCCTTCTACACTTTGCAACATCTTCTTGGAGGTTTCCTTCTTGCTTTAATCACATCAGTCTTTTTATCCGTTGCGCTGTTGTTTTACCGTCCGATCCAAACCTACCTACACCCGCTGCTGATTTTTATTCAAAGTTCCCCGGTCTTTGCTTTAGCCCCATTCATTGTCTTGTGGTTTAACTGGGGAGAGGGGGCTATTGTAACAACAACGGCTCTAAGTGTGTTCTTTCCTCTTACCCTGACCATCTACCAAGGGCTCCTTTCTACTCCCTTACCCTTGCTGGAGCTCTTCGCATTACATCAAGCTACCCGTTGGCAAACCCTTTTCAAACTCCGTTTTCCGTATGCCCTACCCCATATTTTTTCTGGGTTAAAAATTGCTATTGGCTCAGCGGGATTTGCTGCAATAGCAGGGGAATGGGTGGCGGCTCATAGAGGGCTTGGGATTCTCATTCTAGAAAGCAAGAGGAATTATGATATCCCCCTTGCCTTTGCAGGATTACTCACCCTGACACTCATTACCTTCTCCCTCTTTTATGTAATGAGAAACTTAGAAAAATCAGTATTCGCAGATTTTAGAATCAGTAAGACAACACAACCCTTCAAACTTAAGTCTCGCCACCTCTTACTTCTTTTCTTATTTTTCCTTCCCTATGGGAAGGTATTCCCTCCTTCTCCTCAAGGGGTTCCTATTCAAGTGCTGTTGGATTGGACATCAAACCCTAACCATATTGTTCTTTATGCTGGAGTGAAGGAGGGGTTCTTCCTGAAGGAAGGCATTAACCTACAGATTCGTAAACACTTGGACTCTGGCGCTGTTCTTCCTCACGTCCTTCTTGAAAAGGTAGACCTCACCTTATACCATGCATTCGGAATCCTAAAGACCTCCATGCAAGGAGCCCCTATTCAAATAGTCGGACGCCTGATAGATAGCACATTACAAGGATTTCTCTGTCGTGAAGATGAACCCATTCACTCACTTCAAGATCTAAATGGTAAGGTTCTAGGCTTTTGTCTGAACCACTCCGGAAATCTAGCTTTCCTACTTGATAAGTTAAAAGAACATGGAGTGGTTCCCTCTGCTGTGAAGAACGTCAGCACAGACTTAATTTCTCCTATGCTTTTGAAGAAGATTGATTTTCTCTATGGAGCTTTCTCTAATATTGAAGGGGTTAAGTTAAAACGCTTAGGCCTACCTATGAAATCCTTTTCTTCCGATACCTACGGCTGTCCAACAGGTCCTCAACTCCTCCTCTGTGGGAAGCAGGGAACGACAGCAACATCTCCTTCTATTGCTGCTGCTATCCAACGTGCTTTGGAAAAAAGTATTCTCTTTTGTAAACAGCGCCCAGATAAAGCCTTTTGCCATTATCTGGCCATGACAAAAGATACACCTAAGATCCTTGGTGATGAATACCAACAGTGGCTGGATACTCTCCCTCTGCTCGCTCAAAGCCAAGCTCCATTATCTACGGAACTCATGGATACTCTTTATACAGCAATAGTCCAACGCTACCCAGAACTAGCTATGCGTGAATTAGCGTGCCCCCTATACGCGTATTAAACGTACAGGAAACAAAAATCGGCGTCTTCGAACGACGACAAGATATTAGCGTAGGACGGTATAATACCCTAGCCCCTAAAGAAGCTAGTTTCTCCATCTCATCAAAATTCATGTCAGAAATGAGCTTAGCCCCCTCTTCTAAATGAGGATCTTTGGTGTAAATACCATCTACATCCTTGTAAAGGCAGATGCGATCAGCGTGTATTAACTCAGCTAATAATGCTGCGGAATAATCACTCCCACCTCTTCCTAAAAGAGTCGTCTCCCCCTTACTATTTGTTCCTATGAACCCCTGCATAATACAGGTGTGCTGAGAAGAGGGTTCGGATAGCAAATTCCAATTCAAACGCATAGCTTCGATATCTGGAGTTGCTACATCATAGACATCATCCGTGAGAATCACCTTCCGTGCTTCTAAAAATTGCACAGGAATCCCCTGTTCCTGACAGAATAAGAGAACAAGGGCAGAGGAAATATCCTCACCCGTAGCGAGAATATCTGCTTTCTCCTTAGGGGAGAACCCATCGTAGTATACATACCGAGTCAGCTTTTGAATCCAAGGCTTAAGAAAGAAGGGCAGCTGGAATCCATATAGAATATCAAGATGAATATGGATAATCTCCTGCAATAGGGTCTTACGTAAGCTAATAGGAGCGGAGCAAAAAGACTCCAATAAATCCGTAATGCCCTTGACAGCACTAACTACAACAAACCTAGGTTTGTCATTAGCTATAATGTGACATACCGAGCGGATGCTCTGTGCTGACACAAGGCTACTGCCTCCGAACTTATCTACTATATTTGCTGTATCGTATATAGAATCCACCTGCTCTAACAAGGTATGTTCCCCGCTAAAGAACCCTTGCTCCCTTTTTGTTGATTTCTACCCTTTTTACCTTTTCTTTCAGGTTTAGAATTTAGCGCAATTCTAGTATTGTCATCCAATTCAAAATGCCTGCATTTGACCAATACCTAGAATCTATGAATGCAGAATAAGCGACTTCTGAGATAAAGACGCCAAGATCATTTACAAAGACAAAGGTTGTTCACACACATACCCTTCTTCTATGAAAGCTTGTATATTCGCTAGAACAGCCCCTGCAGCCCCTCTGACAAGATTATGAACTAAGATATTCATTTTTACTGTGCACATATCCCCTGCTTGAGTGATAGGGCCTACATGTACACGCATATCCTCATTAGTTAAACATTTTCTAGCCTGAGGATAACAAGGAGAGTCATACAAAACATAAGTATCAGGGAACTGTTGATTCTTTTGCTTAAAAGCCCAGATAACCTCCTCCGGGCATACCGGTTTAGAAAACGTAATATGAAGGGACAGAGTATGTCCAAATACAACCGGAACACGATGCACAGAGACAGACATATGGAGTTCATCAGAAGTCTGATTAAGGATTTTTCTCGTTTCCTGGCAAATTTTCCTCTCCTCATTAGGAATATGAGGAATAGTATTTCCTAGTAAATCCAAAGAAGGCACTCCGGGATACCCAGCCCCACTTGCTGATTGCAAAGTGACTACATGAACATGCTCTATTCCCCACGTAAGAAGGGGATCCAATACCAATGCTAAACCCGAAACACAACAATTCGAGTTCGTGATTATTCTCCCTCTGAATGTCTGCCTTTCTAATAGGGATAGGTGATGCCGATTCACTTCCGGTATAAGAATCGGAACATCAGGATGCATACGGTATGCTGAGGTATTAGAAAAGACCACCTTTCCTTTTGCCAATAACTGCGTTTCATAAGCAAAAGCTACGGAAGAGGGTAAAAAAGAAACGACATAATCTGCTTCTATATCTTGTATCCGTTGAAGAGAAATCCCAGCCACTTCTTCAGGCATAGGAAGGGATTCTTGCCATTGGCATCCCTCATGATATAGCAACCCAGACTTATCATCGGAGGCAGACACCGAAACAATACACCCCTGCAACTGCTGACAAAATAGAGCAATAAACTTTTGTCCTACTAGGCCCGTTGCACCTAAAACAGCTACTTGCATTCCCCTCCTGCCTATTATGCGGATACCCGAACTAAATCAGCAGTTCTGTCATACATAAAACACTCTGTATACCCAATCTATTTCCACTGCACGCTGTATACAAAGGCAAGCCCCTTTGGATCTCATTCTTGAATATAAGACTAGAAGAGTATCCACCCATAACTACCAGCTGGTGTGCCTACCCACGGCTATAGATACAATCAGGTTGGTATTTCCCAGATTTGGGAGAAGTCTCTCTCAACCAATCTACAATACGCATCACCCCAACTGCAAAAACTTCACGAGAAAAAACCTCGTGACGAATAGTGATTCTTTCCTGAGCACTTACAAACGTAACCTCATGCTCTCCTGGGATCATACCAACTCGCAACCCCTGCATATGAATACGCTTTTCTGAGGAATCCCCATCTTGCCAGGAATAACACTCACCATATTGTTCTTGCTTTACCTGGCTAATCATCCGGGCTAATTCTAGGGCTGTTCCTGAAATCCCATCCCGTTTTTCCTTATGGTGTACCTCAGAAATGCTAATATCATACGTACTATCAAGAAGAACAGATAAAAGCTCAACCACCCGCTTTTGAGCATAAGCCCCTAGGCTAGTATTCGCACAAATCACAACAGGACTCACTTCTGCTAAGCGATCTAACCGCTCCTCAACTGCATGAGAAGGCGAAAATCCTGTTGTTCCTAACAAAAAGGGCTTAGGTTGTTCTAATAGAACAGACAATAGAGCATCTGTACATGCGGGAGAGGAAAAGTCAATGATGATATCACTATCCTCTACTACTTCTTCTAAAGAATAAGTGCTAGACCGAGAGAACCCCTTACCTAGGGTATAGGCAGGTATGGTTTGCACAAGCTTGGTAATCAAAGTGCCCATTTTCCCTGAGTGTCCTACAATCCCTATGCGCATACAACCTCGTCTCCTAGGTTCACGAAGCAGCATAAGATAGACGTGCAATCTTGTAAAATGGATTCCTAGCTGATTAAGAACTAAAGAAAATAGAATAACGACTTATTGACTATTATCATCATCAGCATCAAATTCTAAATCTTCAAAGTCCATAGCATTGGTTCCTGAATTGGAGAAACTCCGATGCACTGAAGCAAAATCAACGACAAGGTCTGATATCGAAACACGCAACACCCTTTTTGCTTCATCAGAAATTCTTTTACGTTCTTTTCTTCGTTCTTTAAATTGCAAAAATAGCTCATACAAATAAGCAACCAACTGCTGTAAGAAAAATCCTCCTGCCATACCTAAGAAAGATCCCCCTAATGAACGCAAACCACTAGCAACAGGAGCTACTCCAGGAATCATGGTAATAAGGATAATAGCTAAACCAGCTAAAAGGAAAATAGAAGCGAGTAGGTAACTGCTTTTCTCCTTACCATTTTCAATATAATCCACTTCTGCACGAATTGCCTTACTTGTCTGTGCAACCAAACGTCGATATGATTCACTTCTATGTGTAGGGATACCTGCTTTCATTAGCACGGCTCGTTTTCTAGCTTCTTTCCAACGCAACTTACTAATAGCAAGACGCGATTTCAACTTGAGAACAGCCATGACTAGTCCAGAAGTCACAATAGGCAGTACCGAGGATACAGCAGCAGATCCAATTGAGGTAATAAGCATTAGTTGCAGAGAATTTAATCCTATAAAACTCGAAGCAAAGGTGACAGCAACCCCAGATAATAATAAAAGTACGGACAATGCCAATAACACCTTTTGGCGTTTTGTCAGGGAAAGCCGATCTCTTACCTCTTGTTTAGAAATTAAAGGCACTTCCTCACCATCTACAGTAATTGTCACTGGAGGGCTTTCCTCATCGTTCACTTTCGGGAAGGATTGATTCCGAATATCTTTCACTCCTGAATCAATAAGTAATTCTTCCCCTTTTCTAGCATTTATAAACGCTCGCCAACGGCTTGCACTGGAGTGTAAAAGGTTCTGAAGTGCCATTGTTGCACCGATGCTTAAGAGGGGTGGTGCAAGTGCTAACATCACCAGCATAAGCGCCTGAGAACCTGGAACTGCGAATGTTCCTATAAGAGCTATGGTAACACCTAAAATTGCAATCCCCACTCCTAAAACAGCAAGTCCCTTGCTAATTAAGTGTAGTTTCCTAGCTTCTCTGCGTACCTCATCTGGTGTCAGCTCCTCACCTGCAGAAACCTTCTCTAATACCTCTTTAGAACAAGCGAATTTCACATAAAGAAATTGAGCAAGGCCTACTGCTGCAGATTGGCTTCCTTTCCCATAGGCACTACTTCCTAAAGCCCCCAA
Source organism: uncultured Chlamydiaceae bacterium (assembly GCA_937884635.1). Lineage (GTDB taxonomy): Bacteria > Chlamydiota > Chlamydiia > Chlamydiales > Chlamydiaceae > Chlamydia. The sequence goes on from CALGBW010000003.1 coordinate 76,587, forward strand.
TACAGCAGCATACCTGCTAGAAATAAATCCTGATCCAACCTTTGCTGTTAAACCAAGACTGACAAAACCCAATCCAATAACAATCGCACTTTTCAGTCGTTTCTTTTCTGACATCCTAGGGGCTATTTTGGCACGTAACCAGTACAAGCCGTTTTTCAAAACAGAAAAACCACCTAATGTCACACCAGACATGGCAATAGCCAATAAAGCTGCTTGAGGTAAACCGGGAGCAAGGACTGTTAAAGCTACCACGACAACAGCCATAGCAACAGCAAAAACGAGAGCTCCGGCTAGCAAGCCAACAGAATGCTTAAGTGCTTTCTTCTCTCCGTTAGCTTGTTGTGTTTTATCGAGAGTAGAAGATAACAGCACATCTGGCGCTACTATCTCGTCAAGTGAGTCAGGATCTTCTCCTGGAACCACCTGTCCAACTCCATCTGAAGGTAGAGAAGAATTAGATACTCCATCGATAAACATAAAAACAAAAATAAAAAAATAAATAGTTAAATTTAATTAAAACACAAAATTTATATACAAAAAATCGATCAAAAATAAGCATATCTCGTAAGAAACTGATAGTTATTTCATTCTCTTCTGTTATTTGATCTTTTTTTATTTTTTCCCTAAACTGCCAATCTCACTCACCATAGAAAAAGATAAAACATTGTCATCCTCATCCTATTACCGTGTGACCCCATCCACGGTGCAAGGGGAAGCATGGGTTCCCGCATCGAAGTCTCACACACTCAGAGCGATTCTATTTGCTTCCCTTGCTCATGGTCGGTCTGTCATTACTAATTATCTGCACTCTCCAGATACTGAAAGCATGATTCGCAGCTGTCGTTTATTTGGCAGTCGTATAGAAAAAACACAATCAACGTTAACCATTTATGGAACCTCTCCCCGCTTTCCTACATCAGGAGTGATCCAAGCTCAAGACTCTGGTATTGTATTCCGTTTTCTTACAGCTCTATCTGCGTTGTCTTCCCACCCAGTTTGTATAACAGGATCTCAAACGCTCCTCAATCGCCCTATCCTACCCCTACTCTCAGCCTTAGGAAACTTAGGATGTGTATATCATCGTACTATAGATGAATCCGTTGTAATCAGAGGCCCCTTACAGCCCGGGCACACAGAGGTAATTGGAAGTGACTCCCAATACGCCTCTGCCCTTGCTATTGCTTGCTCATTAGGAGAAGGACCTTTTTCTTTTTCTATTAAACAATTAAAAGAGAAACCATGGTTTGACCTGACTCTGTGGTGGTTACGAAAGACTTCTATCCCTTTCTCTTATGAGAAAGACCGGTTCGTTTTCCCTGGTCAAGCGACTCCATTCCCATTCTCTTACCATGTTGGAGGGGATTTTAGTTCCGCAGCCTTTCTATTAGCTGCCGGCCTTTTATCCCATGCACCTATTCGCCTTATGGGGTTATCTATGTCTGATCCACAGGGAGATAAGGAGGTCTTTAAACTGATGAAAACGCTAGGTGCACAGATATCATTCAAAGAAAATAGCGTTACTATTTCCCCCTCTGTTTTTATGGGCGGGGACATTGATATGGATCCCTTCATCGACGCTCTCCCTATCCTAGCTGTCTTAGCGTGTTTTGCTAAAACCCCAACAAAGCTCTATAATGCAGAGGGAGCAAGAAATAAAGAAAGCAATCGAATTGCTGCAATTACTCAGGAATTGCAAAAAATGGGAGCTCATATCGTAGCTACGCATGATGGGTTACTTATCACTCCATCTAAACTGCATGGGGCTAGGCTATTTTCCCATAATGATCATAGAATTGCCATGGCTCTGACAATTGCTGCTATGTACGCTTCAGGAAGCAGTGAGATTCTTTCTACAGAGTGCGTACAAAAAACTTTTCCTCACTTTCCTACTGTTTTGCGTTCTTTAGGAGTTCATATTGAAGAATCTACATACTCTATTCCTATGTGGACTGCCCACTGTCGGTAAGACCTCATTTGGAAAAGCACTCAGCCGTTACACATCCCTTCCTTTTTTGGATATGGATACTCTTCTTCTTGAAACAGAGCTGGGAAGGGGAATAGCCTCCCCTAAGGACCTTTTTCATACCTATGGTCATGATGCATTCAACAAACTTGAATTATCTGTCTTAAAACGCATTCAAAATCAAAAGCAGATTATTGCTCTGGGAGGGGGGACTGTAACAATACAAGGAGCTTTAGAATTGATTCAGGAAAAAGGACGCCTGATCTATCTAGTAACCTCCCTGGAAAAGCTGATACCTAGAATCCAAAAACGAGGAATTCCTGCTAGATTGGAAAAAGAACAAGACTTATACCGAGCCCTCAAAAAACGCGCTACTATAATGGAAAGGGCAGCAGACCTATGCTTTTCCCTAGAACACATTCATCTAGAAAATGAGAAAGAACAACGTGCTGCTTGTCAAGAGTTACTCACCCTATTAAAACCAAGTTTAAATCAACCCCCTTTTAACTCATGAAAAATCGTTTTGGCTCTTTATTCTCTATGACTAGTTGGGGGGAGTCTCACGGCCCTGCAGTTGGTGTTGTTATCGATGGCTGCCCAGCAGGGATTCCCTTAAATGAAGAAGATTTTTCTCCTGCTATGTCACGAAGACGTCCTGGAAAAGAAGGGACTTCCCCTAGAAAAGAACTAGACCACGTCTCTATCTTATCTGGCGTCTACCAAGGTAAAACAACAGGCGCACCTATCTCCTTATATATAGCTAATATAGACGCTGACTCATCTCCCTATTTGCAAACAACTGGATACCGACCTGGCCATGCCCATTACGCATATGAACAGAAATACGGAGCCTTTGACCCAAGGGGAGGAGGACGGGCTTCCGCTAGAGAAACAGCGGGACGCGTAGCAGCGGGAGTGGTAGCTGCAAAATTTCTTGCCCATTATAACCTCCATGTACTTGCCTTTCTATCTAGTATTGGGCATTTATCCTTATCTGATTCCCCAGATTTCTCCTTTCCCTTAGCTGAACACATATATCGTTCCCCTTTCTTTTCCCCACTCCCAGAGCAGGATATCCGCACTCTCCTGCACAACCTAAAAGAAGAACAGGACTCTATTGGAGGGGTTGTTTCTTTTATTACTTCTCAAATGCCTATAGGGTTAGGAGAACCGATATTTGGTAAACTCCCAGCACTCCTGGCCTCTGCTTGCATGAGCATCCCTGCAGCAAAGGGATTTGCTATTGGATTAGGGTTTGACTCAGCCACTAAACGGGGATCTACTTATACGGATCCTTTCATCATACAGGAAGGAGAGATTCCCTTAGCTCCCAACCATTGCGGAGGGTGCTTAGGGGGTATTTCTATAGGCATGCCTATTCAAGGACAAGTAGCGTTTAAACCTACCTCTTCCATCCAACAACCCTGCGCTACCGTTACTAAAGAAAAAGAACCTACATACTACACGACCCCCTCTTCAGGAAGACATGACCCTTGCGTGGCTATACGAGCGGTTCCTGTCGTGGAGGCTATGGTAAACCTTGTTCTTGCTGATGCTTATTTACAACATCGGTGTGCTGTTTTATGACCGTCATCGCTCACACACCTCACCCCATTACCCTCGTAGATGACCTCTTTGTTCATGCACGCAGGTCTTTCCCTGTTCCCTTATCTCTTGTCATCATCACTGATGAAAATGTAATGCCCCTGTGTCAACCTCTATATGAGCAGCTTTGTTCTTCTGGGCACCACTGTCATATGATTACTATTCCCGCTGGAGAAAAGTCTAAATCTTGGGAAACCTATCTCGCTATTCAAAAGCAATTAATAGACAAACAATGCTCCGCCCACACGCTATGCCTTGCTATCGGTGGGGGTGTTGTTTTAGATTTAGCAGGTTTTGTCGCTGCCACCTATTGCCGGGGCATCCCTCTTATCTTAATTCCTACTACACTCCTAGCCATGATCGATGCTTCTATAGGAGGAAAAAATGGAATAAACCTCCATTCTATTAAAAATAAAATCGGAAGCTTCTACCTCCCTCAAGATGTATGGCTCTGTCTTTCTTTTTTAGAATCATTACCGGATAAAGAAAAACGACAAGGAATAGCAGAGGCGATTAAACATGCCTATGTCATGACTCCTGCTCTCCTTCCTTTTCTTTATGACTTGAATCTCTTTTCCTCAGCTGGGTTAAAAGACTTTATCCTCATGAACTGCCGTATGAAAGCAGACCTCACACACCGTGATCCCAAAGACCAAGGGGTTCGTAAAATTCTCAACTTTGGGCATACAATAGGCCATGCTTTAGAAACTCTTTCTCAGGGGAGCCTTTCCCACGGGGAGGCAATTAGTATAGGTATGGCTATGGAATTACACTGTTCCATACAAAAAGAGATTGCTGATATTGCCTTATTAGAACGATTATGTTTCCTCTTACAGATTTGGCATCTCCCAACAACACCAACTGATCTTCCCTTTTCCTATTCTCCTGATCTGCTATTCCACGCTATGACTCATGATAAAAAGAACCTTTCTTATGAAAGGATTTCCCTTGTTATGGTTAAAGACATTGGGGTTGTACAGCGTTGTCAGGGGACTTATTGTCACACTATAGATAAACAAGAGTTTTTGACATGCTTTGCGCAACCGTTCAAGCCCCTTCCTTCATAGAAGCAAAAAAACAAATTATACAAATGTCAGGAATCGCTGACTGTATAGAACTTCGTATTGACTTATGTGGTTCCCTATCTCTAACCGAAATAGCTCAACTCCTCAACCTTTCTTCTTGTACAATCCTCACGTTGAGGAAGTCTGCTTCCATGTCAGAAAAAGATTGGGTCCATAAGATCTTTCTTCTAGCTAAACTTCACCCTCAGTACCTAGATATTGATCAAAGTTTTCCAAAACGAGCTTTGCAGCAATTACGGTCTCTATACCCAGATATACGGATTATTCTCTCCTGTCATAGCCAAAATCCAGAAGACCTTTATCAAATTTACTCCCATCTCGCTCACTACTCCGCTTCCATTGATCACATTAAAATCGCAATCACACCCAAATCTACAAGTCAAGTTCTGGACTATATTCGAAAAGCGAGCTACCTACCGAAAAATACTACCTTCATTGGCATGGGAGAATATGGCATTCCCTCCAGAATCCTCTCTCCTATTATGGGCAATGGCATTCACTATGCAGCAGCAGCTAAACCCACCGCTGCGGGGCAATTGCCCATCCAAGATCTTTTACATTACAACTATAAACAGCTTTCTTCGTGTAGTAAGATCTACGCTCTCATTGGAGACGATGTCTCCCGGAGTATTAGCCATCTCTCCCATAACTTCCTTTTTACGGAAGCTAGAATTGACGCTACCTACCTCAAACTTCCTGTTAAAGATGCTCAGGAGTTGCAACACTCTCTACAAAAGTTAAAAACTCTCCCCGTTGCAGGGCTGAGCATCACCTCTCCATTTAAGCAAACAATCCTTCCATTCTTAGATGAACAGGACCTCTCTGTTCAAGAGAGCCATGCCTGCAATACTATCCTCATTAAAGGCAACCGCCTGCTAGGTTACAATACAGATGGAATCGGTTGTTTCCGCGCATTGCAAAACCGGGGTATAGCCATTCATAACCAACGCATTGCGATTTTAGGAGCGGGAGGAGCAGCTCGAGCAATTGCTCACACCCTGGCACGACAAGGCGCCTATCTTTCTATTTTCAACCGCACTATTGATCAAGCTCAGGATATAGCATCTAGAACTAGAGGTCGGGCTTTTCTACTTACAGAAATCTCACACCAACCTACTTACGATATCATCATCAATGCACTCCCCCCGCACGTACACCTTCCCAATATCTCGGCACCGATTATGATGGATATCAATGTACTCACCCCCACCCTCACTCCTGGGAAGAAGACACACCTCATGATTTCTGGAATAGATATGTTCATAGAACAAGCTCTCTACCAGTTCAATATTTGGTTCCCTCAGCTGATGACGGAGGAAATAACACATCGCTTCCGCAGGAAAACAAAAGAATTTGTTACTGAAATCCTAAGGAAAAAGATAGATTAAAAAATATATTTTTTTTAAGAGTACCTTAAAAGAGAAGAGAGTCTGCTTTTTCGGTTTTATCATGTCTTTTGCTAAATTTTTTCTAGCAAGCTTATGTGCTTATGCGTTCACAGTTCCCGCATATAGTTTCGATACCCCTAATACGAAAAATCATTACAACCGTGTTCAGGATCTCTTGCGTCAAAACCACCCACGTCTATCCCACAAGGGGTACTACGAACCAAAAGACTGCGATGATTACGATTATGAGACCTCTTTAGAGAAGAATCCCCATCTCCTCTCCGGTCTGCTAAAAATTATGAGTTCTCGTCCCTGCATGAACGGGTTTTCCGTTTCTCGTTTAGCAAGAACGATAGAAAAATACACCAACTCGGAATTCCGTCTAGACATGGGATTCCTGCCTCAATGGTTTCACCCTAAACGATCTTTTGGAAGTCAAAAAGAGCTTTCCTACCCACTATGGCAATTCTTTGTAGCTCCTTCCGCATCATGGCTTTTCTATGATTCTGAAGTAGGGCAAGGAAGATTCACATTTTCCTTCACCACTGTACAGTACTGGAGAAACCGAGCTGAAACTGTAAACAATGCTCTCGGTCTTGCCGGCGGTGTAAATGCCATTAAAAGTAGTTGTTCTAACTTCAACGAGCTAACTTTCTCCCATACCTTCCCTGGTGATTACCTAACCCTTTGCCTAGGGCAGTATAGCCTATATAATTTGGATGGTAATCGCCTGAATAACAACCAGCTCACTCATTTCTTAAGCTATCCATTAACACAAAATGCAAGTGCTGGCTACTCCCTTGGAAGCTTAGGGTATTATGTGCAGGTAACTCCAAACTCTCAGCTTATGATGCAAGTAGGTATGCAAGATGCCTATAATGTAAAAGGTGATCGGCTAAGCTTTTATAACCTCACGAAAAATCGCTATAGCTTCCATGGCCTCGTTTCCTGGGCTCCTCAATGCTGCTTAGGATCTGGTTTATATTCTTGCGTTGTCTATTCTGCTCGTCCTGTCCCTGACCAACCTACATACGTGACAGGTTGGTCCGTTAACATGCAGCAGGACATCAAAAAAGTCAGCGTGTTTGGTCGATACAATGGAGCAACGGGAACAGCTCAGCCTATTCACCGCTCTTACGTAGCGGGGTTTGTATCACAGAATCCTTTGAACCGACATAAAGAGGATATGATCGGTGCTGCCTATGCTATTAACCGTATTAATGCCAATGCAGTAGAAGGGACTGTAGTGCATAAATACGAAGCAGTTGCAGAGGCATTCCTTTCTGTAGGCTTTGGCCCTTATCTGACATTAACACCTGATATCCAGGTACACAGACACCCAGCATTCCGACAAGATAAAGACTATGCTAGGGTCTATAGCCTCCGCGCTCGCGTTAGCATCTAGTAGTTACTTAGGTTCAAAAAGGAACTCTTTTGCTACATATGCCATGGAATTGCTGATAACTGCTTGAGCCAGCATATCTCCTGTAATTCCATGGTAGAGAAGCCCTTTCGATCCTAATCCACCTAAAAACCATAATTTCTCTTTGATACGGCTAATGACAGGGAGATGTGACGAGCTCGAAGAGCGCATCCCTGCATAATAATTCAGGACTTGAGCATCTTTTAACTCTGGGAACAAGGCAAGAATAGGTGGCATGATTTCCGAATATGCCAACTCCTCATCCGGAGTATCTTCTGGCTGATTATGCTCAAAGGTTGCTCCTAACAAGCAGGTGTGCTTCTCTGTATTTACCACCATATACTTCTGAGCGTTAATGCTAAACTGGGGAACCGGAACACCTTGAGGCCATGCCACTTCTATCGTTTGGCCTTTTACCTTAGAAAGAGGAAGATGGCTTAACTCAGGAAGTAAATCGGCATTAGCACCAGGGGTCACAATAATATGATCGTAGCACTCTTCTATATCGGATAAGTTCTCAATCAGCTCATCATAAAACTGCGTTCCTAAGCTCGCGCAACAATTCCATAACCCTTGAATATAAGCAGTATTATTGATGCTAATCCCATTTTTGATGAATAAAGCTCCTAGTCCTTCTCCAATAACAAGACCTGGAACGGTAATCTCACACTGGGCTTTTTCCCACCACTCGACTTCTTGCGGGAATTCTGTTGCGCGCTGTTTAAAAATCGTTGCTTGCTCATCATCAACAGCAGGTCGTAAAATTCCCCTTGATAATACAATAGGTTGCCCTAATGATCGACTTGCCTCTGTAATCAACCCATGTGTGGCGTTAATTCCTTGGTCCGCCAATACAGGTTTGCTCGCTTTTCTCCCTGTAAATCCATGCAATAAACCTGAAGCCATTCCGGAGACCCCCTCACCCAAAGGAACAGGATCAAAGAGATCAACAGAAGCAGTTCCCTGCGTATGAAAGAGTATGTGCCAAGTTACAGAGAGTCCTGCATATCCAGCACCTAAAACAGCTATGCGCATGCGTTCATCCTATATGTTGCTATGATAGGTTTTCAAAAGAAAAGAGTAACTAAATCTGAGCCAAGTCCCCTCTCTATATTGTGAAAGAAAGGGACTTTTTTTAAAACGATTGACATACTCCACCCCCTAAAGGAGTGGGATTCTTAGATGTGAACTACCCATGAGCTAAAGACTCATAGGCTTAGAGCTTCACAGGGGAACGACTTCCCCAAAAGAAGTTAGCTCTTACTTCCTTTCCATCCGTGTAATTGACAGTCCCTGCCGATGTAAGGATAGTGCCTTACATCCCACAAGCGAAAGACTTGTGGGTTTTACGGAAATAAAAATATAAACTTGGCTCTAGAGACGAGTTTTTTCATATACCCATAAGGGTAAGTCTCTTATACAGCCAGTTATCTTCTAAGGAACGAGCTTTCCGCCTCAGCTAGCTGAGGCGATCTCCCATCTGTTGTTACACAACAGATGCCTCTTCTTTATCTTGATAGAAATCTAAAGAAAAGTTGAAGAAAAAAGAAAGCGCTGGCGTAAGGGTTAAAGAAACAGGAATGACTAAAATCATAGTCTCAATAAGGAACAACCAAGAACCTACAGCAGAAAACTGCGCCACCAAGTGCATTAAGTAAAAGGAATCCATTGCCAACCAAACGGACAACGCTAAGGGAGCCAAGGCAATCAATAACCCAGAACTCTGTCTCAAAACATTTCCCTTAAAACTGTGAACCAATTGCATATAATCCACCTTATCTGAAGAAATCAGCACAGGAGCGCAGAAAAATAGAGCAGCAAAGGCACCGATGAATAAGAGAATCACACTAATAGAAGCCAGATAAGGAACAAAAATAAACAATGTGTGAAAGAGGGCTCCTACCCAGGGTAAAGAGTTTAAGCAAGAAGAGAGTACTACTACAATTCCTATTAGAGTCATAGCCATAAGAAACGGCATAGACACTAATAGAGATAGCCACAAAGCCTTCCAATTATCCCTTAATGCAGAAAGAAAAGATGGGACAGCCCCTGTCTGTTCTCCTTTTAAAAAAGCCTGCACCACAACAGCCGATGCACATAAAATGCTAAAAGCAGGGAAAAAAGCAACAACCCCTAAAACAGGAAAAGTAAGATTAGGGATCCACTGCACACAAATTTTCAATAACAGACTGAAGACAACGCCAAAACAGCATAGGCTAGAAAAAATAAACAAAAAGCGTCGCTTATTAAAAATCCGTTTAAAAGCATCTTGACTTAGTTCATCAAAAGATCGCGTCATAATTACCCCCCTTTTCAAAGTAACGACACTTTATCCTTTTCTTGGGAAATCTCATCTATCGATATTTGTATTTTGCTTCTTATAAATGGCTCCCAAGACAAACCTGGTATAATTTCATAATCTCCAGAAGGAAGCATGCGACAAGGAAAACCGAAAATCATATCCTCTGGAATCCCGTAAGGGTTATTATCCGAGCAAACTCCAGAAGAGAACCACTCTCCTTCTTTAGGAAGAAAGATAGAACGTGCGGCCTCTGCCAAGGCTCTAGAGGCAGATGCGGCCGAAGACTTACTTCGAGCTTCTATCACAGCACTTCCCCTGTTTTGAACAGAAGGGAACATAATATTCTCCAACCAATCGCGGTCACCAATCACTTCTACAGCAGGCCTTCCTCCAATCAAAGCTTGGGTGAAGTCAGGGACTTGTCTTGCCGAATGATTTCCCCAGACAACAAGTTGAGTGACCTCATTCACGGAAACCTGAGCACGATGAGCGAGCATACTCTGCATGCGATGTTGGTCCAAACGCAACATCGCATGGAAATTCTTCTTATTAAGCTTGGGTGCGTTCTTCATAGCAATCCAGCAATTAGTATTAACAGGATTCCCCACTACAAAAATTTTCGCATCTCTCTTAGCAGAGGTATTCAGGACGCTTCCCTGTAGAGAGAAAATTTCTCCATTCATTTTAAGGAGATCGCTTCTTTCCATCCCTGGACCTCTAGGAGCTGCTCCTATCAAAAAAGCCGCATCAATACTGTCAAACGCATCATGTAACGATGTCGTAATACGAACAGACTGCAGCAAAGGAAAAGCACCGTCATCAAGCTCCATTCTTACACCGGAAAGAGCTCTTTCGGTGCCAGGCACGTCATATACCCGCAAATCTATTCCACAGTCCTGTCCAAACACATCGCCGTGTGCTAAAGCAAATAAAAAACTGTAAGCAATCTGTCCTGTTCCACCAGTTACTGCGACACTGACTGTACGTTTAAGCGGCATGACTTTCCTCCTGCGACATCGTTCATCACGAAACCCTCATACATGAGTAACAAAGGTTTCTTTCGTTTATACAGGAAAACAGCATTCCGGACGATAATTTGATCTAAAAGGAAAGCTCCTCTAAAAGGGATATCAGAGGAAAAAATGAAAAGATTTTTTCTGAGAAGGCGCTGACAAAGGCAGTCAGCACAAAAAAAACCATGTACAAAGCCTCTGAAAGAGGCTTTGCCAATAGCTAACTAAGAAATCATTCGGTAAAAAACAGGCCCCTTAGCCCCTACCCACATACTAGTTTGGGATTTAACAACCTGTTCTCCCTTACGGGTAGAGAGCATGCCATGGACATCTAAAAAACCTAAGGAGCGCACACGAATAAAAAACATAGGTTTCCCTCACCTTTGGAGAACGAATACCTATATTTTATCATAATGGCAGGAAAACCTCCCGCTAAATCCCCTTCTAACCTTTTGTACGAGGGATTCTCATCAAAATTATGCTAAGGATTCTTTACCGCAAACAACCTTAACAAATGTCCCGCGCTATCCTCCTCTGAGGGAGTCCCCCCCTGCATCATATCGAGGATCTGATTTGCAAGATCTTTACCTAAAGATACCCCTTCTTGGTCGAACGAGTTAATACCCCAGCAAAAGCCCTGAAAGGCAATTTTATGCTCATAAAAGGCCAATAGAGATCCAACGTAGTAAGGGGTCAGCTGAGGGCCAACTAAAAGAGAAGAAGGACGGTTTCCTGGAAACTCTTTATTCAAATCTATACTCTTTTTCCCTTTAGCAAGGGCAATAGCTTGAGCTAACATATTCGCCAATAGCTTCTGAAACGATGTACACCCAGAAACAGAAAGGTCCAATCCTCTTTGGCTTTGTAAAAAGCCTATAAACTCAACAGGGACAATATCCGTTCCTTGATGTAGGCTTTGAAAGAATGAGTGTTGGCTATTCGTACCGACTCCTCCCCAAACAACAGGCCCCGTTGGGAAGGTTACCCTCTCCCCAGTTTTCAATAAACTTTTCCCATTTGATTCCATCGAACACTGCTGTAGGTGAGCGGGAAAATAAGCAAGGCCTGAGCTATAAGGAATAACTGCTGTTGTGGGATAGCCCAAGTAGTTACGATTCCAAATTCCTAAAAGAGCTGCAAGTAGGGGTAGATTTTGCTCTTCCTGAAGGGCTATCCGATCCATGGCAGCTGCCCCTTTCAATACTTCGGTAAATGCCTCGACACCAAATGCAAAGCCTAAAACAACTCCTCCTACCATTGAAGTAGCTGAATACCTCCCTCCGATGCTGTCCCACATATGGAATACTTCCCTATAACGGTCTGCATTATCCATGGGACTTTCTGCACAGGTAACAGCAAGAAAATGATCTTTTGTAGATAACCCCTGCTTCGCAAAGTAATCAGCAAATAACTCTTCATTGACTTGTGTTTCTAGTGTCGAGCCAGATTTAGACACAGTTACTACCAAGGTATCCTTACACGAGATTCTCTGCAAAACACCAAAAACCTCATCAGGGTCAATGTTAGAAACAAAGTATACTTCCTTGTCTGATGGACAACATCCCCGCAAGGCCTCATACAAAGCTTTTGGCCCTAACTCAGATCCTCCGATTCCGATTTGTACAATCGTAGAGTATTTCGAGCGTACTTTTTCTAGAAAATCCTGCAGGCGCTGACACTCTACCTTAGCCTGAGAGGCTATCTTCTCTGCTTCTGCTGATAAAGGTATTTCCTGAATCCAAGCGCGTGTTGCCGTATGCAACGCAGGAGATCCCTTCCTGCCCGCAATCACATTCACAATCCCCCCTGCTTGCATAGACTGCATAGCAGGAAGGAGTTTTCTTTCTCTAGCAAGATCATACAGAACACTGAGCGTTGTTTCATCTACACGCTCCGTAGCATAACTGAATGTCCATCCGTCCACCTGCAGAGAAAAATCCCGAATTCTTTGAGAGGAAAGCATTCCCGGAAGAGTGAGGTCTACAGGGTTGTCAGCTAACTCACGTAAAACAGCGTTCGCACCACAGTGCAAAAAGTCCTGATCGCTCATGTCTTCTCCGTATACCAGTCTATCAAAATAAAAAATACCCTAACTCCCCAACTGAGGTTATGAGGCTTCCTTCCCGTGGATCATAAAGGCATCATATTTTTTTTGTAATTCTTTAGGCAGACAGGCTTGGATAATTAAAACATCATCCTGATAATGATGAGAAAGAACGAGGCCAGCATCACATAACTCCGTGAATCTCCCATACTCCTTATAAGGTAAGGATAACGTCACGCGAAGGTAATCCTCTTGCACCATTGCTGCCATTGTTGATAACAACTGCAAAATGCCTTCCCCAGTTTTAGCCGATACCAGGATAGGATTAGGAGAAAGCAAACGTAACCGAGCTGAAATTTCTTGATCTTGAAGAAGATCAATCTTATTTAGGATGGTGATAACTTTCGGCTCTTCTACAGAGAGTTCTTTCAAAATAGCCAGGGTTGTTTCTACATGTTCCAAAACTAGAGGATGCGATGCATCAACGACATGCAAGAGAATATCCTCATGCAATGCAGCTTCCAATGTACTTTTAAAAGCAGCTACAAGGGTGTGAGGCAATTTCCGAATAAATCCAACTGTATCTGTAATTAAAACCTGCTGACCGCCAGGAAGTTGACAGCGGCGCGTCTTAGGATCCAAAGTCGCAAACAATTTGTTCTCTGCATAGGTATCCGCGGAAGTAAGCAAATTCAATAACGTACTCTTGCCGGAGTTTGTATACCCAATAAGAGCAAAAGTGGGAATCTGTCTTCTTGTTTTTGCCTTACGACGTTCATGCCGTTGTTTTTCAATTTCCTTCAACTCCTTAGAGAGCTTATCGATCTTTTCTCTAACAACACGCCGGTCAAGCTCAATCTGCTTTTCTCCTTCCCCTTTAACAAAACCTCCAGATCCCCCTCCTGATTTTTGCCGAGATAAGTGTCCCCACATTCTCTTTAAACGGGGAAGGAGATAACGCGCTTGCGCTAATTCTACCTGAAGGCTCGCCTCCGCTGTTAACGCGCGACTAGCAAAAATTTCTAAAATCAACTCAGTCCTATCCAGGACGATAACTCCGAGTCGCTTCTCTAAATTCCTTTGTTGGGAAGCTGTGATTTCTTCATCGATAATTACAGTACCGATTGTAGGAAACTCTTCCAAAATACGAAGGATTTCTAGCAATTTTCCTTCATTTAAATAAGTTGAGGAAGAAGAAGAACGAAGCATCCAAAATCGAGACTCTATAACAGTAATACCACATGACTCTGCTAATGAAGAAAGTTCTCCTAGATACTCCTTCATGTATTCGCGTTCTTCCTTTTTCTCAAAGCAACTAATCGCTAAAGCCTGACAAGGGTCTTGTTCTTGACGTGGTAGGGAGAAACGCCATCCTATTGAAGCGGCCTGTTGTATCTTCTCCTGAGAAGACTCTTGTTTTTTCATATATTTAGCCTAAGAAAAAATATTACCCTTGAGAGGTAGTTTAAAACGTCAATTCCATACCATCGTAAGCACATAAGCGTTGCGAAGAACGTTGTAACTCCTCATGCATATGATGGCTAATATGTGTGAAAATCAATGTACGTGCCCCTATACGTTCGCACAACGCTTCTGCTTGCTCTATCCTCAAATGCGATGGCGTCCTGCCTAAAAATGCCTTAGAACAAAAAGTCGGTGCTACAGACGAGATAACCGTATCTACACCCTCTAAAAAGGAAAGCATCTCATCATCATAATGAGACATATCCGTAAGATAAGCAATATTACCAAACCGGTATCCCGTAACACGACATTGCTTTTGATAGTAAGATACATATCCGTAGGGAAGCCCTAGAAATTCCCCACGTCCATGAGCCATGGGTAAAATATGTATCTCCAAAGAAGCAGGTAAAGACTCCTTCTTACTCACAGGCCTGAGTAAATACTCTTTAGAATGCAAAAGGGTTGTATGTGTCCAAGAGGACATAACAACAGGAACGCTTTGTTGATGAACAATAAACCAAGAACGTAGATCATCCAGCCCTCCTATATGATCATAATGAGGATGGGTGATAAAGACACCGTCTAACCTAGGAATCTGATTCTTCAACATCTGCCAACGAAAATCAGGCCCTACATCCACAACAAAATATTTACCTTGCCAGATGATAAGTAATGACGCACGCAGCCGATGTACCTGCTTTAAAGCACATACCCGACAAGAACAAAAAGGAACAGGAGTCCCTTCTGGATCTCCTGTTCCTAAAAAAATAATCTTACCAGAATGTGTGGTCACGCATGCTCCTAATGAACTCAGCATAAGGGCTAAGACTTAGCTTCTTCTGAAGAAAACCACTTCTTCTCTAAATCTGCCATGACATTTTCTTCTTTTAGCTCACGGATAATCTGCTCTAATTGCGTTGCAAGGGCTTCTTGGTCCTTAGCGACAGCAATACCACAGCCTAGGTCCCATCGATCCTCAGGAAGATCAATATAAGCTACGTGCAACTCGGGAAAATCTTTAAGTACAGTTCGTGCAACTGTAGGGGCAAGCACAGCAACTGGGGATTTCCTACAACGAACATCCATTAACACTTCTAACATACTGTCTAAAGAACGCACCCGCACTCCAGGCAATGAGAGTAGATAGTCTTCATAAAATGTTCCTGTTTCCACAGCAATAGAAGAATACTGAGTTAGCGGAAGGACCTCCTCCAAAGGTTGCAACGATACGACGTACAAATTACGCACATATTCACCATGATAAGGAACCATAAGAACTTCTTTGAGACGCTCTTTCGTAATAGACATCCCAGCCATAATCGAATGGATACGATGTTTTTTTAAATTTAAAATCAAAGCATCAAAAGAGAATTGTCTGATCTCTAATTTCTTACCCATCCGTTTACTGATTTCCTGAGCTAAATCTATGTCAAACCCAGCAAAATTTCCCTTCTCATCAATAAATTCATAAGGGGGATAGTTAGCGCTCGTTCCTACAATCCATGTCCCCTCTTTCATAGAAGAAGACTGACACCCGGAAAGAACTCCAACAAGAATCAAACATAAAATAGTAAAATAACGTCGTAACACTTCTTTCCTCTACAGAATAATTTTACCATGGGGGTGCGAGTACTATCGTGGATAATTGCCAACCGAGTCGTTTGCCCCAAAGCCAAAATACGCATCCTAAGTAAAAAAATGCTTTAGCTGCATCTGAAGCGTGTCTACCTGGCTAGCTCATACCGTTTATCTGTTAACGGCTCGCAATCTGCCATTTTGAGTCTTTTTGTTTTTTCCTCAAACTCTTTTATCCCAAATTCCCTATGCTCAACGGAAATCCTTTAGAGTATCAACAATTGCAATATGCGCCTGAGGCAGATGGAAGATTCAAGGTTTGAGAAAAAGCAACCAGTTCTTCCAGTTGAGATGGCAAGATATGTTGACCTCCATCACAGAGTGCTAGAGAAGGTTGGTCGTGAACCTCTATAAGCAGCCCCTGCACACCAAGTGCCAATGCAGATCGAGCTAAGGCAGGAACCAAAGAAGACTTTCCAGACGCATGGGAGGGATCGACAATAACCGGAAAAGAAGAGACCTCTTGTAATAAAGCTACTGTATTCAAGTCTAACGTATAACGAGTAGAGCGTTCAAAAGAACGAATCCCCCTTTCACACAAGATCACTCCTGGACAAGAAGAAGATTGGAGTAGGTATTCCGCAGAAGAAAGCCATTCTTCTAACGTCGCTCCGGGATGTCTCTTGAGAATCACAGGACGGTGGGCTTTGCTTACCTCTTGCAGAAGAATAAAGTTCTGCATATTTCTGGCACCAATTCTGAGGATATCTACACACTCAGCGGTCACCTCAACATCACGCACGTCCAATACCTCCGTCTCCGTTAAAAGACCATGAACACGCTGTGCTTGCTTATGCCAGGATACGCTATCGCGATCCCAACCTTGGAATGCATATGGACTGGTTCTTGGCTTACGAACAGAACCTCGCAGTACATGACCACCAGCACGCTTCACGGCCAGTCCTATGGCCACTGTATGGTCATAGCTTTCTAACGTACATGGCCCAGCAAAAATAACGGGAGGAAGACCTTGACCTATAGATAAGGTCTGCGACAGAGGTATAATCTTCTTAACCGGATCTGTTGTGAGAGGAAGAGGAACGTTGAAAATATGCTTACCTGAAATGATTCACCTTCTTGTCCACCCAGGTTACCGCTTTCGGTAATACAATGCTATTCATTTGAGAAAAGTATTTTTAATTTAAATAAAAAATTATACTCAAGTAAAAATGAAAATACACCAACAACAAAAAGAAAATTTTCTATCATTCATTTTTTACTAAAAAAGTCCCACCTGTTCTTGCTAGATAACTACACAGAATAGAGCCATCAATGTTAACATAACCTTCGAGAAACTATCCTTTTTGTCTAATCAGCATAAAGGAAAATACATTCTGATTAGGTGTAGATTAAAAAGCCCATGATGATTGGGGTTTTATAGGAGACTTTTATGTTAGGCGCATTTCCTTGTTCCCCTGGATTTGGACAGCTTGAAGAGTTCAAGAATAAGTATTTCTACTGTTCTTCCTGCCAAGGAATCATTGCCCCAAAAAAGGTTTCAATTTCTGTTATCAATGCTCAGCAAAAAGAAATAGGGCACCTTTCTATTTTGCGATGTAAAGAACACTCTCAAGGAATTTCCACCCTCTCCACCTTATGGAGCCTCTGTCCTAACTCTTCCTGCGCTGTTTTAATGAATCACATGGAACAGCTGCGGCTATGCATACGGACAAGTGATTGGATCACCTGTCTCTCTTACTCCTTATCCGCGATCAGTATAGGCCTCGGCATCATCAGTGCCCTACTCTTAGTCCAATCAGTCACAAGCATTACAGTAGTTCTTTTCTGTTTAGGATTGGTTTCAGGTCTTCTTGGCATCATGAGCCAACGTGTTAGTGAGAAAAACACACGTTCTTGGTTCATCCTGTCCCAAGAATACATAAAGAGAAGTAAACTAATCCCCATTCAAAAAGATAAAGATCAGTACGTCATGATCACACGCATGCCACCCACATGTTGTACCTTGACTACCATGCATCCTCTTATGAGATCTCCTGCTGAGTATCTATAAGGCTCGTCAATGAAATAGAGCGAAGAGAGCCCCAGCTGCCGCTACCCGCAATGATGGCAATTCTTTTTGACAGCAGGAAAGCAAGAATTCTGTAGCTTCTAAATTTTCTGATAGGGCCAAAGCCTCTAAGATAGCAAGTTTATCCTGCCAACGGCTTTGCGTATATAGCTCAATCGCATCCTGAATGGCTTGTGATTCCCCTCGTTGTCCTAAGGATGATAGCACATCCTCTAAACGAGAAGCAAAATTCTCCACCCCCTTATCCTCTTGCATTTGCTCCAATCCCTCCTCCGCTAGCACATGAGAAAAAAATCTCTTTTCCTGTGACTTTCCTAAAAGAAATTGCGTTGTTACTTTCTTCACCTGGCTGTATTGAGCAAGAGCAAGTAAACGTATCAGTTTTCTCCCAACTTCTTTTTTTAAAAGCACATCAGAATATAAAGGCAATAAATCCGGATATCTAGCTACGCTCTTGTCAAAAAGAAAATGTTCTATCGCCCAACACATCTCAGGCTGCACCATATAACGGGCGACAACATCACCAGCTGCTTCAACGTGCTGTCGAGAAACCAATAAAAGAATAGCTAGGTTCATGGCTGCCTTTGTAGTCACGGAAGACAGATAAGACTGTGCTAAGGACGTCCCATGAATGCCCAAAGAGCAAACAGCCTCTGATGCGGCTTCACAAACAGAGGCCTGCTGAGAACACAGCCCCTGCACCAATAGAGTCTCCCCTAGAGGATTCTCATGTAAATATAAAACAGCAGCCGCTTGCAAACGCACCTTCGGGAAAGGAGAGCTTTTAGCCAATGACAGCACTAGTTCTTGCACAGGCTTAGCTTGTGCAAACAAGCCCCTTCCACAGGTAAGTAACGTCAATAATACCTGTTCTTGAACCT
>CALGBW010000004.1 GCA_937884635.1 uncultured Chlamydiaceae bacterium
AGAAAAGTACTGACCAAAGTTCAGAGAAAATCTGTGATCTTGATTTGCTGATGCACAGGTTCCTACGGAGTAGCCAGTAGTTTTCAAATGAAAACCTGGAACTCCAGAACGATCATATTGATAATGAATTAAACCCTTGGCTCCTCCGTAGACACCCAGATGTCTAGAAAATACGGAATATTCGTGTAAGTTAGAATCCGCTATGTAGAATGATTCCCAAAGGGCATTTGCCACTAAATTCGCTTGAAATTTTGGATTTGGAATGTAACCTGTCGATGCCCAGTTGGCATACAAGATTCTGTGTTTTTCGGTAGTAGTCCCTGAAACTGTATATTCTTCCCAATAAGGAGTCCACTGACCTTGATATCCATAATGAGAAGTTCTATTAATAGTCTCCGGATCTAAACCTCCTATATTGATTTGGCTACCATCTCTATCTATTAGCTCTAACAGAGCTACCCGAGTCAAATCCTGAGACAAATCAGTAGAGTCATAAGGAGATTCGTTAGCACTATTTAGCATAATTAAATCGCTATCAGCAAGAATTTCAACAGAACTTGCTGTTGTAACAGTAGCACCTGTGGCAATAACAGCAGGCTTACTCTCTTCTTTCAATAAAGATGGAAGATTTAGTGCCAAATGCTTCAAAGAAATTGCTGATGCACTTCCTGTTCCTGATGATGGTACGCACCTTAGAATGCCGTCATTCCCTAAACGAACAATACCTCTCCCGGCTACCCCATTAGTAGGAGAATTCGTTAAAGAAAGCGTTTGAAAAATAGCTCCATCTTCTATGGCTATATACCCGTTATTTAATACACAAGTCCCCTTTGTCAACTTAGATAGAAAATTTTCAGATCCCGTCAAATAAACTGGCACATTCGCACCAGAAAACAATATTGTCCCCTGACTTTCATCCCCTATATTCATTGTGACGTTAATCGCAATAGTCTCTCCCCACGTTACAGGATCATAAAATCGAATAGTTCTGCCTTTCCGAGCGCTTATTTTGCTTGTATTATTTAAACAACAAGCGTTGAGATAATACGACGAACTACCCCCAACATAATTTCCAGAAAAAATAATATCTCCCAAGTCTGCAGATAGAGTAATCTCTCCACTACCATAGGTATAAATAGCTCCACCTGCTTTTCCAGACCTATTACTTAGAAAAAATACGGGGCCGTTTCCTTCTATAGAAATAGTAGAAGATAAAATTGCTCCACCGGACGCTTCTGTCGAATTACCACTAAAAGTTATAGCTTCTTTATTTCCTGTCAGAATACACTTACCAGAGCCATTACTATTCCAAATAGCTCCTCCACCACTATTAGTCGTATGTGAATTCCTATTATTTAAAAATTCTATAGGACCAAGGTTGTTTATAAATGAACAACTACTTGTACAATGGACGGCTCCACCCATACCGCTGTTTAATGTATTCTTATTACTTAGAAAAATTATCGGCCCGAAATTCCCTCTAAATAAACAGCTCGCACCATAAATGGCTCCACCGTTCACACACTGGTTAGAAATAAATTGTATCGAAGAAAGATTACCTAAAAAAGTAGCCGAACCTGTATTGACATTGATAGCCCCGCCACCCGACGAACTACCAGAATTATGAGCAAAGATAACCGCAGACTTGTTGTTTGATATATCCAACGCTCCTAGAGCAACCACGGCTCCTGATAAGGACACATTACTACCAAAAAAAATTAGACCGTGGTTATTAGAAATCTCACATTTTGTTGTTGCATATATGGCTCCGCCGTTTTCTGTTTTCACTAGAGAAGTTTTATTATCAACAAAATAAATTGGGCCCCAATTATTCGTGAGATAACAATTACCCGAATCAACAGCCCCCCCACTACCATTTTTAGCAACATTGCCTATAAAACCAGCTACTCCTTTGGTACCAGACAGTGTAAATGCACTCGCGCTTACTGCTCCACCAGCCATTGGCGTCTCCAAACCAATACACGTAACATGGTCATACCCTAAAATACTAAGAGGCAGCGATGTCTGATGGCGATCTTCTGGTAAATTTGTATAAGGAGTTGTGAGATCTACTCCAAGTTTGTCCAATACACTTTGTCGAAACCCAACATAATCCAGAAAAGTAGTGTTAGCATCTATGGAAGACA
>CALGBW010000005.1 GCA_937884635.1 uncultured Chlamydiaceae bacterium
AATGGTTTTCTCCTGATGCCTCTAAGTACTTTTACGTGTCATATAAATTTGGTATTCCTAAAATTTTCATGGGTTCCCTGAACCACCCCATGACAGAAAAAGTGCTACACCTGCCTGGGAATCAATTCATGCCAACGTTCTCTCCTAAGAAAAAACTCCTAGCTTTTGTCTCAGATATAAACGGCAATCCTGATTTGTTTATTCAACCCTTTTCATTAGCAACAGGGGCTGTTGGAAAACCAAAACGCCTACTCAATGAAAAGTTTGGAACACAAGGAAACCCATCATTCAGTCCAGATGGCTCTAAGCTTGTCTTTGTTTCTAATAAAGATGGTCTTCCACGCTTGTATATCATGCAGCTATTCCCTGAAGTGCTACCTCCCCGTTTACTTACAAAAAAATACAGAAATAGCAGTTGCCCAACATGGTCTCCAGATGGTAAAAAAATAGCCTTCTGTGCAGCCATTAAAGGTGTGCGTCAGATATGCGTATATGACCTTACAACAGGACAAGATTCGCAGCTAACTTCAACTCCCCTACACAAAGAAAGCCCTTCCTGGGCGATCGATAGTCATCACCTTGTGTTTAGCGCAGGAAATGCCTCTGAATCTGAACTGTACTTGTTAAGTCTGATTACCCAAAAAAGTAAAAAAATTGTTATAGGATCAGGAGAGAAGCGATTCCCGTCCTGGGGAGCTTTTTCCAAGTGATAATAGATTTAAGATAGCGGTTATACAAAGGAGGAAGCGAGAATTGGGCTGCTGCTAGCAGGAGCTATCCCCCCTTATCTTCATAGGCAAGGTTTCTCGAACAATGTTCATGACGAAAAAATATACCAAAGTATTCGGTTGCTTGTTTCTTACTCTTCTTTCCCTCTCTTCATGTTCATATCCTTCTTATGACTGGGGTGGTTGTGGTTGCGATCATGCAAGAAAGAGAAAAAACAACTCCTTCGGTTTTGTCCCCCTATACACAGAAGAGGAGTTAAACCAAGCTTTTTCCCAATCTAGTTTTGATTCCAAAGAAGAGCAGTTTTATCAGGCTAGCAACCCAGCTGTGTCATTCCACAACATCACATTTGCTACGGATAGCTACACAATCAAGGGTGAGGATAATCTAACAGTCCTATCCAGCATCGTGCATTACCTGCAAAAAAATCCTAAAATTATGCTATACATTGAGGGGCATACTGATGAGCGTGGTGCAGCTTCTTACAATTTAGCTTTAGGCTCTCGCAGAGCGAACTCTGTTAAACAACACTTAGTCCGCCTAGGTATTCCTGCTGAGCGTCTTTTCACCGTGTCATATGGTAAGGAGCAGCCTATACACCCCGGTCATAATGAATTAGCCTGGCAACAAAACCGCAGAACAGCATTTAGAATCCATGCAAAATAAAATCCTTATCTTGTGTTGTCTTGGCTTAGGGATAAGCGTATCTTCTCTAGCCGCTAGCCGGGCGCCTTCCATACAAGTGTTACTTGCAGAGGTAGAAGATGCCTCTGCTAAGATCGTTGCTCATGAGTCTGAGCTTATGATGCTAGCAGAAAGATTAGATGAACAGGACTCCCAACTACAAAAGCTATCCACCGTGCCTTCGCAGCAGCTATCCCAGAAACTACGAGAGCTAGAGCAAGAACAGAAAACTCTTGCTAAAACTGTCTCTGTTCTCACTGCGTCTGTGCAAACATTACAAACTACGATTCAAAATAAATTCCAAGAAGTCCAAGCGTCTCACAAGACGCTTACCCAAGACTTAAAATTACTCCGTCAATCATTACTCGCCTTGGTCAATGATTCTTCTCTAGAGGGAGTCACAGACTTTACGGAAGCCGTTCCCAGTCATATTCACCTGGTGCGCAGCGGTGAAACATTAAATAAAATAGCCGCGAAACACAAAATCTCCGTTGCAGAACTAAAAAAATTAAACAACCTTTCTTCCGACGTTATTTACGAAAATCAAAAACTCTATCTACCTAAAAAGAAATAACGTTACAAAAAAAAAGAAGTCTATTTTTCTTTCTTTGAAAACAAGAATAGCATTTGTACGTTCCCAAAAAATAACAATATTTATAAATAAGAAATCGGGTTAATCGTTATAATTTTTATTAAATGAGGTGCCCAACCACAACAAATGAAACCCACTATTGTTGTTTTTGGAGAATCGGAAAAGGGGCTTTATGATACGGCATATGTTTGCAACTCCGTATCAGACCTTTATGAACATTTAGGTGACGGGAAGAGTGGTATTTCCCTTGCTATCCAAGCCTTGATGTACAATTATAGCGTTATCTTTTTTAAGGTAGAAGAGGAAGGATATAGCATAGATAGTTACTTCTTCGGACTACATTTCCTGAATTCTCAAGCAGCTATTAACTATATAGTCGCACTAGCGTTACCAGGCGTAGGTGACCGCTACGTAATAGAGGCCTCCTACTCCCTTTGTCGCAAATATCATTGCATTTTGCTCTTTCGCAACCACGACCTTTATGATTTGCTTACCTACACAGTAGCGCAGTAAGTTAGTCTATCATTTCAAAGTAGGCTTTTAAACCTTCTTCGTTAGGAAGCATTGCTCTTTGCCCTTGCGACCAGTTAGCTGGGCATACCATGCCGTGTGCTTCAAAAAAGCTCAAGGCATCTAATACACGAAGCTCTTCTCCAATAGAACGGCCTAAAGGAAGATCATTAATGACAATATGACGAACAACTCCCTGTCTGTCGATTAGGAATGTTCCTCTGAAAGCAACCTCCTGCTCATGAGAAAATACCCCATAAGCTTCAGATATTGTATGTGATGTGTCTGCTAATAAAGGATACTCAATACCTTCTATTCCCCCAGCGCTTTTTGGTGTAGCCAACCATCTAGCGTGGGTTTCTAAATCATCTACAGAACACCCTATAACAACTGCATCTCTTTCAGCAAAATCACGTGCTTTCTCCTGAAAAGCATGTAATTCCGTAGGACAAACGTAAGTGAAATCTTTAGGATAGAAGAACAGAACGACATTTTTACCAAGGTAATCACGCAATGAAATCTCTAAAACTTCACCAGCAACAACAGCCTTTCCTGTAAAGTTAGGTGCTAACTTTCCAATGCAAACGGCGCCCATGATCTTACCTCAAATATCTCGATATAGAAAACGCACCAGAGAGGACTCGAACCTCTGACCACCTGGTTCGTAGCCAGGTACTCTATCCACTGAGCTACTGGTGCATATCCGAGGGGAAAGTGTAGACGAAGAAGCCCCAAATGATCAAGCTTTTCTCCTCCGTTTACGAAAAAACCCGCAAAAATCAGTCATTGTACTCAGGAAATAGATAAGGTTTTCTTGAAACAAGAAACTTTTCGCGCCCTTTAGCACATAAACTACGCAAAGACCAGGTGATATACCGTTCTTTCCGACAGATAGCTATATATTCCTTTCCACCCAACCCCTTGTCTAAAAGTTTTTGCCGAGCAGGAATTTTATCTAAAGCACAAAAAGCCTGTTTCACCTGCTCTGGATATAGATGATGGAGCACACCTAGAATGGCACTCTGCGTTTCCATAGGTAAAAAACTATGCGGTTGTTCAATAAGCAATAATACCCCGGAACAATATTCCATTTTAAATTTACCAAAGAAAGGTTCATAACAAAATGGCTGGAAGCGCACCCCGGGCAATCCAATCTTATTTAACTCCTGCGCTACACGATAGCCATCCATCCAAGGAGCACCGAATACTTTAAAAGGCAGCGTATACCCCACTCCAATACTAACTATCGATAACCCTCCGATAATTCCTGTAGTAGCATAAAAAATACCTGAATCAGACTCCGGAATTTGCGGGCTAGTTGGTATCCAATTTAATCCTGTATCAGAAAACAGCATAGACCGTTTCCAACCTTGCATAGGGACGACTATTACTTCAGCATGTGGGGCATACTTTGCCTTATAAAACAAAGCTAATTCTCCAGGAGTCATCCCATAGCAATAAGGGATCTCCGGACCATATTGTCGATCATAAGAGGCTGGTAGTGGCCCATCCACAATCAACCCTCCCATAGGATTAGGGCGATCTAAAATCACAATAGGCTTATGGTGCTGTTCAGCAGCTTGAATAAGCTGTAGAAGAGAAATTACAAAAACATACGAACGAACACCAATGTCCTGCACGTCATATACAAGAAGATCATTCTCTTCAAAAATAGATTCTGGAATAGTCGCTACTCCATATAGAGAAATCGCATTCACTCCAGATAAACATGGGTTCCATTTAGGCCCCTCTACAGAAGAAACACCATAATAACCATGCTCCAACGTACATAATGTCGTTAGAGAACAAATAGAAGAACGGTGAAACAGTTCTAGAGCTTCTTGTCCATGTTGATTGATGGCTGCACTATGCGTAATCAAAGCAATGCGTTTACCCTGCAAAAACTGAATAAAACGTTCTTCTTCAAATACGCGATCCAAACCAACAAGCACGCGGCAGGGGCTAGCTAGAGGTAGTAGACAAAATAAACAACAGAAACATCGAAAAAAGAAGACGCTTTTCATTTTGCCAGCTTATCCCTTAAACCCATACATAACTAACGTCAAGATAAAGCTTCTCCCTTCTCTAGAGCAAGAAAAATACTTTAACAAGATCAGCTTTGAAAGATATTTCAAGTAAATAAGAGTATTTGTTGACATTTTTAATTTTAAATCCCATTGCGAAACATAAAAAAATAAACTTCCAAGCACAAATAGTAACCTTTTCTTTCACATAGCAATTATCTTACGATGCTATTACCATTCCCCTAAATGTATGCAAATTCGATTGGAACGAGGTAATAATATGTCAGCAATTGGTGGCGGTGACCCACGTTGTAACCATAACCCTAGTTGGCTTTGTCCAGCCTGTTATCCAAATGGCTATGGTCAAAGCGATCCTTGGATTTTTGGTGATGGAGGCTCATCACAAACAGGAAGCAGCACAACAAATACTACAGATTCTACTCACTCCTCTTCTAATAATTCTGGTAATTCTGGTAATCAAGATTCACGAAACTGCAATCCTTTGACGAAGTGTTAGCCTACTGTAGCTGCAAAATAATCACATTTTGCTAATGCTATCTAGAGCACCTTCCATTTTGACTTGAAAACTAACACGTCCAGAAGGAAGGTGCTACACGTCGTTAAACCTTTCGCCTATGCGCAGGAAGGATATGTAGTTGATTGCGATATTTTGCTACAGTACGTCGCGCGCAGGCTACACCCTGAGCACTGATTTTTTCACTAATTTCTGCATCAGATAGGGGTGTTGTTTCCGTAGCTATGAGTTGTCGGATCCAATTTAATACAGTTTCTTTTGTGGTCGTAGTTGCACCACAAACCTTTTGAGGGAACAAGCTTTTCATCGGAATAATACCTATAGGAACAGCTAGCGCTTTCCCCTCTATCGCACGAAATATAGTAGATTCATGACATCCAAGGTCTTTCGCTAGTGTTTTTGCAGAGAGAAAATCTGGTTGACGCTTCTGCCCCAGAACATATTCTTTCTGATAAAACAGGGCTCTCTGTACTACAGCAAGTAATGTTTGCTCTCTTTTCTTTAGGTTTTTAATCAGCCATTTTGCCGCTACTAGCTGTTGCGAGAGCTCCTTCCTCTCCTCCTTAGGTATCCTAGCGTAAAGAGAGGTCACATCCTGATTGAGTTTAATCACAGGCAGCCCTAGAGAGCTGATTCTTATACTCCAAACTTCATCTTGGTATTCAGCATATACATCTGGAAGAGAGGGTTGTACGGATCGGGTAGAAAACCCTGAAACCGGACTCCAAGGGATAGAAGACAAAGCTTCTTTTAAAGCATGACGAATGGCCTCTAAAGGCAAATGCATTTTCTTAGCTATAGAAGAAAAATCACATGCAATCAAGGAGGTGTAGTGATGATAGATAATTTGATAAGCCAAATCGTATTTCGTATTCCGCAGTAAGAATAACCAATATTCTTGCAAAGAAGTTGAGGCAATCCCCCTTGGTTGAAAATCTTGAATACGCCTACGAATCGCTTCTATCTGTTCCACTGAAGCAGGAATACACCAAGAAAGCTCTTCTGGATCTTGGGTAAATAAACCATCATCCGAAAGGTTCCCAATAATCTGTTGCGCAATGAGCAAATCATGCTCCTCAGAGAATGTTTCCTTAGCCTGAGCAATTAAAAATGGGTATAAAGCAGGTGTACTAGGATGCGTCATTTCAATAACAGAAAAGGCGTTCCCTGCTTCCATAGACTCCCCCTCTTCTAAACCGGATAGATCAAAAAAGGGATTTATAGTGATTTGCTGAACGAGATATGTAGATAGCTCTGCTAAGGGAGCCTGCAACATATGCAATCCTTGTTGCAGGCGTAACGACGCCAATGGAGCTAATGATAATTTATGACTTTGGCGTAGCATATCCCTAATAAAACAAGGGATCTCTCTTAATACACAGGAAGAAGATACTCCCTTGGAATTTCTTTTAAAAAGCGACTCGGAGACATCACATGCACCCCACCCCAAAGAAAACGAGAAGAGGCTAAAGTGAGGTAAAGAAGATCCTTTGCTCGAGTAATCCCTACGTAACACAGGCGTCGTTCTTCTTCAAGATTTTCATTTTTTGCATTGATATGGGGAAAGAGATTCTCTTCCAGCCCTACTAAAAACGTAACACTAAACTCTAAACCTTTTGCATTATGGATCGTCATTAAATTAACTCGATCTTCAATCAGCTCCGCCTCTTCTGTAGAACTCTTCAAAGCTAACTCATCAAGAAAGCCTTGTAAATCCCCTTCCGGATTTAGTTCCTCCCACTCCCATGTCTTAGAAAGTAACTGATCTAAATTGCTTTTCCTATCTTCGAAAGTATCAGGGTCTTGTTTCAAAACTTGAAGGTAGTCTGTAATGCGAATCAAAAAATTCACAAATTCATGCAAGGGCATGTTATGGTAGGCTTGCTCTAATTGCTCGAATATAGCGAGGTATTCCCTTAACCCCTCTTGTTGTTTTTTACTTAATTTTATAGCTTGCTCACGCAATGCTTGCTGACAGGCAAACAGAATAGGCAAACGTTGACTAAAAGCATAAGCAACTAAAGAAGCAATTGTAGCTGGGCCCAAGCCACGCTTAGGTAAATTAATCGTTCTCTCAAAGGCAATGACATCATGTGCCGATGTGAACATCCTTAAAAAAGCCAGAATATCTTGGATCTCTTTTCTCTTGTAGAACGACAACCCACCAATAATCTCATACGGAATACGAAACCGCAATAAAGCATCCTCAAATGTCCGTGATTGGAAGTTTGTACGATAGAGAATACAAATGTCCTTAAGAGCGATGTTCTCTCTTGTATGCAGATGATAGATTTCCCTCGCTACAAACTCCGCTTCTTCCTTATCGCCACGCCCTTGGAATAAACGAATTTTATTACCAGGGCCTTTCACACTACGTAAGTTCTTCTCTAATCTCGCTGCATTATGACAAATCAACGCATTGGCAGCCTGCAAGATATTTCCATAACTACGATAGTTCTCTTCTAAACGAACAACACAAGCATGAGGAAAATCATTCTCAAAATTTAAAATATTATGAATGTTGGCACCACGCCAAGAATAGATCGATTGGTCAGGATCCCCAACAACAAAAATATTATGGTGGTTTGCAACCAATGCACGCGCGATATGATATTGCGTATGATTCGTATCCTGGTACTCATCAATCAACAGCGCATCCCACAATTGTTGATACTCTTTCTTTGCTTCTGGAACTTCCCTAAACAAACGAACTGTCAAAAAAAGAAGATCATCAAAATCTACAGCATTCACTTCCCGCAAAAGCTCTTGATATTCTTTATAAACATCTACTACGGGACCTGGGTAATCACGAGGGGTCAGATCTTCTGGAGACAAACATCGATTCTTCGCTTGTGAAATATGATATTGAAAACTACCAGCTTCCGTTGCTTTGACATTAAATTTTTGTAAGCACTGTTTCAGTAATTTTTCCGCATCACTTTGATCATAGATAATGAAATTATTCTCCCTGTCAAGCAGGTGAATAGAACGCCGTAGAATAAATACCCCCAAACTATGGAAGGTACATACCATAGGAACCTGTCCCCCATACTCCTGAGAACAATAAGGGGCTAACCGTTCTTTTAATTCTTTAGCGGCTTTATTCGTGAATGTTACAGCTAAAATCTTATGGGGAAGGATGTCTTCTTTTTGGATAAGATGGAGAATGCGGCAGGTTACGACCCGCGTTTTCCCCGCACCTGCACCAGCAAGTACCAAAACAGGAGAGCAAGGCGCAGTTACCGCCGCCGTTTGTGCGTGATTTAAATCTGCTAACATTTCAGCCGTAAGCATGCAAAGTCCTATACCCTATATTCTCTAGTCGTTACACTGATCACTTAATAAGAATGAGTTATACCCATTATGGATAGTGCCTTCACTATAGACCAGCTTCCTTTGTCTTGGCAAGAACAGCTTCGTTCCGAATGGAATCTCCCATACATGACCCAATTATTTTCTTTTCTACGCACGGAATATGCACAGAAAAAAATTTTCCCAGAGAAACATAACATTTTCTCTGCTCTAAAAAGCACTCCCTTTGACCAGGTTCGTGTTGTTATCCTGGGTCAAGATCCTTATCACGGAGAAGGGCAAGCTCATGGGTTAAGTTTCAGTGTATTAGGGGACCAGCCCCTACCACCTTCACTGAAAAATATCTTTCTCGAGCTAAAAAACGACTTAGGCATTGAGAATCGTTCAGGTTGTCTACAATCTTGGGCAGACCAGGGGGTCCTTCTTCTGAATACAGTCCTTACCGTCCAACAAGGAGCGCCGCTATCTCATGCTGGAATGGGATGGGAGCGTTTTACAGATGCGATCATTCATCGATTAATTACTCAGAGGAATCACATCATCTTTGTCCTTTGGGGGAGCTCGGCCAAGAAAAAGTGTGACCTTTTATTTCATAGTTCTCATCAGCACGCCATTCTTGCCTCTCCTCATCCTTCACCTCTTGCTGCACATCGAGGATTTTTCGGCTGTTCGCACTTTTCAAAAATTAATTATCTGCTTAAAAAACGGAATCAGCCAGTAATTAATTGGAAGCTCCCATGAATGAAGCCATCCAGACTGTTGTCTTTAGTGACTCTCACCGACTTACTGCTAAATCTGCCATTAGCTTAGAACTGTCTTCCGAACGACAAACACAAGGGAACGAAGGCATGCCCTCATCAGAAAAATTAGAAGCAGATTTTCTTAAAGCAGAAGCCCTTCTATCTGAAATGCGAGATATGGATCAAGGTCTTGACCTTCCTTTGAAACGAGCTGTCTCCTAATGTAAAACAGATTTACATTTTTCTCTTCATCCAAAATACGGTGTGACAGACAGGTCTTTAAATCTATCCCTCACAACAAACGCCTATCCCTATCAGCAATACAGCCACCTACATTTCACGTATACATTTACATTTGAATCATTTGGAGCAAATAAACAGGTGGCTAAAGGGAAGCCACCTGCAAATGAAAGTAAAACGCCTAGAAAAGAGAAAAGGCATCTCTTGTACTAGAAAATGGGTGTGATGAAATTAAAACGCGTCGCATGAATCGCTTAAAAAGAAGCGTTTCCATGCTAGAAGATAAATGAAAGGGCCAAAGCCCCCCTGTTCTTTCTAAGTGAAAACCAGGGGAGATCTCTGGCTAGATGGCCAATTAGACCTTCATGCAGGGGTCATAGGAACCAGGGTGGTCATTACCACCTGATGAAGGATTGTCACCAGGATGGCTATCATATGCATTTGGATTAGATGTACCACCACCATTACTTCCTAGATAAACGTCATAAGCACCAGAGTTGCCGTTATTGCCTGATGCAACGTTTGTGTTATCACCAGGATGGCTATCATATGCATTTGGGTTAGGTGTGCCGTTATTACCACCAACTCCATACTGACTAGGATATCCGCCCCCCCCCGAGCCGCTAATTGCTGACATACATACCTCGACTTGTTTTTTTAGTTTTACTTTCAGAAAAAAGTTGCGGAGAAGATATTCTGAGGCATATTTAATCACAATGTAAAAGAAAAAGTTGTCTAGATATGCATGTAAGGGCGTTTTAGATTTACAAAGTCAGTACAGACAAAATCTCTATCGAATAAAATTATTGCTCCATACATATCCTACAGCACGTATTTACAGTCTTATTTCTTTTTAGTAAAACTCGTACAAAACAATACTATTAACAACGCTCCACCCCTCTTCAAAACAAAGCCTCGCAAATAGGAAAATCGTTTCCTCATACCCTTCAAGCTATGTTCCTAAGCAAAGGGAGTGATGGTTAAACGTTCACCTGAAATGGACGCCGATAGTTCTGACATACTCAACATAAATGTATTTGCAGATTGTGTATAAGAAAGCTTTTTGTAAAAAAGCCAATTCTGCTTGTAGAGACTGCTTGAAAATCAAGCCTCTGACACGCTTAGCACCCAGAGAGGTTCTATTTTAAGCGTTCTGACTACTTCTCGCCTATAACATGGCTGCCCACCACCATCAGCTTGATAACCATGACCTTATAAACAAAATATTGTAAAACAGCTTTACATACCCCTATACGAAGTAGGAAAGGTAAATTTGCTGCCAACGAATGCTGTCTAATTTCCTTTCTCGAGCATATCGTTCCAAAACAGGAATGGGTTCTGAAGCAAACATCCGAATCTCTGCATCAGAAAGACGCAGCAAAACCCATAGAGGCTCTATACCCAGCATTTTACGAATTTTCTTTTTCGCCCGTCGAAAATAACTGTGTACAATAGCCAATCGTACTCCGAAATATATAGGGGCAATAGCCATGCATCCAATCCCTAACAAGGGCTGCCACAGTGTAATTAACAAACCTAAAAAGATAAAAAAGAGAAAACCAAACCACTCACCTTGTGAGCGAAGCAGAGGCCCAAGAATACGACGGAACAAGCGTGAAGAAGTTTGATAAGCTAGCACTTCTTCAAACATAGGCTCATAAAACTTCATACGAGCAGCATGTACCGCCTCATGAGCAAGGATTTCTTCCTTAGAATAAATCCCACACCAACGAACTGCTTTATGCAACTGCTTACGTAATTGAATCGTTACCTTATTTTGTAAGATCCATGTACATCCAG
>CALGBW010000006.1 GCA_937884635.1 uncultured Chlamydiaceae bacterium
CTCTGTGCTTCTGGGGGATATTATGTTTCCTGCGCATCGGATAAGATTTATTCTTCTACTGGGTCGTTAATCGGTTCTATTGGCGTGCGCTCTGGGCCGTATTTCAATGTAAAAGAGGGGTTAAAACGCTATGGTGTGGAGAGTATGCTCTTGTCAGCTGGACAGGATAAAGCACCTTTAAACCCTTATACACCATGGACAGAAGAAGAACGTCTCTATTGGCAAGATCTATTGGATTTCTTGTATCGAGACTTTGTTAACATTGTTACTCAGAATAGGCCTTCTGTGTCTAGTCAGCGTTTAGTAGAAGTTTTAGGGGCTCGTATTTTTTCTCCTGAAAGGGCGTTGCAAGAAGGTTTGATTGATGTGAATAACGCAACTAAGGCACAAGTATTGCAAGAATTGGCCGAAGCTTGCGGTATAGCTGAAGATTATAGAGTTGTTGGTTCGGAAGAGAATGGGTTGTTGAAACGTATGATGCTTTCTGTATCGCAAAGTCCGCTGGTTACAGGAAAAATGCAACATGAGTTTCTTCCTTCCTCAAGCGATAGACCTACTGTGCTATATTTGCATTAATTAGATTGCTTAACAACACAGGTGGACTGTTTATATGGAAAACCAAGAAAGACTACGCTATGATCAGTAGCTCAATCTGATGAAGGATCTTTCCTATAATTAGGAAAGATCCTCTTATTTCTTTTGTTTCATTATGGAAAAAATCTTTGTTTTAGATGCCTCTGGTTTTATTTTTCGTTCTTATTTTGCTCTTCCTGAGATGAAGAACCCTTCTGGGGATAATGTCCAAGCTGTTTTTGGTTTTATTCGTTCTCTAGGAAAGTTAATAAAGGATTGGTCACCGCAATATATTATAGCAGTGTTTGATGGCCCAAATAATAAACAAAGAAGGCGAGAAATCTATCCTGAGTATAAAAGTAATCGAGATAGAAGACTGGATGATATGCCTTTACAGATTCAATTGGTAAAGGAGTATTGTTCATTGATGGGAATTGTCTCTATAGAGGAAGAATCAGTAGAGGCAGATGATGTCATTGCCAGTGTTGCCACGCATGCTGTTGCTTCGGGGTATAAGGTCTGTGTTTGTTCAGCGGATAAAGATTTAGCACAATTAGTTTCTTCAGAGGTTTCTGTTTTAAATCCTTGGAAAGAACAAAAGGAGCTCGGTAGTGAAGAGATTGAGCAGATGTTTGGTGTCACGCCCAAGCAAATTCCTGATTATTTAGGTTTGGTGGGAGATGCCTCTGATAATATTCCGGGGGTTGCTGGATGTGGCCCCAAAAAGGCGGTTGCTCTGTTAAAAGAGTATGGATCTGTAGAAAATATTATCGAAAATAAGGACTTATTAAAGGGAAACACGCAGAAAATTATTACGGAACAGCAGGAAATTTTACTCATCAGTAAAAAACTTGCTGTTTTGGATACAACGTTATCTTTGCCTTTTTGTGTTAAAGATTGTTTATTTGATGAAACAGCAATGCAGCAAAAAGCTCTCAATGATTTCTATATACGGCAAGGATTTAAAACTCTGGTTGTCCAAGAAACTGCACCTAAAGAAAAGATTCGTGTAAACATCATTACTTCTTCAGATCAGTTACAGCAGTCTTTACAGACTTTACATGGTGAGGAATTTGTATTTGCAGCAGCCTACTTAGGTGAGTTTTTACCCTCGCTGTCCTTAGAGGGCATTGCGATTTCTGATGGGATCAACCATATATACGTCACAAACTTGTCCGATGCTTCTATAGATCTTCTTCGGACGTTTTTTGCTAATGGTAAACAGTTTTATGGGTACCATATCAAGCGGGATATCCATGCTTTGATGAATGCAGGGATTGTCGTTCGCAATGTAGGTGGGGATTTAGCTCTTGCGGAACATTTAGTCTACGGTGGAGCAAGAACGTCTTACCAAACTTTGCTTATGGATGCTGGATTAGGCGCTTATGCAAGTATGTTTACTAAGGAATGGGGAGGAACCTCCCTGCCTATTTCAAAGCTTCCAGATAATCCAGCAGCGTATTTTGGTGAATTCGTAGCCCACCTTTTCAAAATTAAGCAGTTTTTATTTGCAGAGATGCAGAAGAAAGAGGTACTGTATATTTTCCATGATGTAGAGATGCCTTTAGAGAAAGTTCTTTTTCATATGGAAAGAAAAGGCATGCCTCTTAATATTCAAGAGTTGAGTAGGCTAGAAAGGTCTTTAGAGAGAGAACTTTCGTCTTTAATGGAAGCAATCTATGTTCTTGCAGGTAAGCCTTTTAATATCAAATCCCCTAAACAGTTATCGCAAGTTTTATTTGATAGCCTAGGGTTGCCTGTTTTAGATAAGGCTAGATCAACTAAAGCAGAAGTTTTGGAAGCTTTAGTGAATCATCATCCTATTGTAGAGAAGATTCTGTCTTTTCGTGCTGTAGAAAAGTTGTTATCCACCTATGTTTTAGCATTACCTAAACAAGTAGATCCTCATACTCATCGTATACATTCTACATTCACTCAAACTCGGACGGTAACTGGACGTTTAGCTAGCCAAGACCCTAATTTACAGAATATCCCAGTACGATCTGAAAAGGGAAAATGGCTGAGAAAGGCCTTTTGTCCAGATAGGGAGAATACCTATTTCTTGGCAGCAGATTACTCGCAAATAGAGCTGCGATTTTTAGCTCATTTTAGTCAGGACGAAAATTTACGCGCGGCTTTTTTAGCTGGTGAAGATATTCATGCATTTACAGCTTCTCAGGTATTTCATGTGCCTTTAGAAAAGGTATCAGAATTACAACGATTCCAAGCAAAAAGCGTAAATTTTGGTATCGTATATGGTCTACAAGCGTTTGGATTGTCAAAAAATCTAAAAATTAGTTTAAAGGAGGCCCAGGGGTTAATAGATGCGTATTTTGCTCGATATCCTGGCGTTGCCCATTTTATCGAACAGACGATAGAACAGGCTTCTAAAGATCTCAAGGTCACTACTCTATTAGGTAGGGAACGCATTTTAGATAATTGGGACAGCTCTTCTGTTGTACGAGCTGCTTCAGGGCGCTTTGCAGTTAATACACGTATTCAGGGAAGTTCTGCTGAGCTGATTAAATTGGCTATGTTAAAAATTTCTCAGGTTATTCAAGAAAAAGGACTAGAAAGTTCTCTTTTATTGCAAATACATGACGAATTATTATTTGAAGTCCCCGAAGTTGAATTAAATGATATGCAACAGATCGTGAAAGATTCTATGGAATCTGCGATGCAGCTAACAGTTCCTTTAGAAGTGAATATCTTAATTGGAAAAAATTGGGCAGAATGCTAGATTCGTTAAAGGTTTCTATTACAGGGGATCCTTCCTCAGGGAAAACTGAGGCGTGTCATGTTTTTCGTGACTTAGGAGCCTATGTAATCAGCGCTGATAAAGTGTCGCATAGTTTTCTTGTTCCTCATACACGGGTGGGGCGTCGCGTTGTAGATCTTCTTGGCCCCGATATCATCATTGGTAATACGCTTAGCAGGGATTTTATAGCCAGAAAGGTATTCCAAGATCCATTTCTTCTTAGAGAATTGGAGGCTATTTTGCATCCAGAGGTGTGTCGGTTTATCAGTGAAACGTACAGTCGAGTTGTTCGAGAGGGACATTATTCATTATTTGTTGTAGAGGTCCCTTTACTGTATGAAATTGACTATGCGAGCTGGTTTGATCAAGTATTGCTTGTGGTGGCCGATGAGGGTGTGCGTAAAGAGCGTTTTGTTGAAAAAACAAAGCGCTCTGAGTTAGAATTTTACCGACGGTGCGCACGTTTTTCTGATGTAGAAAAGAAGAAACAAGAAGCCGATGTTGTTATTGAAAATAACGGTAGCAAAGAAGATTTACGTCAAAAAATAACAGAATATTTTTACTCTTTAAAGGGAGCATTATGAAAGAAGAGCGTCCTTCAGAGGTCTTACCAAGGGTGAGGGAACAGAGGAAAACCATCAGTCCTTCGTCGCCGGAAAAGTCTTTTGTTGGAGAATGTGCTACAACAACGGAAGTGATCGAAGAAAGTCAGCCGGTTACTATTACGAAAATAGCCAAACTGCAACGTATGGGCATTGATGAGTTGAATGTTTTAGCTCGTCAATATGGTGTGAAGAACATTGGGTCTTTGACAAAATCTCAGGTTGTCTTTGAAATTGTTAAAGCGAAGTCGGAACGATCTGATGAATTATTAATTGGAGAAGGCGTTCTAGAAGTTCTTCCCGATGGTTTTGGTTTTTTACGATCTCCAACATATAACTACCTCCCTTCAGCTGAGGATATTTATGTTTCCCCCGCCCAGATTCGACGTTTCGATCTTAAGAAAGGCGACACTATTATTGGTACCATCCGCTCCCCGAAAGAAAAAGAGCGTTATTTTGCTTTATTGAAAGTAGATAAGATTAATGGCTCAACTCCGGATAAGGCAAAAGAAAGGGTTCTTTTTGAAAACTTGACCCCGCTTTACCCTAATGAACGTATTGTCATGGAGATGGGTAAAGAGAATCTTGCAGAGAGGGTATTAGATCTCACAGCCCCTATTGGTAAGGGACAAAGGGGTTTAATTGTTGCCCCGCCCCGCTCTGGTAAGACAGTCATTTTGCAAAGTATCGCACGAGCGATAGCCGTTAACCATCCTGATATTGTATTAATTGTCCTTTTGATTGACGAACGACCTGAAGAAGTTACAGATATGATTCGTCAAGTGCGAGGAGAGGTTGTGGCTTCTACATTTGATGAGCAACCAGAGCGCCATATTCAAGTGGCAGAAATGGTTATTGAGAAGGCTCGTCGTTTAGTAGAGCATGGTAAGGACGTTGTGATCTTGTTAGACTCGATTACTCGTTTGGCTAGAGCTTATAATACCGTGCAACCGCACTCTGGTAAGATTTTAACAGGTGGTGTGGATGCTAGTGCCTTACACAAACCAAAGAGATTTTTCGGCGCTGCCCGTAATATAGAAGGTGGGGGGTCTCTAACAATTTTAGCTACTGCTTTGCTAGATACAGGTTCTCGTATGGATGAAGTA
Organism: uncultured Chlamydiaceae bacterium; assembly: GCA_937884635.1. Lineage (GTDB taxonomy): Bacteria > Chlamydiota > Chlamydiia > Chlamydiales > Chlamydiaceae > Chlamydia. Next base: position 5,040 of record CALGBW010000006.1, read on the forward strand.
ATCTTTGAGGAATTCAAAGGTACGGGTAACATGGAGCTGGTTTTAGATAGAAGGCTATCGGATAGAAGAATCTACCCAGCCATTGATTTGATTAAGAGCGGCACTCGAAAAGAAGAGTTACTCTATCATCCTAGTGAGTTGGAGAAAGTCTATCTCTTCCGTCAGGCTATTGCGGATTTAACAGCAATCGATGCGATGCATTTGTTATTAGGGCGATTGAAAAAAACAAATAGTAACGCAGAGTTTTTGCTCTCTCTCAAAGAATAATTTCTTTTAGCCTCTAGCCTTGTACTAAGGGTAGAGGCTCTTCTTCTCCAACTAAAATTTCTGGAAATACAACAGGTAAGAGTGATTCAGGTGCTTCACTCGTTGGGATTGTCTGTATTAGTTGTTGAATTCTAGTATATAAGTCTCTTATGTCGTTTATGTATAATGCTGTTGTGGCTTTGCTATGTATCCCTATGAAGGTTGTCCCTTTATATATGGTTTTTGACCAAGGATAAGAGATAAGGGACATGTGTTTCGGTTTGGGGATACCAATGAATAAACGTACCAGCATAGGGCACTCCTATAGGTTCGTAATCTCCAGTCATGATATCTCCTGCAGAAATTCATTCTTTTATGTGTAAGAGCAGGCTGTTTGTTAGAGACAATATTTTTTTTCGGGTTTAGCAAAATACTCTTTTCTCTACCAAGTCAAAAGGGAAAATGCTTAAAGAGAATGGTATTGGCATAGCAGCTACGTTCACATTAGAGAGTCATATCCCCTTGGGAGTGAGAGTATGTCAGATAGGGGAACAAGGAATGTTTTAGAGGTTTTTCTCAGAAGACGTAGTTGTCAGGAATACGTGTGCCTCTAGGAATAATGATAATTCCATCCCGTACTACTAATTTTCCATCAGGGGAGTCAAAGTTTGTATAATTCTTCTGATTCGTTAAGGACACTTTGTTCCCAATTGAACAATTTTCATCAATAATGGTCTTGTGAATCTCACAGCCATTACCGATTCCTAATGTGTGCGTGTTCGGCATGTCATAGCGATCATTCCCCATTACAATCGAATGGTCAATAACTGAGTCTTTGCCAATGATGCTTCTGACTCCAACTACGCTGTAATTGACTCGACTCGAGTCAATCATAGATCCCTCACATAAAAGGGAATTGGAGATCATGGAATCTGTAACGATAGCCCCGGGTAGATGATGGTTTTTGCTATAAATCATTCCGTTATCATCGTAACAATTTAATCCTCTAACCGTAGGAGCTGGACGTTGTGTGAGTGCGATGTTCGCTTCATAATAGGATTCTACAGTACCAATGTCTGTCCAGTACCCATCATAAAGGAAGGCTTTTACTCTTCCTCGGCGCATTTGAGCTTGGATCAAATGTTTACCAAAGTCATTTCCAGTTTCTTCATTTAATAAGCGGAATAAGCTTTCTTTTTTAAAGAGATAAATACCCATGGAACCAAGGAAACTACCATGAGAGGGGTCTAAGCTCCATTTTTGGTATTCATTTGGTTTAACGCGAAACCGATTTAAAATGTCTTCTTCTTGAGGTTTTTCATAAAAATCTACAAGATTGGCATCTGCGTCAATCTGCAATAGCCCCATTCTTCGTGCATCTTTTTCTGGAATCAACTGAGAGGCAATTACCATATCTACTTGTTCTGCAAGCGCATAATCGACAAGCTTCCTGAAATCCATGTTATACAGTTGATCCCCGGATAAAATAAGGAAGTAGTCTACATCTGTATCTTCTAAGTACAGAAGATTTTGTCGAATAGCATCTGCTGTTCCTTGGTACCAGACCTGGCTCCCTTCTCGTCCTTCAGGAACCAGCAGATGAATCTGATCTTGTAAAACACCGTGATAAAAATACGTTTTAAACAGATGTTGTTGCAGAGTATAGGTAAGATATTGTCCGATAACAAAAATCTTCGAAAAACCTGAGACAATCGCATGAGAGATAGGTACATCTATGAGCTTGTATCTTCCTCCAAAAGACACTGTAGGCTTACAACGCCAACAGGTAAGGGGCGATAGGCGTTTTCCTTCCCCGCCACATAATACGATGACGCCGACCTTATTTCGGTAAAAGTGAGTGGATCGTTGCGACGAAAAACGATCTCCTTGGTCACAGCCCCGTATCATGAAATCTCCTTTTTATAAGCCTAATTTTAGTTTAGATTAAAATAAAAAATCTAATGATATTAATTACCTAATTTTTTAACTGAATAAAAACCAAAACGATCGTTTTATTTTTTTATTTTCATAAAATGTCTTCTATAAAAAGGTTTGGTTTTATTTTATTTTTTAGGAGATACTCTAGGTGGTTTGTTGTTAGCGAATTACTTTTTTCGGGAAGAGTCAATGCAGGTATATGGATTAGCAGATTTACATTTGGCGTTGGGAGTTCCTAATAAGACAATGGAAGTGTTTGGTGAGCCATGGCTGGATTACCATTCTAAGATTGAGAGGTCTTGGAGGGAAGTCGTGGCTCCTGAGGATGTTGTTCTTTTACCTGGAGATATCTCTTGGGCTATGGATCTTAAAGAGGCTGTGGTGGATTTTTCTTTTTTAGATTCTTTGCCTGGGACGAAGTATATGATTCGCGGAAACCATGATTATTGGAGTTCAGCATCAGTTAGTAAACTTATGCAGGTGCTTCCCTCTTCTGTTCATTATTTATCAAAGGGATGGGAGATTTTTTTTCCTAAACATGCCGTTGTTGGTGTGCGACTATGGGATAGTCCTTGTATTTCTATGGGTTGGGAGGGGATTCCTCAAAAAGAATATACAGAACAAGATGAAAAGATTTTTCTTCGAGAATTAGGGCGTTTACAGCGTGCTTTAGAAGCTCTCCCAGCAGATGTAGAACGGGTCATTGTCATGACGCATTACCCACCTATTAGTAGAGATGGCACTCCTGGCCCTGTCTCGGAGCTTTTAGAAAAGGATTCCCGGATTACCCATTGTTTGTTTGGTCATTTGCATAAGGTTCCTAGTCCGTTGTCTGGATTTGGAAATATTCGAGGGATTAATTACCAACTTTTGTCTGCTGATTATGTGAATTTTGTTCCTCAAGGAGTTATGTGAAAATACTATCAGGAAAGTATAAAGGGAAAACATTAAAAACATTTTCTAATCCTAAAGTGCGTCCTACCTGTGGTGTAGTCAAAGAGGCGGTATTTAATATTTGTTCCTCATCAGTAGAAGGAGCAAGATTTTTAGATCTCTTTGCTGGTGTAGGATCTGTAGGCTTCGAAGCGTTGAGTCGTGGTGCTGACTCTGTAACGTTTGTGGATCTGGCTCCTGAATCTGTAAGGTTGATTTGGGCAAATTCCCGCTTACTGGGAGAACATCTGCCTATTCATGTTTTAAGACAGGATGTTCGTTCTGCTTTGCAGAGGTTAAAAAAGAAGGCTGAGCAATTTGACCTCATTTATTTGGATCCCCCGTACAATTTAGAAAATGAGTTTCTAGCTACTGTTTTGCAAGATATCGTTGCAGGGCAGTTACTAGCAGAGAATGGGTTAATTTTTCTGGAAAATGCGTCTCCGGATTCTATTGTTGTTGCAGGTTTAGAGGAAAGAAAAAGGCGGAAGATTGGGGGAACTTTTTTAACAGAGTATGTCTGCTCAAAAGAGGATATAGAAGCAAGTTAAGGGGCTTTTATTCTTTAAATAGATCGGCTTGATCAGAGGGATGAACAAGATTTTCTGTACTTATCAATTGATAATCATCTGCAAATTCTGTAGATCGGTGTTCCAATGGGCAAGTAAACTTTTTCTCATCAGTTGTGCGGATTATCAAAGTCTTGATGGTGCATTGGATTAAAATTCTTTGTGGAATATGATGCGAGGAAGGGCCTGAAAAGCCGAGGTAAGAGTGAAAAGTACGTATTTGGCAAAAAGTTATTGTCTCAAGCTTCTCTGTCTATTCTCTTTATTTTTATCTGGATGTGCAAAAGAAAATAAGGAGCAGTTTGTAGGGCGAGATTCTACCTGGTTCCCGAAGCAGTTTGGTATTTATACATCAAATATCAATGCTTTTCTGAATGATCTTGTTGCAGAGGTCAACCGTAAAGAGAAAACTGGGATGAATATCATCAATCAGGATTGGGTTCACCTCTTTGAGCATTTAGATGAGGCCAAAACATTAGGTGCTTTCACAACAATCCTTCCTTCCTTAGAAACGGAGTCTCGTTATCTTTTCTCCGATCCTATTTTATTAACAGGCCCTGTTCTTGTTGTAGCAGAAGATTCTCCTTTTCGCTCTCTGGGTGATTTACAGGGACGTTTAATTGGTGTGTATAAGTTCGATTCTTCCGCTATGTTGGCACAAGACGTGCCTAATGTGATGTTGAAACCTTACCAGCATGTTCCTGTTGCTTTAGAAGCGTTGGCCTCGCATTGTTATGATGCCCTATTAGCTCCTGTTATCGAAGTATCAGCTTTGATTGATACGGCATATAAAGGCAGGTTAAAAATTATTGATGGACCTTTAAATCAAGAAGGCTTGCGATTGGTCGCCTTGAAAGGGGAAGGAGAAGATCTCATTGATAGCTTCAATATAGGTCTTGCGAAACTCAAACGATCTGGGCAATACCAGGCTATCAAACAACGCTACCGTCTTCCTTGAAGTGGCTATAGCTGCGAAAGATTTCTTCTAGAGAAGGAATCCATGTTGAAGAGCTGTAAATAGCTGGTACACGCATAGCCTTATACCCCTTAGCTCGTAGTAGTGGGATATACTCGTGTTCAATTTCATATAAAGTTTCAATGTGATCGGAGATAAACCCTAACGGGATGATGAGAACAAAACGTTCTTTCCCTTGAAATGTAGCACAGATTTCTCGTGTAGCTGGTTGCAGCCATTTTCCTAGGCCAAATTTAGATTGAAAACAGAGAGTGCTCTTCATTTGTAAGGTATCTGCAATACATTGATAGGAGAGCTGACATTGCTTTTGGTAGGGATCACCCTTCTTGATATGCTGGATAGGCAGGCTATGAGCAGAAAAGAGCAGGTGTGTATCTTCTTTAGGTAATCCATATTTGTGCAAGAAACCTTCAATTTGTTCCGTTATACAACGTAGATACTCGGAATGCATGCCAAAGTGTGAAATCCATTGGATATGCATATGCGGTAGTTGATTGAGGAAAAAGCGCATCATGCTTCCTGTCACAGCATAAGAGAAATAGGGGAATAAGGGTAGCCCCCAGACAGAATGAGAGGAATATCTTTCAATGGCTTTTATTGTGCGTGAGTGTGTTTCTGGAAGATAACGGTGGAAGGGAATAACAGGAATACGTAACCGCGCTTCCAATGCCTCAGCTAATTTTTCTGTATCTTGGTAGATTGGAGATCTTCCTCCAATTTGGGCGTATTGTGAACGTACTTTCTGCGCTCGTCGTTTCGCTATAAATGTGAACAATTGTTTATGAAAACGATGAGGAATGATCCCACCTGTGACATCGTAATCCGTTAATAAGGTTGTGAGGAAGGGTTCTATTTCAGATAAATTACGAGGGCCACCAAAATTGGCTAGGATACAAGCTGAGACCATATCACTATTAAAATATCCTGGTTATAGGGGAGCGATTGACAAGATTGTGTTTTTCCGTTTCTCTGTGTATAAGGATACTACTATATTGTAAAAAATCTTATCGTCATTATGAGTTTGCAAAAGCATAGGGAAATTCTCAAACTTTTGTGCAAAAGGACGCGTTACAGTTTGCGAAAATATTTGATCAAGCAAAGCATTCTTATTGTGTCCAGTTTTTTCCTTATGGCTGCAGAGTTAGGGGTCTTTTTCTACTTTTTTCTCTTTTCAGGGCAGACGTTAGTCCCTGCTTTCTGTCTTTCTTGTTTTATTTTTACGCTGTTCGTTTGCATCGTTTTACGCTTATATACTCTTTCTAAACGGCCTGAGGTTTTTGACAGGCTTATTAACGAATACCTTACGAGTGTAAAACGTTTATTTTCTGAAAGTATTAGAAAAGAGAAGACTGGGAATAAGAAACAACTGGAAGCAGAGGAACAGTCTTTTTTATCTACCTCAGCGACGAAACTAGCAGAAGAATTGCAAAATCAGGAATATTTTCTGCTATCGAATATACTGCCGTTTCTTCCTCAGCATAATTTTTTAAGAAAATTCAGTTGTTTTTGTTTTTGGAAGGATTATTTTCATTTTCGGGAAAATCTTTTGCAACATTCTGTGGAGGCATGTTTGCAAGTTGTGCAGCTTTTCCCTACGAATATTGATACACATGTGGCATTGGCTGCTGCGTATGTTGCTTTATCAGGACTGTATGCTGACCCTAGGAAATATCCTGAGTTTGATGCGAATTATTGGGTGCCTCCAGGTAGGTATGAAGAGGGTATACAAAGCAAGTTTTTTGCAACAGCACGTCGTGCTACAGAAGAGTTTAAGATTTTAAATGAGTATGCTCCCGGTACTCCTTGGGTTCATGCACAGTTGGCGTTTAGTTATCATGATTTACAAATGCCTTTAGAAGAGATTCAAGAGTATGAAGTTGTTTTACGGCTTACTCCTGAAGACGTGGATACAATGATCAAATTGGGCAGTTTATATTTTCAGCAGGGAATGAATGCAAAAGGACTGAAGATTTACGAAGAAGTAAAAAAACGAGATGTAAGTAAGTCACAGAAACTTATCAAATTCTATGCCGCAGAAGGAGTTCGTACGATTTTATGATTCTATACGGGAATTGCAGATTTTCTGAAATGCTGCAGCTGTAGGATGCCGATGAGTAGCATGAAGAATCCTGCTGTTAAGAGTATGCATGATAGTGCACCGGGGACTAGGTTCCAACCAGCACATTGACTACAGAAAGCAGCAGACAAATCGCCTCCGATGTGCATAGCATAGGCCACAGCACAGCCTAAGAGAGAGAAAAGTAAACCGATTATAGCAAGAGCACTAGCTATTTCATAACGCGCCCTTGTGCTTATGTCTGAACGAAAAGAGGTGGATACTCTATCCCAAAAAGAGGTTTTAGTGGGGTTTGGAGGGAGAATAATAGACATAGAATTCCTCTGTTTATGAGCTTGATAAAGCTTCTGATGGCAAGAAGAGTATTGTTGTTTTCGTATTTTCCTAAAACCGCAGAGTTTAGTATAATCGCGCTACCTGCAGCGCGTTTGGAGAGACATTCTCGAGACGAGTCGTGGTGGAAGGATCATACCATCTACCCTAGGAAACAGGAAATAGTTTCTTTGCGGGGGAATATTTCAATTAGGAGATGAACATGAAAAAATTATTTTTAGCTCTACTTTTGGCTGCTGCTCCTGTATGTTCTCAACAAGCTTTCTCCGATGAAGTTTGTGTTGAGGAAGAACAAGTTCAACAAGAAGGTTCTGAAAAAGAAGTAGCTCAATCTGAAGAAAACAACTAATTGTTTTTTTTAGATGATTAAGAAACAGGAGAGGTTATCCCTGTTTCTTCCTTATCTCCTTTTTATATTTTCCCCTTCACTAGTAGAAGAATTTTTCGCCCGCATCTAATTTCGTATTTCCTAAAAATAGACTTACCTCTCACAATGTAACCTCAATTGAGATTTGCCTTTTAAAGCGAAGCTTGATCCTGAGTGTATAGCAAGGGTGACGAAGCGTTTGTGCGCGAGTCCCTTGCTGTTAAGTTTTGGTGAATGCCATAGGGATGTGTTTATGAAAAAACAAGGCATACTGGATAAAGTCTTGAAATGCGCTGTAGTGACATCGTTGGGCTTCTTGTATTGGTCTTCTAATTTATTGGAAAAAGACATTAAATTTTTAAAAAAAGATTTATCTCTTCTTCAAGAAGATCTTAAGGAAGTCTTACGCATTGTAAGACAAAAATCGCTTCCTATGAGTGGAAGTGTCCCAGCATCTACTTTGCTCAACCAAGAAAGCACGGCTATCCCTTGTTCTAGTTATGAAAACCTTTTGATTCCCGACCCCTATGTTGAGGCTACGCTCCCTAGCCTGCTTGAGGAGAACTTTACTCCTAAAGGTGTGTTAAGAACTGCTTATGTTGGGAAACCAGATAATCTTAGCCCTTTCAATGGGTTTGAAAGCGTAGCCAATCTGTATGATCTGTGTGTGGCACCTTTAGCCCAAGCTCATGTAGGGAAGTACGAGGTATATGCTCCCTGCTTGGCTTCTAGAATAGAAGAACACCTAGCTCAAGATGGCTCTGGTTGTAAGGAATTTCATGTATATTTAAGAAAAGATGTTTTTTGGGCTCCCATCAATCCTAATTTGTTCCCTAAGCATGTAAAGATAGCGGATGTCTTTTTACAACCTCACCCTGTTACAGCGCATGATTTCAAGTTTTACTACGATGCCGTTATGAACCCTTATACGGCGGAAATGAGGGCTGTTTCTCTGCGCTCGTATTTTGAGGATATCGTGGCTTTCGAGGTAGAAGACGATTATAAGTTTATCGTCCGTTGGCGAGCTCATCCCGTGAGTGACGAGAACGGGGTAGAGGAGAATAAAGTTTTATATTCTTCTTTTTTTAATACGCTTGGCTTAGCCCCTCTTCCTTGTTTTGTATATCAGTACTTTGCAAACGGAGAAAAGATCATCGAAAATGATGAGGATGTAGATACATACCGAAAGAATTCCGTATGGGCACAAAATTTTGCTTCTCACTGGGCATATAATTACATCGTTAGTTGTGGCCCTTACTATTTTGCTGGGATGGATGATGAGAAGCTCACTTTTGTGAGAAACCCTGATTATTTTGATCCATATGCGGCTTTAGTCGAAAAACGTTATATCTATATCAAAGAAAGCTCAGATTCTATTTTCCAGGATTTTAAATCTGGGAAGTTGGACATTGTTAGTCTTCCGCCTAACCAGGTTGAAAATTTGGCTGGCTTTATGAAAAGCTCCGCCTATGCAAAGCAAGTGGCTAAGGGTGGCATTATCCATGAGTTAGTCTCAGCAGACCGGTCATATTCTTATATTGGATGGAATTGCCAAACTCTTTTCTTCCGGGATAAGAAGGTTCGTCAAGCCATGAATATGCTAATCGATCGTAATCGGATCATTGACGAATGTTTGGATGGGCGTGGTTATATTGTTAGTGGACCATTTTCCTTGCACTCTCCTTCTTACAATAAGGAGGTAGAAGGGTGGTATTACTCAGTCGAAGAGGCCGCTCGTATTCTAGAAGATGCTGGTTGGGTTGATTTAGACGGCGATGGTATTCGTGAGAAAGTTATAGATGGAGTGGTAGTTCCATTTCGATTCCGACTCAGCTACTTTGTGAAAAGCGCTACGGCTAGGATCATTGCAGAACAGATAGCTACTTCTTGTAAAGAAGTTGGGATTGACTGCCTCTTATTGGGGTTGGATATGGCTGATTTCTCTCGTTCATTCGAAGAAAAAACATTTGATGCTCTTTTTGCCGGTTGGTGTTTAGGGTCTCCTCCGGAAGATCCACGGGCCATCTGGCATTCTGCAGAAGCACAGGAGAAGGGATCAGCTAATGCCATAGGGTTCCAGAATAGTGAGGTAGATCAGCTTATCGATCAATTAAGTTATGAGTATGATGTAGATAAACGCCGTGCGCTCTATCACCGTTTTCATGAGATCGTTCATGAGGATGCTCCTTATGCATTCCTGTTTTCCCGTAGTTACTCTACGCTTTATAAAGATTATGTGAAGAATGTCTTTATCCCCATGCAGCGTACGGATTTAATTCCCGGAGCTCAGGATGAAAAAGTGAATTTAAGTAGAGTATGGATTGATAGGAGGGGTGACGAGTGTTCGGATATATCCTAAAACGTCTCATGTTAATCCCTCTAACTTTGTTTGCCATTGTTTCGGTTAACTTTGTTATTTTGAATGCCGCTCCAGGGGATGTATTAGAAGAGAGATCCTTAGATGCATCAGGAGAAGCTGGAAAATCAGATAGGATTAGGGCTTATAAAGGGCACGATCGTTACTTGCAGTTTCGTGAGCATTACGGGTTAACCTTACCTATTTTCTTTAATTCGCGTCCGAGTTTATCACACAGTAAGGTTAAGGATGGCCTACAGGATCTCTTGGCCAGTTCCCAGAACAAAAATTACAAGGGAAAGGATTTCTTTTCTCAGAAGATTTACTGGGGTGATTGTGCGAAGTTCATCATGCCTATTTTGTTATTCGAGGCTGGAGATATAGCTCAACCCGATGTTTATCGTCATTTGGCAGCGGATCTCTTCATTAGAGGGGGGATTAAGCAAGGGTTTGTCGGGGCAGGATTATCTGCTGAAAAAAGAGCCATGAATCAGAAGATAGCTGAGGATAATGCTTTTTTGACACAGTTGCTATCGGAAGAGAATCTGACTAAGAAGGTGGAAGGATTAAAGGCTTGGTTTCATAAGGAAGGGGGGATTGACGCCTTCTCTTTTCCTTTTAAACGCTATTGGAAAACGTTCTTCTTTGAAACCCGATTTTCTCGTTACCTATCTCGTATTTTGCATTTGGACTTTGGCACCTTACGCAATGATTCTCATAAGACGGTGATTTCTGAAGTCACAAAACGATTAGGGTCTTCTTTAGTTCTTTCTGTTTTGCCCATGATCGTTGTTTTTGTGCTTTGTCAGATTTTTGGCATGATTATGGCTTTGTATAAGAACACGTGGATTGACCATAGCCTTAATTTTCTTTTCCTTATCTTATTCTCAATCCCTATTTTTGTTGCCGTGCCGTGGATTATTGACCGTTTTGTCATCAATAAGGCCCTGCCATTTACTTCCATTCCAATGCCTTATAATGGGTTGTGTTCATCACCGGAAGAATTTTGTGAGTTGACCTCTTTTGGGAAATTCATTGATATCCTGACGCATAGCTTTTTACCATTTTGTGCGGTTAGTTACGGAGCTTTTGCAGCACAATCACGCTTGAGTCGTTCAATTTTCTTAGAAATTCTGCATGAGGATTATATCCGTGCAGCAAGAGCTAGGGGAATCTCCCGCTATAATATTCTTGTCAGGCATGTTGGGAAAAATGCCGCGACATCTTTGATTACTTCCCTAGCTTCCTCTTTAAGTGCTTTATTGGGAGGTGCATTAGTTGTAGAAACCTTATTTGATATCGATGGGTTCGGTAGGTTCTTTTACCAAGCGATTTTGAATAGAGATCATAATGTGGTGCTCTTTTCCGTAATCATGGGGTCTACTTTATCTTTGATAGGCTATCTCATAGGGGATATTTGTTTTGTTTTGTTAGATCCTAGAGTACAGCTCGATAGTAAGAAGGTATAAATGAAAGAACAAGTTTCCTTTTATAAAAGGTTTTGTCAGGCGTACCAAAAGAACTTTTTAGCTTCTTTAGCACTGAAGTTTTTTATCTTTTTATCTCTGATTGGTGTGTATGCGCCTTTGTTTGCCAGCAGTAAGCCTATCCTTGTTCAGTGGCATGGAAAATGGTTTTCTCCCTTATTCCGTTATCTTTGGTTCCCAGGTTTCTATACAAAGCCGATAGATTTGTTTTTTAATGTTTTGATGGTGACGCTTCCTTTTTTCATCTTATCTATCAAGATATTGCGTTCCCTAGCACGTAGGATTGTTATTATCGGTTTATTGTTATGTCAGCTATTTGGTTTTTTCTTTGCTAGTTTAGGTGGAGTGCAAGATCCAGGCAAGAATCAGGAGCTTGCTCACCTGCGTTCGGAACATTTATTAGCTAAAGCTTCCCCTAAGCACCCAGAATCTTTGATTCTTCAGCCAAGAGAACTTAGAACATGGGAATTAGAAAAAAATCATATGAGTACATATGAGCAGCTGAATCTGTTAATTAAAGCGCAGAATCGTGAGGCTCAGCACAAAAGTTTACAGAAGTTTAGTGTTGCTTATGAAACGCGTAAGGGAAGTGCAATACCTTCTTTAAGACAGTTGGAAATGAAAAATGAAGCGATCTGTCTTCAACGTTTGGAAAAGCAGTTACAAGCACTTACACCGCATTATTTAGAAGCCCTGCAAGCATGGGGACCTTTAGTTGATACGTACCGACCTTTTATGTTGAAATTAGGGCGTATTGAGCATGACCTACTTTTTGCAACACAGCAGACAAAAACAGAATTATTAGCATTCCGTGATTCTTTAGAAAAACAATCTATAGATTTACGGGAGCAAATACTGCGCACGCGTTCTTGTATGGAAGAATATCATCGATTCCAAGGATCTATCCAGTTTATCTTGGATAAACGGGAGTGGATTACGAAAGAATCTCAGGATTTACGTATTTGGATGCGTCCTTTATTGAGTCGTTTTCATTGGGAAGATGATGCGGGTGGTTCACGAGAAGTGAATAAGTATGTGCATTGGTGGCAATTAACGCGTACAAATCGCAAAGATCTTTTCGCAGCTTTGATCTTTGGCATTCGTATAGCCTTAGTTGTAGGGGGAATTGGCGTTGCTATCGCCTTAGTAATTGGTACTCTTATAGGGTTGTTCTCGGGTTATTTCGGTGGAACTTGTGATATTATCCTTTCTCGATTTACAGAAATTTGGGAAACCATGCCGATGTTGTTTATCTTGATGCTAGTCGTTGCCATCACGCAACAAAAATCTCTTTTCCTTAACACGATTCTTCTAGGCTGTTTCGGGTGGACTGGCTTTTCCCGCTATATCCGTTTGGAAACGATGAAACAAAAAAATATGGGATATGTACTTGCGTCCCGTAATCTGTGCTACAGTCATTACCATATTATGCTGCATCAGATTCTCCCTAACGCAATCGTTCCTGTTCTCTCTTTATTGCCTTTTTCCGTGATGGCGATGATTAGCTGTGAGGCAGGATTGACATTCTTAGGTTTGGGAGAAGAGAGCTCAGCCTCTTGGGGTAATCTCATGCGAGAGGGGGTAGCGGCTTTCCCAGCGGAGAGCGCTGTCTTATGGCCACCAGCTATTATGTTAACGGCTTTCTTAATAGCTATTGCCCTTATTGGGGATGGGATTCGAGATGCGTTAGATCCTAGGTCCTTGGATTAGTACTTTGCGGTAACAGGTAAACGATTCCTAGGTTGCAGATCTAGGAGATTTGTTGAAGGAAAACAGTTCGGCTGTTACGCTTTCCCCATTTTCGTTGATATTGGCCTTTCTTTAGACTTCCTCTGTGTTGCGCTCTTCTCGAAAGATTAATAGGCCTCATTTTGTGAAGATCGTTACATGTTGAACTCTAAAAGTAGTATAAAAGTTAAGATTTGTGGTGTGACCCATCCTGAGGATGCTGCTTATGCAGCAAGAAATGGAGCCGATTACATAGGTCTTATTTTAGCAGAAGGCTCGCCAAGAAAGGTCTCTATCCAGCTAGCTCGGGAGATTACCTACGCAGCAAGAGAATATGGAGCGATTTCTGTTGGGGTATTTTCTCTTCAGGACCCTGACCTTATCCTGTCCATATGCATAGCAGCAGGTATAGACATTATACAAACTCACGTAACTCCGACTTTATATACCACCCTCAGATCCTTGCAGGTCAAGTCGTTTTTCCCTGTCGTTAGGGTGCATAGTAGTGGAGAGAAAGAACCCCATATCCCATTTTCCTCAACAGATATTGTCGTATATGACCATCAACAAGGGGAGACAGGTTCTTCATTTAATTGGGATCATTTTCAGCCCCCTGTACACCACCCTTGGATTTTAGCCGGGGGGCTAAAACCTGAAAATGTAACAAGGGCAATCTCCTTGTTTCGCCCCTTTTGTGTTGATGTAGCTTCTGGCGTCGAATACCCCCATGTCTTCAGAAAAGACCCAGAACGAGTGAAAGAGTTTATTAACAAAGTAAAATTTTAGGTTGTAGTTTATGAGTCATTCGTTTGCTTTTGGAGGACAATTTGTCCCAGAAGAATTAAAAGCTCCTCTCCAGGAACTGACAGAACAATACGCTGCTATTCGTCAGACAGCTGCTTTTCAACATGAATTAGATTCTCTTTTTAGAAACTATGCGGGCCGTCCTACCCCTTTAACGGAAGTAAAGCGTTTTTCCGAGGCAATTCAAGGTCCAAGAATATTCCTAAAGAGAGAAGACCTATTGCATACCGGAGCTCATAAGCTGAATAACGTATTAGGACAGGGACTGTTGGCCAGACATATGGGGAAAAAGCGTATGATAGCTGAGACCGGAGCTGGGCAACATGGCGTGGCGGTAGCTACTGCAGCAGCACGGCTAGGCATGGAATGTGCAATTTACATGGGTGAGAAGGATATTGCACGTCAACGCATCAATGTAGAGAGAATGCGTATCCTAGGAGCTACTATTGTCCCAGTTACACAGGGAAATGGTAAACTGAATGACGCTGTTGATGCTGCTATGGCAGATTTCATATCCAGTTATGAGACTACACATTTTTGTATTGGCTCTGCAGTTGGTCCAGCTCCCTATCCTGCGATTGTCCGCGATTTTCAATCCGTCATTAGTTTGGAGCTTTCTCAGCAGATTCAAGAGCAAGCACAAAGAGATCCAGATATATTAATCGCCTGTGTGGGTGGGGGATCCAATGCAATAGGCTTTTTCCACCATTTTATTGATAAGAAAAACGTTCAATTAATCGGTGTAGAGGGTGGTGGTACTGGATTAGAAGATGGTCATCATGCTGCACGGTTTGCAAAGGGACGTGTTGGTATACACCAAGGCTTTGCTTCTTATCTGCTTCAGGATGAAGAGGGGAATGTCCTGTCTACACATTCAATTTCCGCTGGTCTTGATTATCCTTCTGTAGGACCTGATCACGCTATTATGCATGAATCAGGAAGAGCCTCTTATACTTACGCTTTAGATGAAGAAGCCCTAGCAGCTTTTTATCTTCTTTCTAAAACAGAAGGAATCATCCCAGCTTTAGAATCTTCTCATGCCCTTGCTCATGCTATGAAGATTGCTCCTACCTTAGATAAGGATGTGATTGTCTGCGTCAATTTGTCAGGGAGAGGAGACAAAGACATTAAACAGGTATTAGAGAGACAACGCTAATACTTGATAACTCAAAAGGAGTTTGGATTACGATATAGACGGGGGTGACTAGGTAGTGATCCAAACAACAGCGTAATCAATAACGATGTTTTTCATGGATGAAAGGGAAAAATAGAGATCTCTAAAGAAGTCAGCAAATACAGATGGTATTTACTGACTTGCCCTTTGCTCGTAAAGCAAAGAGGCTTAATGGGAGGTAGTTTAGCGAATAGCGTTTAGGCGTTCGAATTTAGTTTTAGATACCAAGCGTCCTCGATAGTACCACTCGGATTTACATACCCCTGCGGCATAAATCTTTCTGACCCCATGCAGGTAGTTATTTTTCCAAGAGACTTCTTCAGCAATTACTTCTTGCTCATTATAACGTAATTCAATACCTTCTCGGGCTCCACGAACGAAGGGAACTTCAGCAACCTTACAACCATTTTTAAAAAGGATTGTAACGCCATCTTGGTAGCCGTAGCGCCATTCTTCAATGGTATTTGGAATGCCCCCGGGTAGGTAAGACAACCGTAAGCCATGAGGTTCTTCATTAGAATAGTGTGTAATGGTTTCAGGTTCTCTTGTAGGGTAGAACGTAGTTCTTTTTATCATGATCCCATCACTGAATGTCTCCTCAGCTAGCAAAATACTGCTAGGGGAGAAGATCGAACGGGTTCCCTCGCCATCATGAATGGCAGAACTGTATTTTCCATTGAATGAGGTATATTTACCTTCTATGACACGTCCTTGATATGTAGTTTCAATGAAGTAAGGGTCTTTAATAGTGTCACTGTTATGGTTATCAGGCCAGCGTGTTATGCAAAAAGAACCATCTTCATGAAAGATCTCTTCCTGCATGGGAAGCCCGTTAGGGAAGAATGTCTTATGGGACAACAAGCGACCTTGCTCATATGTTTTGACACTAGCTAATGCACCAGAGTGAGGGAAGGTTAATGTGCATTCGCCGTGTAGTAATCCCTGTGCATAGACTTCATACGAGGTAGAACCATCCTTGAGAATACGAGTAATCGAACCATCACTACCACGTTTGATCCAGTTCTGTCTCGATACAATAATCCCATAATTATTACGGAAGGTTTCTTTCATGACAGAAACGTCTTTTTGTGCGGGAGCTCCGTATGCAAAGGAGGCTGTTGCAAGTACTCCAAGATAGAGAAATAGCTTTTTCATCCGTATGTTCGAGAATCCTTATCACTGGATAAGGGGGATAGCACCTGCCGCTGGCAGCCAACTTCTCTATTCCCTCTGTGTATTTGCTATCTTAAATTTTCCCTGTTCAAACGCAATATTACTTAGGATCGATTTCTTGGTTAAGTAAAGTCAATAAACGTTCGTGCTCTGCATCAATCTCTTGATTCGATAAGGTTCTCGTCATATCTCTAAAGAGAAGTCGCAAGGATACATTTTTATTCGTAGTTGAAGCACTCTTGTCTTGATATACACTGATAATCACAACTCTTTCAAGCCATTTAGATGGATAGCTTAAAAGTTTTTTACGCAGTAGACCCGCTGGGATATCCTCATTTACCGTCAGAGTGATATCCCTAAATGATGAAGGATAGACCGGGTAGGGTGCATACTCAGCTGGGGCAGTTTTTAAAGATCCCAACAGTGGATTGAGTAATAACTCAGCAAAGAATACTTGTTGCTTAATCTGCGCTTTCTTGCATAGGTCTGGATGCAGTGTCCCCAAAAGACCTATACATTGCTTGTTATAAGAAAGCTGTGCTTGTTGGTAAGGATGAAAATTCTCACTCTCACTTGGGGTTACAAGACAATCATCGATGGATATTCCTATATATCGCAGTACTGTCTCTACCCAACCCTTAATTGAGTAAAAAGAAAGGGAAGAACGTGTGTTTTCCCAGGATAATGGCTCCGATTGTCCAGAGAGAATGATCCCTAACGATTCTTGCTCTCGATAGGCCGAGTAGTGCTTCCCTCGTTTTGGCTCCTTATTCCGACTGTAAACCGTGCCTATTTCAAAAGCATGTACATAAGGGGCTTTTCTATTGATATTGATAGCTACACTTTTTATAAGCCCAGGGAGTAGAGAGTTTCTGAGGGCTGTGGCTTGCTTAGATCCTTGAAGAGCGAGTAATTCTGTTTCCTGAAGGGATAAGGAGGCAGTTTCAGGATCTAACAGATCACAAGTAAAGAATTGTTGTAATCCAGCATGAACCAAATGGTCTGTTAACCCTCGTTTTAATTTATACATAGGAGGGTACGCTGGCTGGTGCTTTGCAGAGCGCACTTTCCAGTCACGAGATCGGTATAGCTCTTCTACTAAATCGATTTCTTCTTTGATATCATGACGGTAAGAAGGAACAGTAACACATAGGCTGTCTTCCTCACGGGTGACAGGAAAACCTAATTGAGACAGGCTTATTTCAGCATCTTCCAGGGTAATACTCTCACCCAGAATGCGTTGTGTTGTGTTCTCCCTTAGGTGGACAGCTCGTAAAGGTTGTTCTTCATTACCTAGCTTGCGTATCAGGGAAACGCGAGCTTCTGGAAAGAGATCTTGTATCAGATGAATCGCAGCATATAAAGCGGGGAGCACCTGTTGGGGATCTGTTCCTCTTGCAAAACGATACCCTGCTTCTGAGTGAATAGGAAGGTGTTTTTGCAAGGATCGGATTGCCTGAGGGAGGAAATAAGCCGATTCTAAGATAATCTCCGTGGTTTCCTCATCCACGGAAGAAACAGCACCACCCATAATCCCTGCTAATCCTAAAATATGAGCATCATCACGGATGACTAATGTCCCCTCAGGTAATGAAACAGTTTCTTTATTCAGAAGAGTGAGCTCACTGGGTTCTTGAAGCTTTTCTGCCCGTATAGAATCCTTTTGAACATACCGTGCATCATAGGCATGAAGGGGTTGCCCTAAGGAGAGCATGACGTAGTTAGTAATGTCAACAAGAGCATTGATTGGCTTTTGTTTCAAAGCAAATAAGGCTTCTTGGATCTTTTGTGGGGAGGGGCGATTATCTACGCCAGAAATATGAACCGAGCAAAAGAATGGACTAGCCTGGTCATCATGTGTCCCCAGATCTTCATATTGACTAGGTACAGGAAGGCAAGAAAATGGTTCTGGTAGGACGAGATCCACACCAGAAACACAGGCGATTTCTCTTGCTAAACCAAGCAAGGAAGCGCAGTGTCCCAAGTTAGGGGTTAAGGAACATTCTATAAAGGCTCCTGCTAATAACGAGCAGGCGCTTTCTCCTAGGGGGGTATCCTCTGGAAATTCAAATAACCCTCTCTCAGATTTTTGCAAATGAGGGAACCCTAACTCATCAGCTCCACAACACATTCCCCGTGATTCTATTCCACGAATTTTTGACTTGGTGATTGTGAGGATTTCTCCTTCCGCATTGCGTAATTTTGCTCCAGGAAGTGCTAAAGGAATGATAATCCCTGGACGACAGTTAGGCGCACCGCAAACAATTTGATGTTCTGCTGTCCCATCAAAGACAGTAGCTACAACTAGCGTATCCGCATTAGGGTGCTTCTGTGTATCAAGGACTTTTGCTGTGACAACGGAAGACAGAGAGCCCAAAAAAGCATCTTCTATTTCTGTCTCAATACCGATACGGTCGCAAGCAGATAAAATTTGTTTAAGTGATAAAGGAGAAGAAAAAAAAGTTTGTAGTAAGGAAAGGGAAACCCGCATGGATCTGAATGGAAAAACTGTTTTTGAGGCAAATTTTACAGGGAGATATGTATAGTGGCAAGTATTTTCACTGAGAAGAGAAAGGGTGTTAAATGTCTTTTAAGAAGCCCAATCAGTTATTAAAGCAAATATTATTCTTGAGTTGTTGTGTGAACGTCGTGATGGTCATTTTATTTTATATGACCGTGTTCCGAAAAGATGTGTACAAGTTACCGGTATTTACTGGACCTTTGATTGCAAAAAGTCGCCATATAGAGGGATTCCCCGAGGATTTCTTAGAACAGCTTTCCCAGGCTTCTTTGCAGGAGATATGTGCTTTTTTAGATGATGATCGATTGTTATTTGGGTATCCCGTCAGCTTGTGGGCATTGGGGGTCGCTATTCACCATCATTATGTAGACATCACGCCTGCCTTACCTGGTTCTTTGACTTTCTTGCAGCTGAAAAATCAGGGGCGTACATGGTTTCTACCGAAATTAACTACGGAGGAGCGTGTATTAGTTCGTCGTTATCTTAATCGGGTTCGCTATCCTTTTACTTCTCAAGGATTGTTTTACTTCTTAGCTAAAGAGGCGCAGCAAGGGAAAATACAAGCAGATGGGTTGTATCACTTCTGTCATATCCCAGAGTTTATTTATTTGCGTACGTTATTGGCTGGAGCAGAAACAGAGGTTGGTACGATTCCTGCTTTGGTACAAATGGTGTTACAGGGTGGGGAGGAGTTGTTCTTTTCCCTATGCAATGAGTACAATAGGAACCACTGTATATCAGATAAGCAGAGAAGAGAAGTGCTCACGGCGTATATAGCAAGAAAAGACCCGTTGGCAGCTCTCTTGCTACTCGTTCATGATTCTGAATGGGTCTTACATGAGTTTTCTGATGAGGCACTGTTGTTTTTCTTACGGTTAGTCCCCAAAGACTCTCCTTATACACAACGGTTCTTTATTGCCTTAGAGCAAAGCCCAAGAATGCAGACAATAGAAAAATTACTGTAAAAAATCATCAAGGTTAGATCCTGGGACTAGATCAATCCCACCGGAATGCCAAGGACCGCATTTACTTAAGCGTTTTATGGTGAGTAAAGCCCCTTTGAATGGCCCGTGACGTTTAATCGCAAATAAAGCGTAATGTGAACAGGAGGGGAAGAACCGACAGGATTTTCCAAGTAAAGGAGAAAGAGTCCACTGGTAAACTAGGATGAGTTTAATGAAAATCCAGCTCAAAATGTGTTTAACAAGAGACATCGACTGTCCTTAGTGGATGAGATGAAAGACGTCTTGAAGTAGCGTAAGCGTCACTTCTAACATAATTAAGCAGATTACCGTCCACTCTAAGGAAGAAGAATGCTGATGATTGAGTTGATCGTTCAGGATTTCTAACACATCTCCTAGGATCGTTAACCGGTGGTTTAATACATTCACCCTGGCATTGATGTCTAAGCAGTTTAAGACATCTACATAGATAGGTTGTGTTTCTGGATGTTCCCAGAAAAAGTCAGGTTCATCAAGAATATCAGAGTGCAGGTTTACAGAGGCTTTATCCAAGAATAGCTTTCCAATTTTCTTTGCTATGGCTCGTCTAGATAAAGAAATTTTTCCTTTGCTAGCTAAATCTTGAGGAAGGGATTTGGAATCTTCGACCGTTTTATAAATCGTTGCTTCGAAAATAGTGAGTTTGACTGATTGCGCAAGACCAAAAGAAATAGCAAGTTTTGTATTGAGTTGGCTATCAGCTAAAATTAAGCGGTCCCTTCGAATTTGTAACTTATCCCCATAGTGAAACTCATAACAGTCTATTTCTGGATGGGGGAGTATCTCCGGGGATGCAGTGACAATCATTTGCAGAATTTTTATTTCTTCAGCTTCTTCCCATCCCCAAAATACCGTTACTCCAAAGGGAAAGAAGATAGCAATCTTCCCGTTTTCTTCTAAGTCTGGAGAAGTAGCTAAAACATATTCTCTAGATAAAACAGCAGGAAACGTGGGTTTCAGTAAGTGGAATAACACATGTAGGTTATAGGACGAAGCTGTGCAATAGGCTGTACAACGCATGGGATGGCTTAGGTAAAAAGATTATAGGGTCCCCATTTTACTGCTTTTTTCTTCTCGAGGGAACACTTTTTTTCTTGAGGTAAACAGTTGTTACTAGGTAACCTTGTCTCTTTTTGCGGAAGTGGCGGAATTGGTATACGCGCTATCTTGAGGTGGTAGTGGAGCTTTCCTTAGGGGTTCGAGTCCCCTCTTTCGCAAGTTCTTTTTTTCAAATTACAGTCATCATATCGTTGCAACCTTCCATAGGCTATGTTTGTCTTATAGGTTTGTTCTATGGTGAATCTTGATTTCTTTGTTAAAAAATCTCATAGTGTGCGCGTTTTGAGTATTGGAGGCTCCGTGAGATTTTGGTCTTTTCTTCTTCTGGTAATCGGGTGGAATTCCTTTTCTTTTGCTTTCAGTGAGGGCCCTGCACATTATCTTTCTGAAGATGAAAAATTTTATGTTGATACATTTGATTTTTCAGGGAATTTTCCTGATACAGAAACAATAGAAATTCATGCTCAGAGAAAAAAACGTGTGCATTTCGATGTTTCCGGACAATTCCCTAAGTTAGAGACTATTTCATACCAGGGAGCTTTTGGTCTTTTACGGGCAAAATTAACTGGTGAGTATCCTGAGTTATCCTTGCTGACCATGTCCTGCACTTCTTGTAAAATGGACTTAGATTTTCGTGGGAATTGGAAGAAAAATGTTACTGTGCAGATTTCCAATGAATCTGAACCGATTACCGTGATCTTACCAAAAGAAGTAGGGGTGATTGTACACACTCAGGTGTCCATGAAGGGCCAGGTGATTACAAGTAGTGAGCTTACACAAAAGGGGAGAGGGATTTGGCGGAAAACCTTTCAAAATTCTTTAGTAAGAGAAGCTCCCGTGACTCTCACGTTTCATATTAACAGCAGTAACGGGGGAACGATCATCCTCCGTTAAAGGATCCTCTCCTGAGATGACTGTAGGGTGAAGAGTTTCAAATAACAAGGTAATCTTATCAGACAAATCCAGATGTAATTGGGATAGGTGAAGAAAATCTTCTATACGTTGGGTTTTTGTCAGTGCTAGGAGTAGTTTTTCTTCATTAGCATCGAATAAGATCGCCTTTTTCGGAGCATGCTCCAAACAGTACTTCTCTCCTTCATATCGGTAAAACGTAGTGGTGTGTATAGGTTCCTTACAGAAGGAGCAAGTTGAGAATAGGTCTATCACTCCCTCGTGCTGTAAGAGCTTCCACAGGAAAATAGAGGAAAAGAGATGGGGGTTAGAACACCTGCTCATATTACGTAGAAAATCAAGAAATAACGTGAACAAATTGGGGGCTGGATACTCTTCCCATTGTGATTTGAGAATGGCTTGCGACATTTTATGGAAAGCCATTTGTTGTTCTTTGGAGATTTTTTTATCGAAGAAAGGTTGGATATCTTCTTCCTGTAGTAGGACTCGTAATTTGGGTGGTTCATAGCTGAATGTATACTGTGCTACTGAGGGTATCGGGTACAGGGGGAAGTTTGCTTTGACAAACACGGGCATCAGCCCTAAGGGTGTGAATAGGGTTACAACAGAGTGGTGTTGTTTAACAGGAGTCTTTCTTAGGATAATTCCCAGTAGTTGCATGTCCATGGGCTACGCCCCCTTGTTCAGATTGCTATACACCATGGCCTATTCTGCTTGTTCGGAAGAGTGTAGTAGGGAGAGGTAATAAGCCAATGCTTGCGCATAGGGGGGAAGTCCCGGTGAAAAATCTACGGTTCGTGAAGAGGGGTTCACGAAACCCGAAAGCTGTGTTTTCCTGCTTACTAAAGCCAAACAAGGAGCTCCTATAAGGTAGTTGTAGCTAACAAGTTGGTTTATAGACCGAGAATTGATGACCTCAGCCTTACATTCGATCAGTAAAAGAGGTTGGCAGGCTGGTAGTTCATGTTTCCTTCCAAGAGAATCAACATAGGAGGGAGGGGTGATAACTAGAACATCGGGGCGCTTCCTTGCCCCCTGTAGGAGGAGTTTCTTTGCCAGAATGGGAGAGAGTGTTTTAATCCCTTTCTCTACAACAATGAGGTGTTCGGGATAGCCGAGGTTGTTTGTTAGCAGCATTAACAGCTGTTGACGCACAACCTCTTCCGGAGTGGAAGTTACGGCTTTGTTTCTTAAAGGATCAAAAATACAGTGAGCATCACTCATTGTCAAAAGAGTCTAATAGTTCAGGAACGTCTCGTCTTCTTTCCTGCAGAATTTGTTGATGTTTGCTAGCTGCTGTACGCAGCTTTTTAAAAGCTGTAATAATCCCTGTGTAGGGGTTCTTATGGAAGACTTTGGTTTGTATTGTTTCTCTTCCAGAGGATGCTACAACATGGATTTCAGCGCCTTCCTTATCTTTGTGAGAGGTAATCACCACATGGACTGAGTGGATTAAAGGAAGTTGTCGGGCTTTTTCTGTAATGAGCTGCTTAAGAAAGGAAGATACGTGAAAAAGTTTTCCCGTGACCTCTACTTGAACCGAATTTTCTGATAGAGAACGACGAGTCTTGCCCTTAGCTTTGTTTCTGGAAATATGCATAGCCCTCCTACGTATGAGCGCAAAAGGAAGGTGCAAAAAAAGAAAAGCCCTTCCAGCTTCATTATACTGGAAGCGCTTAATTCTTAAAAAATTCCAACGCACCGAAGAGGGCTCGAACCTCTAACCACCTGGTCCGAAGCCAGGTACTCTATCCTATTGAGCTATCGGTGCTTATCGTCATTAGCTAGATAAGAATCACATCTTGATGTTTTCTATACATAGGCAAAAAGATGGGACATAGCTGAGGGAGAATTATATGAAGAAAGCGAACTTTTTTCAAGATGATCTAGATCGCTAACATAGATTCTGTTAGGTGGGAGGGATTTTCTAAAATAACCACACGCTCCATCACGTTTGATAACTCACGAATATTCCCAGGCCAGGAATAGTCGAGAAGTGTTTCTTGCGCTCTTTCAGATAATGTTTTTAAAGGCTTGTTGTTGAGTTGACAAAACTTATTTAAAAAGTAATTTGCTAAAGGAAGGATGTCTTCTTTTCTCTCCCTCAGCGGAGGAGTGTGTAGCCCAATGACATTGAGTCGATAGTATAGGTCTAATCGGAATGCTCTTTCTTCAACTGCTTCTTTGATATCTCGGTTTGAGGTGGCTAGGATACGCACATCAACCGGTATAGTTTTTGTTCCTCCTATATATTCAAATTCTTTTTCTTGGATCACACGGAGGAGTTTTGCCTGTAGGTTAGTAGGAATCTCTGTAATCTCATCTAAAAGCAGCGTTCCTTGATTAGCCAATTCAAACCGGCCTGCTTTTTTAGAAGAGGCACCTGTAAATGCTCCTTTTTCATGACCAAAAAACTCTGATTCTAGGAGCGTTTCTGGAATGGCTGCGCAGTTCACTTTAATATATGGGTGAGAGGCTCGTGGTGAGTTTTGGTGGATGAAAAGCGAGAGGACTTCTTTTCCGCTCCCTGATTCGCCGTGAATGAAAATGTTAGCAGAACTATTAGCCGCTTTTTTTGCTTTTTCTAGTAAGGCGCGCATGGCGGGACTATGGGCAATTAAAGGAACAGCCTGAGTGTCTTGCGCTGTGGATGGGGAAGATGGTGGCAAAGAAGATTTAGAAGAATGAGATCCTAGCTGTTCCAGAGAGGCAAACAGAGCTTCTGAAGAAAAGGGTTTTGTTAGGTAATTCGCAGCTCCTAAGCGTGTTGCTTCTACGGCATTTTCAATGGTGCCGTATGCTGTGATGATGAGAACGGGAACAGTAGAGCATCGTGCCTTTGCCGCTTTTAAAACATCTAAACCTGAGCCATCCGGCATGCTCATATCAGAGATAATACAGTCGTAGAGATGACGAGCAATTTTTTGTTTTGCTTGTTTGGTATTTTCTGCTGTGGCAACGGCATAGCCTCGCGAAGCAAGCAACTCGAACAAAAAATTACGAATGATGGGCTCATCATCTACAATAAGAATATTTTTTATAGTCATGAGTTAGCTAGGGGATGAGGGATTTGTAAAGTGAAGGTAACGCGGGCATTTTCATTGCATACGTGAATATCCCCACCATGTAATTTCATGATTTTTTGTGCTTCAGCTAATCCTAATCCATTCCCTTGGGGTTTTGTTGTGAAGAAGGGAGAAAAGAGTTTTTCCATTACATGGGGAGCAATGCTTCCTGGATTGCTAACGGAAATATTTCCCGAAGGATGAAGGGTAAGAGAAATAGGTTCTTCTGTTGCTTCCGCTGCATTTTTAACAAGATTCCACACAGCGCTGTTCATGCGGTCGGTATCAATTGCGCGTAAGATAGGTTGTGTTGTTTTTCTTTCAAAGAGACACATAGGGAAGGAAATTGAGAGTAATGGGATCAAAGAAGAGAAAAAATCCTGAATGTCCACGGTTTGTAATTTTAACGGGCGTATCTTTGTATATTCCAGCATAGAAGAGACAAGGGTGTTAAGAGACTGCGCTCCTTCTATGAGTGAAGACAGCATTCTTCTATGCCGTGTCGACTGCAACTCGGACTTTAGCAAAGAGGCAAATCCAATGATACCACTCAGAGGATTGCGGATTTCATGAGCTAAGGTGGCGGTCATCTTCCCAAGCTCTGCAATATTTCGGTATTTCTCTATAGCATTTTCCATTTGGCGATAGTCAGATCGGTCGCGCATGAGAATGAACAGGTAGCCATTTGAGGAGTTTCTTTTTACGAAGATTTCAATATCGCGGTCTTGGTTATTTTGAGTCAGAGTGATACGTACAGTTTTAGGAGCAGATAGCGTCTGTAAAGCTTCTTCTACGGAGAAGCCAAAAAAAGAATCAGGGAAGAGAGAGGTGAATGGTTCGTTGATGATAGTCAGATTTTGCGGAATATTGAGAATTTCTTTGGCTTGTGAATTACAAACTAAAATACGGCCCTCGTCAGAAAGAAGAAGGATCCCATCAGGAATTTCAGTCAGGACTGTATCCGCTTCTTTGTAAGATTGGGAGACTCGTGTTTTGAGTTCTAACCACTCATTAGAAGAAATCTCATACATACGCAAGGCTTGATTACTCGTCTTTATCTGTCATTTTCCCATCAAGAACAAGGTTGTAAATAGCTAAGGGAGAAAGATATAATTCTATACCTTTCTGGGTCTTGAGGGGCTAAGACGATTTCGTGTGCAGGCTACTCTCGTCCTCTCTCCCTATACAAAATAGAGGAGTTTTTTTTCTGCTTTAACAGGGTAGAGAATCGCCATGTGAATAAGGAAGACCTAGTCTTTGTATGGTCTAGGATTTGTAAAAATCTTTGTGTTTTGTCCAGAATCTTTCAAATAGAAGGTTAGATCGGATAGAAAATAGGTGAACCATCGATAGAAAAGCACTGGGTAAAGAGGAAAAACTTATGTAATGAGGGAGAATATTATGCCGGCGATTGGACTCGAACCAACACCTTACTGCTAAGAATAGATTTTGAGTCTACCGCGTCTACCATTCCGCCACGCCGGCATAAACGACGATTTCAAAGATACTTGAAACCGAGGGTGAAATCATAGGGGTTTGCTCTTTTTTAGGGAACCAAAAAGCTTAGAGCTACAGTTTTTCACTATTTTGGGGGATCTTGCCTTTTTGACTTGAACAGATATCACGTGAGAATCTCAATGGAGACCTCTGTTCCCCCGGGAAGGGGGTGAAGGGTAATTTGGCATATGGAATTTTTCATTTGATTAGGGGAGGATAGAGTAAAGGGTGGTTCTTTAGGCAGTGCTTTAGAAAGGAGAACACTGGCCTGTTCTATAGTTAAAAGCGTGGGCAGGAAGAGAAGGGCAGCGAGTCCCTCTTGATGGCGTGTTGAGATGTGATGTCCAGATTCTTGAAGGAAGAGGAGATGTTTTTTACAACAGTATCCTTCTACGATAGTGAGTGGAAAGTAGGTGGCTAATGCTCGAGATAAGAGAATGAGTTTGGGGTGTATCGGAAAGGACGTAAGCATACTATGATCCAACCCACGGCAATCGTAAAATTCCCCGTTTGGAGTCTCTACGTAAGCTGCATTACCTTTGCAACAAAAGGAGTAGGTAGTAATGACAGGCGAGGAGGGCGTGTCCCAAGCATAACTAGGGAGGGGGAGTTCATATTCTTGGGGAAAGATCACTACAGAGTGCTCGTGTTGTCGTGTGATGCGTTCCGGAAGAAAAACACGGGATTTTTTTGTACAACTCGGCAAGGTTAGACAACACAAACAGAGAAGGAAATAAAAATTTTTCATGATCCAGGGTTATAGTGATTATCCGGGTTTTACCGTGGGAAATCCTCAAATCTCTAAGGGTAAGCAGTTAGGAGAAGAGATGACTGCACGCTCCCTTTTTCCCTAACATCTTTGTAGCATGACTGTAGATAAGTATAAATCGTATCTGATTTTTGACATACCCTCACTCCTAAAGGAAGTGAGATTCTTGGATTCAAACGTGGCTGTTACGCGTTTTAAGACAGCATGGAGTCTTATCTCTCCAATTCGGCAATGCCCTGTTGAAGTATATTCGATACGGCAAGCTCGTCACGATAGTGAGGAGTACCGCACTCAGAACACATCCAATGACGGTCTCTGAGAGTTAGTTCTTTATTTACATACTCACAGGTGCAGGTCTTGCTCAAAGGAAAGAACCTGTCGATCTTATGGAGGGTGACACCATACTTACCGGCAACATACTCCAGTTTAGTTACAAACTGAACATGTGTCAGGTCCGATATCTTCCTCCCTCAGAGCTTCGTCATACTGTGAGGCGAAGACCCTCGATGAAAATGCGGTTGTACTGACGGCATAGTTTGTAAGCAAGCTCCCATAAATATGTTCGCTCCAAGATATTTCTGAGTTGTTATTTCTTTAGAATTGAAACAAAAATCTATTTGAGAATAAGGTCTAAGTTATTTTTGCTAAGGTAGATGTGAAATATGGCAAACCCAGTGAATTGTTCGCGTCTTTGTTGGGGAGGAAGTAATGGTACCCAACTAAGACATAGACGAGGGAAACAAGGGTGATAAAGTAGGTGCCATAGATAGTGGAATAGATGATAAAGTACAGAAAGCAGTTAGAATAGTTTTTTGTGATTTGTGCATGAAACCACTAGGTCGATTCCCTGAGAACAAAAATCTTTGTAGAAAAGCTTATCAATAAGCGGATAGACCAAGATGTGGTATTTGCAGAAACTTAGTTAAAAATGTCCCTGTTTGCAACAATAGGAAGATGTAAAGAGATGAGACAAGGCTAGTTGGATGACTGTGATGAGAACAGAAGCCTCCGTAAGAATGTTGAGCCAGCCGGGTTTTCTGATTGATAATTCAGGAGTATAGCATTTTTACGTTACGTTAAACGTAAGCAAGAATATATGGATATAACCGATTATAACGTATTTTTCTTTGATTTCGATGGTCTGTTAGTGGATACAGAGCCTTTATATTACCAAGCTTGCTTGCGTACCTGGCAATCCTATGGGATTTCCATTGAAATGGACTACCCTACATATTATGCATGGTCTTCTTTAGGGAAAGAGACTTTTTGTTCTTTATTTACCTCTACATTTCCGGAGACAGCCGTATATTTCCCCCGGTATTTCCAAGATAGGAACCGGTTGTACCAGAGTTTACTTCAGGAGAAGAAAGTGTCGCTTCTTCCCGGTGTTGCAAGTTTCTTATCTTACCTTGCTTCTTTGAATAAAAAAATGGGCGTGGTTACTAATTCACCTTTGTCTGTGATTGCAAAGATGCGTGCATTTTTACCTGAGTTGGAAGTACTTCAATTTTGGGTTACCCGAGAGTGCTATGAGCGGGCTAAGCCTTTCCCTGATAGTTATCGTTATGCTTATGAACGGTTTGTCTTACCTGGAGAAAAAGTCATAGGATTTGAAGATAGCATAAAAGGTCTTCGTGCTTTATCCAAAATCCCCGCCACTTGTGTGGGAATCAATGCAGTTAAAGAACTTTCTCCTCATGACCATGAAGACCTTCTTCATGTCCCTTGGTATTACTTTCATTCTTTTGAAGAATTGCAAAGGGAAGAGCAAAACCAATCATAAGGATGCGGGTAACATACATGGTGTAGACATAAACCATAGGCAGGGGCCGCTGCAGGACCTTTTCTTCGGCTTTTCTGTTCTAAGATCTCTTGGAGATGCTCAGGAGGGTATTTCCCTCGGCTTACATCCAAAAGGGCACCTAAAATATTTCTGACCATTTTGTAGAGAAACCCATTTCCTTGACAGACTACGGTGATCAGGTCGCCTTCTTCTAGAATATCTAACTTGAATAATGTCCGAACTGTTGATGTGTAATCCCTTCCCAGGTTAGCAAATGAAGCAAAGTCATGGGTGCCAAGCAGATAGTTAGCGCCAGCCCGCATGAGATTTGCATCGAGTTTATGTCTAGGGGCATAAACTAGGTTTCTATGCCAAGGGAGAGCTTTAGCAGCACGTGTTAGCGTATATCGGTATTCCTTTGCACATGCGGTGAAGCGGGAGTGAAAATGATCGTCTGTTAGCACTACATCTCGAATGACAATGTCATGAGGGAGTATGGCATTCAGCATTTTTTTGATGTCTTTGGGATTAGAAAAGGATGGATGATCTGGTTGCAGGAAATGAGCCACCTGACCATAGGCGTGAACTCCTGCATCTGTTCGTCCCGATGAAGAAAGAGCAAGGGGCTTTTTTGCAACTTTTGCTAAGCAACTCTCAATAACTTCCTGTATAGATAGAGCATTAGGTTGGCGTTGCCATCCGGAATAAGAGGTCCCTTGGTAGGAAAGGAGAAGAACTACTTTCTTCATAACGCCATCCCTTGGTTACCTTCATTATATTGAAGTATTGCCTCTGCCAGATAAAAATCCTCAGGGTAGGTAATTTTAATTTGTGGGTGCGTAATAGGGACAAGGGCTGTTTGTATTCCGAGGATCTCTGCGGCTTCTACATCATCTGTAAGTGTTCTGCCTTCCTTTTCTGCCAGCCGTAATCCCTGAAGAAGCAAATCTGTTTTTACGCATTGTGGTGTATGCGAGCAAACAAAGTCCTCTTTATTCCATGTTTTGACAGGATCTCGCTGTTTAATCGTATAGGGAATAGGTGAGACTAGGGTGGCAGCTCCTGTATTTTGAGCAGCTTGTATGAGTTGTGACACTTCAGAGGCATAAATAAAAGGACGAGCTCCGTCATGAACGCAGACCCAGGGAGAGGTCGTTTCTTGCAACCCAGATAAGACGGACTGTTGCCTATGAGAACCGGGGCGTGCAAAGCGTACAGGAAAGGGGGAGAATACAGGTTGGTATTCTGGATCACAGACAACAATAACTTCTGCTATTTCCCCAAAAGTCAAGATCTTAGTTAAAGAATGTAAGATAACAGGTTTTCCACACAGAGGAAGATATTGCTTGGGTGTTTTCGTTTTGCAGCGAGAGCCCTGTCCACCACTTAACAAAATCAAAGAACATTTAGGTTTCATAAACACAATGTATACAACAAACTTCTGGCGGAGAGAAAAAACGCACACGTTTTAATCCCCCTAACCCCCGGTTCACATAAAGGAGTTTATCTCCAGGGAGTGTGAACAGCCCGCGTACAAGATGAGGGTCTTCTAAGCCACCGAGTTTATTTGTCAGGTTCCTTGCCCACTTTGGCCAAGGAAGTGAAATCTGTGGTCCATGAGAGTGACCAGAGAGAATGACATCGCCTGGGTAAGAAGTGAGATGCTTAGCAGAGTCAGGATTGTGAGATAAAATCAGTCCGGGGAGAGAAGAATTATACTGAGAAAAAGCTTTTTCGGGACAGAACTGTCTAGCAAAAACATCACCTAATCCCACTATGTTTAAGAGATTAGGGATGACGTGTGTTTCATTATGCAACAACCGAACAGGGGTGTCTTGTAGAAGAGTAACTAGTGCTTCATTAGGAGATTGGGGTTCGAATCCTTCTACAAATTCATATTCACGAGGGAAAAATAGAGACTGAATTACGGAAACTATTGCTCGGCGAATGGGGGCATTCTTTTCTTTGGGGATGATTCCTATCTGTCCTCGGATATCTCGGGATACATAGGTGGCATAGTCGTGATTTCCTAATATGGCATAGACTCCTAAGGGAGCATTTAAACAACAAAGAAATTTTTTCAACATTTCTGCATGATCGACTCGGCCACGGCAAATAAAGTCTCCAGAAAACAAGATGACACTCGGGGATAGACTGGCGATTGTAGAAGAGACTTTATCCAAGAAGGTGTTTGGGATTAAGCCAGACATATGCAGGTCGGAAATCTGAACAAAGCGCAATCCATGAAGATGAGTATATTCTTTAGGAAGGTTCCAGTTGATATGAGAAATGTGAACTTGGTTGGGCTCAATATAGGAAGCCCAACACGCAGCTAGAATCGCAGAGATAGCAGAGGTGGATAGAGTGGTGAGTATCACAGGATTCCTTGACACCCCGTTTAGATAATAGGGGATTTTATGAAAGAACTATTTGATGATATGTCTAGAGAGCTCTTTAGTCATTTGGAACATATCGATAGGATCCGAAGAACCGAAGACTTTTGCCAATTTAGCATCAGGGATAATACAACGTTTGTTTTTAGGGTCTTGGCATCCATTGGATTTAATGTGATCCCAAACTTTTTTTACAATCTCTGTGCGAGGCATGGGTCCTGAGCCAACGATAGCAGCTAGTTCGGGCGAGATGTTCACAGGTTTCATGAATGCAGAGTTGTTATTTTTTTGACTCATCGGTTACTCCTAATAAGAAGATGGTTCGAAGAGCCCTAGCTCTTCATCGCAACTTTTTTATCGCTCAAATAGAATTCTCGTCAAGACAATAAGGTCGAGTGACTATTTGTCAAAAATGAGCAGAAAAAAACGTTCTATTCCAGAGGAAACGACTCTTCGCTAAATTTCGATTCCCTAAAATAAAACATCTATCTCAAAATAGAAGCCATCTCGCAAGAAAATTTGTATAAGTGAACAAATTAAAGAGAGCCTTATGCAGGAAAATGTAGGTAAACGCTTAGAAGCTCTGCTCACAGGAGTTTCTCTAGCAAGGAGGTTTCTTTGACCCAGAAAGCAAAGAACAAGAGTTATCTCGATTGGAACAGCAAACTCTACAAGAGGGTTTTTGGTTAGATACAGAGAATGCAGGGAAAGTAAATGAAAAGATCTCAGTTTTAAAAAGACAGCTTGAAGATTTCTATTCTTTGCAAAGGACTGTCGAAGATTTACAATTTTTCCTGAATGACAAAGAAGCTGCTGAAGATCCGGAACTTCAACAAGAACTAGAGAAAAGTTTTACTTCTTGTGAAGAGAAATTATCTGTTTGGGAGACTCAACGCTTGCTCTCAGGAGAAGTAGATAAGAATTCATGCTTTCTTACAATTAACGCGGGTGCTGGTGGTACAGAGTCTTGT
Source organism: uncultured Chlamydiaceae bacterium (assembly GCA_937884635.1). GTDB lineage: Bacteria > Chlamydiota > Chlamydiia > Chlamydiales > Chlamydiaceae > Chlamydia. The sequence continues at coordinate 37,172 of CALGBW010000006.1, forward strand.
GATTGGGTAGAAATGCTCTTTCGTATGTACACTCGATGGGCTGCAACGCACCAGTGGAAAACAGAAATTGTCGATAGGCTAGATGGTGAGGTAGCCGGAATCAAGCACATTACTGTGAAGATTATAGGGGATTATGCTTACGGCTATGCCAAAGCAGAGCGTGGCGTGCATCGTCTTGTGCGGATTTCTCCTTTTGACAGTAATGCTAAACGCCATACGAGTTTTGCCTCTGTCGATGTTTTTCCTGAGATTGATGATGCCATAGAAGTTGAAATTCGTCCTGGAGATGTGCGTGTTGACACATTCCGATCTTCAGGAGCAGGGGGACAACACGTCAATGTGACCGATTCTGCTGTTAGAATGACACACATCCCCACTGGGATTGTGGTTTCTTGTCAAAATGAGCGTAGTCAGATTCAGAATCGTGCTAGCTGTATGAATATGCTACGTGCACGGTTGTATCAGCAGATTTTACAAGAGCGTTTAGAGAAACAGAATATAGAGAGAAAAAATAAAAAAGAAATCAGTTGGGGATCGCAGATCCGCAACTATGTTTTCCAACCATATACTCTAGTAAAGGACGTCCGTACAGGTTATGAAATAGGGAATATTCAAGCTATGATGGATGGAGAGGTTTTAGATAAGTTTATTAGAGCCTATTTAGCAGACCAAGGAGAAGAGACGTGAGTGAGAATCAAAAAGATGACATGCCAAAAACGATTCCTGGGCTGGTTCTTCGTTACACGCAGCTATCTGATGCGGAGTATATGAAAGTATGGTTGAATGATCCGAAAATTCTTCGGGGATTTCCTCTTCAAGGTGAGCAGGAAATTCAAGATAGCGTGAACTTCTGGGTGAGTTTCAGCCGTTATCACAGTAGCTTGACAGCTGTATATGAAGGTGAGGTTGCTGGAGTAGCCACCCTTGTCCTAAACCCTTACGTAAAAGTTTCCCATCACGCTATGATCTCAATTATTGTAGGGGAGAAGTTCCGAAACAAAGGTATCGGTACTGTTCTGTTGAATAACCTTTGCCATTTGGCAAAGACTCGTTTTCGTTTTGAACTCTTGTACTTAGAGATTTATGAGGGGAATCCTGCTCTTCACTTATATGAGCGATTTGGTTTCAAGGAGGTGGGGCGTCAACCGAACTTCTATAAAGATGAAATCGGGTATCTTGCGAAAATCACAATGGAAAAGAAACTTTAATAAAGACGTAGGTAAGCATAATGGCAGGGCATAGCAAGTGGGCCAACACAAAGTATCGTAAGGAACGAGCAGACCATAAGAAAGGAAAGATTTTCTCCCGTACCATTAAGGAGTTAATCGCAGCTGTGAAAATGGGTGGCCCTGATCCTAAGACAAATGCACGTTTACGCTTCATCATCCAAAAGGCAAAAGATCAAAATATTCCTAATGAGAATATCGAAAGAAACCTGAAGAAAGCCTCTTCCGCTGAACAGAAGAACTTTGAAACTGTCACGTATGAATTATACGGATACGGAGGAGTGGGGTTGATCGTAGAAGCTATGACAGATAACAAGAACCGCACTGCTTCTGATATGCGTATCGCTGTCAACAAACGAGGGGGAGCGATGGTAGAACCCGGCAGTGTATTGTATAACTTCTCCCGTAAAGGTGCTTGCTATGTTCCTAAGAGCTCTATCGATGAAGCAACTTTACTTTCTCACGTAATAGAAGCAGGTGCTGAAGATTTAGATACAGAAGATGAAGAATCTTTCCTTGTTCTTTGTGATCCTTCTGACCTAGCCTCTGTTAAAGAGAATCTCGTTTCTCTAGGAGTGACCTGTTCAGAAGAGAAGCTCATCTATGTCCCTTTACGCCTTGTCGATTGTAGCGAAGAGGACGGTCAATCTAATCTCGCCCTTATCGACTGGTTAGAGAACATAGATGATGTGGATGATGTGTATCATAATATGGCTTAGTCGATCTCGTCGCTACTTTCGTAAGCGCTATCAGTTTCTGATGCAGAGCTGGTTGCGTCTTCATCTTTTGCATTTATTACACTGTCAGCGACATTTCCAAGCGCTTCGGTCACGTCTCTGGCAGCTTCTTGTAGTGCAGGTCCGTTGCTAGACTTAAGGGGGGAGGGAGCTTCTTGTCGAGTCCCTGGAACTTCTGCAGATGAAGCCGTGAACTGAGGAACTACTGATCCAACTTTTTGTGGAGGATTTGCAGAATTTTCTACAATACCTGCCATATTTCCTAAACTAGCTGTGACAGCACCAGCTGCTGTATAGATAGGATTATCTGGGCCTGCTAATCCTTCATCAGACAGGTTCAAAGGTGGAATCTTGTTATTTTGGCCAACTGCTCCTGAAGTTGTATCAATTAAATCAGACAAAGCTTTTGCAACATCTTTAACTGCACTCAACAATTCTCCTTTGTTGTTATCCCCCCCTTCAACGAAAGCCATTTGTGGAACAGAGGTTGTGACAGGTGATGCATTGATAGGACCAAATAGCCCTCCAGAACCCGTTTCATTTCTGAAGTCAGTAATGATACTCCCTAAGTTTGGCCCGTTCATTCCTGGTTTTAGATTTCCTTCTGGATCAAAGGCTTTATCTAAGTGTCCACGCGTTCTTTCTAGGAGTGCTGCTAATCCACCACTTCCTGTAAGCTGAGGCCCTTTTGTTACCATTATGCTGGCCGCAACTGGAAGAGGATTTACTTTAGGACCTGGCTCTGGTTTAGGTGCTGGTGTTGTGACTATTGTAGCAGAAATTGGTGATGGAGTAGTCGTGTTTTCAGTCCCAGCTGTACCAGTTGCATTTTCTGTACCAGTAGTGTTACCAGTTGATTCTGTACCGTTAGTATTGTTGGCTCCCGTTACTACTGTTGGTTTGACATTATCTGCGCCACCGGTTTCATAGTCACTAATGACATCGCCTAAATTTTGATTAACAGGCTGCGCTTGGCCGTTACCACCCTCAGGGAACACGACGTCTAGATGCTGCCTAACGGCTTGCAATATACCCAAGTCATTCTCATTTTTTGGAGGAGGAAGACGGGTACCTAGATTTTTTGCTCCTGTTAATATTCCTGGTCCAAAAGTTGTTGATTGTGGAGTGGCTGTGTTTCCGGTTACTCCGCTTGTGTCGGCTGCGTTTGCTGTTTCTTGGGAACTAGTAGTTGATTCTGTACCGTTAGTATTATTGGCTCCCGTTACTACCGTTGGTTTGACATTGTCTGCGCCACCGGATTCATAGTCACTAATGACATCGCCTAATTGTTGGTTAGCGGGGAGTGCTCCATTATCAGGATTATGATCTCCAGGGTACACTACATCAAGGTGTTTTCTAACGGCAGCCAATAAACCTTCTAGCCCGCCATCCTCATTATTGAGGCCACCAGCGTTTTTATTATCTGTGTTCGTATTATTTGTGTTTTCTGGTTCTTTAAATAGATCACTTAGGCCAAGATTATCTTCACCCCAAATACCTTCGTTTTCTTCTTTACCTGTGTCGATATCAGACTTGTTGTCAACGGCATCATTTAGATCAGTTTTAGAAGCATTTTCTGTTTCTTCAGATGCTTTTGTTTCTGTAGAGCCTGTGCCGCTTCCAGTATTGTTGTTAGTTGTAACGTTAACATCTCCCACGTTGACGTTAACATTGATAGCTGGCATCTGAAATGGTGGCCAGGGTGGTTGTTGTGTATTATTAGCAGCGGCAGCACCTGCATTCCCCTTGTTTGGTAGGCTGACTGGATCAAAGCCTCCTGGTTCATAAACGTTAGGAGAAGTCAGTCTAGGCTGATGTCCTCTTCTCCAGATAGAAGGTGTACCGTTATTCCCGCCTTGGGCTTCTTTGCCCTCATAATCTCCATATACACCTGCCATTTTGAATTTGTAGCTAATAAGAAGGTTTCTAGGTGAGAATGGAGTTCCTGGGTCCAACCCAGCTTTGCCTGCGACTTTAGCTTCTAAACGGCCTATCCAATCGCCTTCTAGGTCATTATAGGCTAAGCAATATGATGCACATGCCGTTGTTAAATCTTTTGAATCAAGAGGTTCCTTAGTTCTTCCATTTACTACTTTGATAGACTCGGGATTGTTTAAGTCACCATTTCTACAGAAAATAAAGGAACTATTTTCTGGGTCTATGACTACAATATGCCCTCCCTTTTGTAACATTTTCATTTGGACATCTCCCCGTTGTAGGAAGGCTTTCATGGATTCTACGTTTTTGGGGTCGTAACCACGAGGATTGTTATTTACGCCATCTTGATGTCCTGTTGCACCTGATGTATTCGTATTATCGGGGAAGATAGTTTGGGAAGTAAAACTTGCTAATCTACCGCTTGTGTTTGCTGTTTCTGGGTTGGTTGTTGTTGTTGTGACCGTAACATCTGCCGTTCTAGAGCCACCGGGGCTATTGACTGTTGATTGGTGTAGTACAACCTCAGCTGTTTCATTCGTGTTTTTCGCTGTTGTACCTAGATTATTTGAGGGGAGCTGGCCGTTTCGTGCTACAGCAACTTTATAGTCTCCGAATTTAGCTTGTATATCTTGACCAGGTTGCTGTACTCCAGAAAAATCAGGAGAGGGTGATGTGGAATTAACGAAACCAACCATAATTCACAAAAGAAAAACATTAATCACTTGTTAACTGAATTTTAATTGAGTGATTGTTCTTTATCGTTTGGTAATTGCAGTTGTAGTTCTGTTTTGGTTGATTAGTTTGATTCTTGATTCATTGATTTTGAATAACATTGATCATAGGAAAACGAAAAGTTTGGTTGGAAAATATCCCCTGAGCGGGTTAACGTTTCATTAAGATTCTGGAGTCAGTTTCAAGAAGGAGAGAGAATGTCCACGGTAAGGGTTTTTGGAGGCAATTCATTGCGGGGATCCATACGTGTATCCGGAGCAAAAAATGCTGCAACTAAGTTGCTTGTTGCTTCCATGCTCTCAGATAAGAAGACAGTGCTATATAATGTCCCGGATATTGGTGATGTGCGTCTGACTGTGGATTTGTGTTCTTCGTTAGGTGCTGTGGTTCACTGGGATAAAGCAAGTGAAGTGATAGAGATTCATACACCGCGTTTATCAGGGAGTCGCGTGCCTCCTCAATTTTCCTCTATGAACCGGATTCCCATTTTATTACTTGGTGCCTTACTAAGACGATGTCCGGATGGGATTTTCGTTCCTGTGTTAGGGGGTGACGCGATTGGCACTAGGGGATTGCATTTCCACTTAGAGGGACTGAGGAAACTCGGAGCGGAAATCACCTGTTCTTCAGAAGGGTATTTTGCTACGGCAAAACAGGGATTGGTAGGAGCATATATCACTCTGCCGTATCCTTCTGTAGGAGCAACGGAGAATTTGATTCTTGCTTCTGTGAATGCCAAAGGCAGGACGATTATTAAAAACGCAGCTTTAGAAGTAGAGATCCTAGATTTGATTCTCTTTTTACAGAAAATTGGAGTGGAGATCACTACGGATAACGATCGTACGATCGAAATTTTTGGTTGTGAGTGCTTTCAAGAGGTGGAGCATGCCATCCTTCCAGATAAGATAGAGGCTGCTTCCTATGGTATGGCTGCAGTTTTAACAGAAGGGTGTGTTTTTGTTGAGAATGCTAAACAAGAACTTATGGTGCCTTTCCTGAAGGCACTGCGAGCGATTGGAGGTGGGTTCTCAGTCTCTCCTACGGGGATTGAGTTTTTCTACAATGGTCCTTTGAAAGGGGGCGTGGTGATAGAGACGGATGTCCATCCTGGATTTATCACAGACTGGCAGCAGCCATTTGCTACGTTGTTATCCCAAGCATCTGGGTCTTCTGTAATTCATGAAACGGTTCATGAGAATCGCTTAGGGTATCTCAAAGGATTACAGCAAATGGGAGCTCACTGCGAGTTATTCTACCAATGTCTAACTTCTAAAGCTTGCCGTTATGCAACCGGCAATTATCCTCATAGCGCTGTTATTCATGGGGTGACTCCCTTACGTGCTTCTCACTTGGTCATTCCAGATTTACGAGCTGGTTTTGCTTATGTCATGGCTGCATTGATAGCAGAAGGAGGACCTTCTGTCATTGAGAACACACGGTTACTAGATAGAGGATATTGTAACTGGGCTCAGAAGCTATCTCAGCTGGGGGCAAAGTTACAAGCTCCTGATCTTGCTTTTGTTGAATAGTGTGGAAGATACTGTTTAAGACCTCTGAGAGAAAATCTCAGAGGTCTTGGATGGTATTTCAGTTTCTACTCATTTTTCCTTTGTCAGCGACCTACCTCAAGGGAGTTATAGGTTTTACAGACGATCTAAAGTTTTCAGACCGAGTAAGTGCATCCCTGTATCTAAGGTTTTTTCTACTAAAGCACATAAGGCTAAACGATCTTTTTGATAAGGAGAACCTTCTATATGGCAATCTCTAAAGAACGCATTAAATTTATTTGTGAGTGTATAGAGGTAATCCGTTAAGAAATGAGGACAGAGCTCTTTGATGGTTGTAGTGAGCGATTCAGGGAATCGAAGTAGGGTAACGGCTAGTTCTTGCTCTGCAGGCTCTTCTAGATGTTGGGGATTCTCCAGAGGCAGCTCGGTAATTTGTAAACGGCGCTTGATTCCCTGGATTCTCACATAGGCATATAACAAGAACATCGCTGTATTCCCCTCAAAGCGTAACATCTTTTCAAAGGAAAACATATAATCACTAATCCTGTGTGAGGAAAGATCTGCATATTTAATCGCATTAATCCCAATGATCGGAGCCATGCGGTCAATGTCTTCTTCAATTGCCTCAGGACGGTGTGTGCGTAATGCCTCTTTTGCCTTTTCGACAGCTGTATCTAATAGTTCTCGGAGTTTGATGTTTTCCCCCGATCGTGTTTTGAATTTCTTGCCTTGAGGATCAAGAACAAGGCCAAAGCCAACATGGGAAAAGATACCTTTATGGGGTAGGTAACCAGCAGCTAGGGAGACAGCCTCTAAGAGCTGGAAATGTAAGCTTTGTCCAGAGTCTGTTACGATGAGAATGCGATCAGCATGATCTTCATGTACTCGATAACGCATGGCTGCGAGATCTGTAGTTGCATAGTTATACCCACCATCACTTTTCTGCACGATCATAGGAACAGAAAATCCCTCGATGAAGACACACCTGGCTTCATCAGAAAGGGTCAGCAAGTGTTTTTTCTCGAGGTCTTGAACAATTTCAGGGAGATACGGGTTATAGAAGGACTCGCCACGAGTTTCCAGTTTGATATCTAAGATTTCATAGACTTTTTTAAAGGCCTTTTCAGAGATATCACAAATGGTTTTCCATAATTTCCGCGCTTCTTCATCTCCTGATTGCAAAGCAACAACATTGTTCTGTGAGCGTTTTTTAAAGTCCGGGTCTTCTGAAAAACGTTTGTGTGCTTTTTTATATAATTCTGTTAGGTCTTCTAGGTTATCCAGCTCTTCCGGTTCATGCTCTTGCAAGTAGGTGATCAGCATGCCAAAAGCTGTTCCCCAATCACCAAGGTGATTTAGGCGAAGAACATCATGCCCTACGAAAGATAACACCCTAGCTAAGCAGTCTCCGATAATTGTAGAACGTAGATGCCCGACATGCATATCCTTGGCTATATTGGGGGAAGAAAAGTCAACAATCACTTTTTGAGGATGGTTTACTGTGAATCCGTTCTGTAAGCAGTTAGCAAAAACAGCAAGCTGTTTTGACAAGAATTCCTTGGAAAATGTGAAGTTAATAAACCCTGCTCCAGCTACTTCTATAGAAGAAAAGGGCTCTTTGTTGATGTGAGCAAGGATCGTTTCTGCAATCGCTCTGGGTGCCATGCGCAACTCTCTTGCGAGTTTCATGGAATCATTGCATTGATAGTGACCAAAAATATCTTTTGTCGATTGCGAGATATCAGGAGTGAATTCTTCTAGTTGAGGAAAGGCTTGACGAATAGCGGATGAACATAAAGAAGATAAAAAAGATAACAGGGTAAACATAACATCAATGATTAAGGTATATTTCCTACACAACCATTTTCGTACCAAGCTTTCAGCTCAGCAATTTTATCCATAATTCGTTGTGTAGCTAGTTGATACGCTTCCTTTCTACCCACAGTCTCATTTTGTATTAAATCCTCGAAAGTCAACGGTTTTCCAAAGACTGTGACTAAGCGCCTCCAGATTTTAGGAAATTTCTGATTTCTACTGAAAGCTTCGAACGTTCCACCAACATAAACAGGAATGACGGGAACGCCACTTTTAATGGCTAACATCCCCACTCCTACTTTCCCTTGTTGAATTTGGCCGTCGCTATTTCGTGTTCCCTCGGGATAGATAATGAGTTTCTCTTTTTGCTGGAATAAGTCAAAGGCAGCTTTAAATGCTGCGGAGCTACCCTTTTCTCGGTTTACAGGATAGCAAGCCCATTTTGTAAGTACCCATTTGGTAAAAGCATTATTAAAGAGAGTAGAACGCGCTAGATGGTATATTTTCCCAGGTACAGATAGGGGAATAACAAGGGGATCCAAAAAAGAACTATGGTTAGCAGCTACAATTGCTGGTCCAGAAATAAAATGTTCTTTCACTCCGTAAGGCTGAATCTTATAAAACAAGGAAAGAAGAATGCGGATGATAAACTTGGAAATTGTAAAGATCATAAGCGATCCAAAGGAACTAATGGTAAAATTTTCTCTAGTACTTGATCTAAAGTTAAAGAAGAGGAGTCAATTACGATAGCAGAATCCGGAATGACTAACGGATCGCAAGACCTTTGTTGATCTGCTTCATCCCGTTTAACAAGTTCATGAAGTAATTCTGTTGGCGTCATCGACGAACTATTTAAATCTTTTAGTCTTCTTTGTGCTCGGATTTCGGGTGAAGCTGTTAGAAATAGTTTGAGATCTGCATGAGGAAAGACAGTAGAACCCATATCCCTACCTTCAAAGACGCAATTCCCCATTTTGCTGTACTGCCGTTGTAGCAGTTGCATGTGCTGACGCACTGCCGGAATCTGAGATAAAAGCGACGCTTTATTCGCCACTTCTTGTGTGCGAAGCTCTTCAATAAGGAGTTTTCCTTGTAAGAAAACTTGTAAGGTTTCACCGGGGGTAAAGGAAAAAGGAGGGTGGGCTAAGACCTCTTCTAAAGGAAGGGAGCTCCAGGGGGATTGCAAACACGTGTAGGCAAGAGCGCGATACATAGTGCCCGTATTGATATAATGAAAACTAAGTATTTTTGCTAACGCTCTGGCTGTTGTGCTTTTCCCAGTCCCTGAAGGCCCGTCTATTGTGATAATCATCCGATAAAGATACCGTTTTGCGTAATCAGAAGGATAGTGTACACGATCGGTGTGGAAAGAAGCAAAGAATCTAAACAGTCTAGCATCCCACCCACGCCGCGGAGGGTATTGCTATCCTTAATCTCTGCATCTCTTTTGAATAGGGATTCCATGATATCCCCAAGAAAGCTGCTCACGCCCAAGATGAGCCCCAAAGCAATCAGGATATTAGGAGAAGAGATATTTGGGGCAAAGTGCGCTGGGATGTTTAGGAAGAAAAGAAGACTAATGAGGATAGAACCTAGGCAGCCAGCAAAGAATCCCACGACCGTTTTATTCGGGCTAATCCTCGGTGTAATTTTTCTACTTCCAAATGCTTTACCGAAAAAGTACGCAAAAATATCAGCGCCTTTTGTTGTAGCAATAAGAAAACTTGCCCACCATACTCCTAGGAAAGGAACTTCTGTATGTACAAACCCATACAAAATATGGAAGAACAAACGCATGGGAACGGCTACATAGAGAATAGAAAAGAGGGTAATCCCCGAGGCAAGAAGAGGACCGCATTCTTTTCTATAGGAGTACCATATGCTTGCAGATACCCAGGCAAAGAGAAAAATCCAGGATAAGGAAGGCATATAGGCTGGGAGGACATGTCCCCAGCGAATAACTAAGAAACTCGTAGCAATGAAAACAAAGGAACCAAGACTACTCAAAAGACGGAAGGGATAGTGAAATCGCAGCTTGGCCATAGAGGTAAACTCATATGTTCCAATAGCTCCGCATAAAGAACAGATAAATCCTAATGCGAGAGAGGTAATGGGAACTAAAGAGCTATAAAGTAAAATAACTAGGAAAGTTAACACTATAGAGTGAACAACCAATCTTTGGAAAAGATCCCCAAAAACTGGTGGATTCTTACTGTTAGGTGACATTACTTTCCTCCTCTTCGAGACCGTTTTTGATAGGCTTCAATCGCATTTCTTAGATGCAACGGAGTAAAGTCGGGCCAAAGCACATCCGTTACATATAGTTCTGTATAGGCTATTTGCCATAACAAGAAATTACTGACACGCATTTCGCCACCGGTACGAATCAGTAAATCTGGATCTCCGATCCCAGAAGTATCCAAATATGAACTAATTAGATTCTCAGATAAGTGATCTAAAGAGATTTTTTGATCTAACAAATCTTGATGTAACTTGCGAAAGGCTCTGAGGATTTCGTCTTTACCCCCATAGTTAATCGCTAAAATTAGATTTCTGTCAGCGTGTTTGCTCGTCTGCTCGCATGCCTCTGTAAGTTTTTTTTGAAGGCTAGAAGGAAGGCGGGATAAATTTCCAATACAACGTAATTGAATTTTTTCTTTGAGAAGAAGAGGAAGTTGAAGATCTATTTGTTCATGGAAAATAGAAAAAATCTCCGCTACTTCTTCTTCGGAACGGGAAAAGTTTTCTGTAGAAAAGGCAAATAAGGTCAGTGTTTCTATTCCGAAGGAGAAGGCTGCGCGGATGACATGAGGTAGAGCTAAGGCTCCTTGATGATGACCAGAAGAGACCCCTTGATGAAGTTTCTTCCAGCGGCGGTTCCCATCCATGATAATAGCAACGTGCTTAGGGAAGGGAAGGTCAGTACAAGAAGGCTTTTCTAAGCTTGGTGCTATAACTCTATCGGCAACTGCGCGTGTCACAATGAAAAGTAGGTTGTTGAGTTAACGTGTCACTTGTAAAAAAAACAGCATATGACTAGCACATAAACAGGAAAAAAGTTTTTAATAGAATGACAAGTTGTTTTTTTACTTTAAAGCTACACATGGTAGCTGTAGAGCAGGATTATTATCAAGAAATCCACTTAGGGTAGAGAGGATTTTTATAAGTTCGGTCTTTCAAAAGATAGGAAATATAGAAAGAATTGTTATTCTTGACGTTATGATAGAATCAAACTTATAATTAACTTTTCTAATTAATCAGTAATTATTTAGAGAGGCTTGTTTTTATATTGCCTCTTGATAGGGAGTTTGTATGTTTTCTCTAGATTGGTTTGGAACAAGTTCTGTTTCTACGTTTAGACAAGATTCTCAAGCTGTTGTTTATATTCCTAATAGTCGTTTTTATGGGAAACAATTGGTCTCGACCATTGTTTGTGCATTAGGGGTGGTTCATTTGCTTGGTGGCGTGATTGCGGCCAGTATGTGTTTAACATTGGTTCCTAGTTTGGCGCTATTTGCTTTGAGCGCTCTTCTTTTTGCTGTAGCATACAAACAATATACATTGGGATGGGATGCTGTTGAGATAAGCGCGGAATTAACTTCACAGGCTCTTGTCACAGATTCTGTCTTGTCTTCTCTTCGTTCCGAGGATGAATTTTTCTCAGCTGACGAAGGTATATCACAGTAAGAAAGAAGGGAATTGTCTGTATTTTTCTCGCGCATGAACGGACAATAGTTTTCTTGAATGATATTAAATCTTCAGCTAACTTCTCCTAAAGGTCGTAAGGCTAGTGGACAGAAGCCGTTCTTTTTTGCGGGCGGATTATAAGCAGCCTTTCGGCATAGAATGGGTCTCTCCATATGTTAGGGGACTGTGTTGAGTATGATTCGAAAAGAATCGCATGTCGTGTTGTCAAGCTCTTCTTACGTTCATTCCATTATTTTTCATTCTTTTGTTGTGGGTAAGCTTTAGGAAGTGTAGGGACCTGTGTTTATTTCATGTTTGTATAAATTCGTAACTATAGAAGTTTCTTGTGAAGTACCATTTCAAGCGTAACTTAAGTATTATTGCCTTAGTCTTTTCTCTCGCTCTCTACTATGTTCTTCCGACGTGTTTGTATTACTCCCAGAATCTTGATAAGAAGATAGAAGCTAGAGAAGCTCAGCGCATTATACGTCAGTTAACAAATCAGGTCTCTGTATCGAGAAATGAGGTTGTCCCACGAGTACAAGCTATTTTATCTGCTTTACAATTGCATGCCAGTGTCAAACAGAATCCCAGTATTCCTGGTGTTATTAACGTAGCTTTCAAGAAAAATCAAGAGGCACAGGTATTCTTGGATAATTTGATCCACGGTGAAGCCTCTGTGCCCATCAAATCGGCACGTTTGTATGTGATTGGTTTTGATAATGAGTCCAATACTGTGCAAGTCGCGGGTTCTTTAGTTACGACGCTCACACCAAATGATTTTTCCTTTATTCCTTATCAACAGGGTAATTCGCCTCTAACCGAAGATATTATGAGGGATTTGGTGCGATTTGTAGACCGAACCACCGATCTCAGTTGCTCTTGTAGTTACATCTCTGCTTGGGATGTCGCTTCTATAGAGCAAGTTCTTTCTATGGTTGGAAGGCTTTCTTTAGGTTTACGTATTCTTCCAGAGACTAAGATCCGGGCTTTAGTAAGAAATGGGTTTGGATCAGAAAAAGATTTAGCTATCTTTTTGTCTAGATTAGAAGTTTTGACACAGCGAACAGATCTATCTACCGAGCAGCGTAAATCAATTACAGATGTTATTGATGTCCTTAAAGGGCTTCCTCAAAGATGGCATGTCCAATCTTCTCGTCAAGTAGGTGATACGATAGACTGTAGGAAGAATTCACCCTTTTTCAGTTCTATAGAGTGTCAACAAGGCCGAGTGATTCTTATTTTGGATCCAGCTGTCATAGCGAAAAGAAATAGTTTGGATGTGGATGATAGACTTGAGCTGGATAGTTGGATTGCTCAGGAGAAGTTACGATTAACAAAAGAGTTTCACTGTATAGTTAGAGAAACGCCTTCCTCTTTCTTATTTGATTTGTATCAAAAGAATGCTGGAGGGAGAATTGTCTTACACAGCGATCGTGTACAGCAAGGTATTGTGGAACACCTTACTGCTGTAGCTTTGAATAGGCCTGCGGCATTGTCCTGTGACTTTTATAAAGAGAACTTTCCTATTCAGTGCCGTCATCCAAAAGACAGTGATGTATTAGGGTGTTTTATTTTTTCTCCTGATAAGAGCTGCCAACATTTTTCTAAGGGATCGGTTTATATCGTCCTAAAAGGATTACGTTCTATGGCTGCCAAGTATGAGAAAGGTAAGCCTGAGGATATTCAGCAGTTTCAGCAAGACCTGCGTAATCTGTATGGATGTTTCTCCCATATGGATATCACACCTTGGAGTATAGGAGATGATCAAGTTTTAGAGATTGCCTCGCCTTTGCAACGGATGTTTGATGCTTGGGGGGAGAACTTTGTTCAGAGAAATGCCAAGGGAGAGGCATATTTAGAAGTACTTGATGTTCGTGAACGCTTGGATACGGTCAATCGCATTGAGAAACAACGTCATGAAGAGCTTGTTCGTTGGCGAGATCAGTATCGACATGATCGTTGTTCAATGGATTCGTTAGTACGTAGTCGTGCTGCAGTCCCGCATAAGAACGTGTTTTTGGAAAACCTAAAGCTCAATATACGGAAGTATTCTCGAGGTGATGGTGTTCTACGATTAGGGACCGATTTCGTTGGTGGTAAGCATATTCGCTTGGCATTTAAAGACCATAAAGGACAACCGGTTAAGGATAAACAGGACATTGCCACAGTTTGTGATGAGCTGTATGCCAAGTTGAATAGATTGGGTGTTTCGGAAGTTGCTATTCATAGTGAGGGGGATAGTGTTCATATCAGTATCCCTGGTCTTTCGAAACTCTCATCAGAAGAAATTGTTGGCGTTTCTCATATGACTTTTCATGTTGTGAATGAAAAGTTCTCTCCTTACGGTGCTTGTGGTTCTGACGTAAGAAAATTCTTAGATTACGTATGGTTTACAGCTCAAAGTCGAGAAGATCCTTCTCCTTCTAGTGTGAACACTCTGGCATGGAAGATTTTTACAGGACAGCAAAAGGTTCCTAATGCTGTTCAAGCAGCAATTAGCCGTTTGAAACAAGAGGGATTAGCTTTTGCTGATCCTAAGGAAACAGGGTCTTCTTCTCTAGATATGACCTTTTCTATGCTGGCTATAGAGAAGTTTTCTCCCGAGAAAGCAAATCCACTTGTGATCACATTCCGTAACTATGCTCTAGACGGAGCTTCTTTGAGAGATATTCGCCCCGAATTTGCTGCGGGAGAAGGGTATATTTTGAATTTCGCTGTTAAAGAGAAACGTCTCGTACAGGGGAATCAAACCCTCTTTCCTTCGGAAGATTTTCACGCTTGGACGGCTAAATATTGTCAGGCAGGAGTCAGAGCTTCTTCTGACGGTCAGTACTCTTCCGGTCAGGGATGGAGGATGGCAGTCGTTTTGGATGGCTATGTTGTGAGTGATCCTGTCCTCAATGCACCCTTAAAAGATTTTGCTAGCGTTTCAGGGAACTTTTCCCATCGTAGGGTGAATCAGCTGGCTACGGATTTAAAATCCGGTTCTATGTCATTTGTTCCTGAAATTCTTAGTGAAGAGACTGTATCTCCTGAACTAGGAAAACAACAACGCATGCAAGGGTTATTCTCAGTGCTTTTGGGATTAGCTGTATTGTGTTTCTTAATGACAGTATACTACAAGTTCGGAGGAATCATTGCCTCTGCAGCTGTATTGTTGAATCTGCTTCTTATTTGGGCAGCCTTGCAATATCTAGATGCGCCACTTACTCTAACAGGTTTGGCTGGTATTGTATTAGCTATGGGAATGGCTGTAGATGCTAACGTTCTTGTTTTTGAAAGAATTCGAGAAGAGTTTTTACTGACAAGAAGTTTAACCGATTCTATAGAAGCTGGTTATAAGAAGGCCTTCGGTGCAATTTTTGATTCCAATCTGACGACAGTTTTAGCTTCTTTGATTCTTTTATTGTTAGACACAGGACCAGTCAAAGGGTTTGCTCTGACACTCATTTTAGGTATTTTTTCTTCTATGTTTACCGCTTTATTCATGACGAAGTTCTTCTTTGTTGTGTGGATGCGTAAGACGAGAGAAACTCAACTGCACATGATGAATAAGTTCATCGGTATCAGGCATGATTTCCTCAAAGAATGTAAACGTTTATGGGGAGTATCCCTTTCTATCTTATTCCTAGGCTGTGCTTCTTTAGGATTTGGAGCTTGGGAATCTGTTCTGGGTATGGATTTTAAAGGAGGGTATGCTCTAACAGTAGATGTAGGGCAACAGAAAGAGCAACACACGTTGTCTCAGTGGCAATCTGTGCTTCAAGAACAGTTGCAGAAAAACGGAGTGTCGGCAAGAGACTTTAAAATTAAGACTTTTGGTTCTTCTGATAAGATCAAGATTTATTTTTCTCAAGGTGCCTTGGATCATACATTCCTTTTAGACAATGGAAATAGAAGTGGAGATCCTCAACTGTCACGTGTTGTAGATTTGTTAAAAGAAACAGGACTTCGTATCTTTTCTGACACAGTTAAGGGATCTAGTGATGTATGGACAAAAGTAAGTGGTCAATTCTCTCAAAAAATGCGCAACCAGGCTGTGCTAGCCCTTTTAGGTGCGTTAGGGGTGATTCTCTTATATGTCAGCTTGAGATTTGAATGGCGCTATGCATTTAGTGCAGTTTGTGCGTTAATTCATGATCTTCTAGCTACGTGTGCAGTCTTATTGACAACGCACTTTTTCATACAAAAGATACAGATAGACTTGCAAGCAGTTGGTGCTTTAATGACTGTTTTAGGTTATTCTCTCAATAATACTCTTATTATTTTTGATCGTATTAGAGAAGATCGTAAGGAACAGTTATTTACCCCACTGCCAATTTTGATCAATGAAGCCTTACAAAAGACTTTAGGAAGAACTGTTATGACGACCGCAACGACTTTATCAGTTCTCTTAATTCTTCTTTTTGTTGGGGGAGGAGCTGTATTTAACTTTTCCTTCATCATGACGATAGGCCTTATATTAGGTACCCTCTCATCTCTATACATTGCACCTCCTTTGCTCTTATTCATGGTGCGTAATGATGAGAAAAAACGGCAAATATAGTGTGAGAAACACCTAGAGGCTCTGTGTAGGTTAACCTTTAGGTGTCTGCTTCCTTGCCTTGTAAAATACAAGTGCTGTTGCTATGTTGACGATTTGCCCTTATGGCTCAAACTTCAACTTCGTGAGACAGTATTCTTCGCATAACATAAACAGAGAGAACTTCAAGATCACTGGTAGGCGAAAATTCTCGCATTTCAAGAAAAGTCAAAATTAAGAATATATGGTCAATAAAAGTGCCGTGCCCACATCAAGCTTTCGCTGGAGTTACCCGAAGCAAGATCCATCCCTGCTCGCTTTTCTTGTGAAGGAACTGCATTTACATCCCATTGCTGCTCAAATTTGTATTGCAAGAGGATTCCAGTCTCTTGAGGATGTCCGGGATTTTCTCTACCCGCATGTTTCTAATCTATGTTTTGTAGAGAGGTTCCCGGAACTGGACAAGGCTGTGCAACGCCTCTTATTAGCGAAAGAAAGGGGGGAAACAGTCATGGTCTACGGCGATAGCGATGTCGACGGTATGACCGGTGTTGCGCTGCTTGTTGAGTTTCTGCGTGCTATTGGAATTGCAGTTGAATACTGTTTCCTAGGAGCTTTACTGAAACAACATAAAGAGATCTCTTCTTTGATCTCTAAGATGAAGGAAAAGCAAGTCTCCTTATTGATTACGGTTGACTGCGGTATTACAGCAGGTAAAGAGGTTGGGGATATTAATAAGCATGGGATTGATGTGATTGTCACGGATCACCATATGCCAACCGGAAGAATCCCGTACTGTGTTGCGACTCTTAACCCCAAGCTCAAAGAGTGCCACCTGAAGAATAAAGAGTTAACAGGGGTAGGAGTAGCGTTTAAATTGGCTGCTGCTGTGTTTTTTGCTCTGTCCTCTCAGGATCCCCAGTGGAGAGGTCAAATTCAATTATCTCATTTCCTTGACCTAGTAAGCCTAGGGACGGTCACGGATGTGGGTATTTTGTTGGATGAGAATCGTGTGATGGTTCGTCATGGGATTCAAGAGATGTCGAAGGGGAGGCGTTTAGGTTTGCGTAAGCTTTGTTCTATGGCTGGAGTCAACAGAACGGAGGTTACTTCTACGGATATCGTATTGAAAATTGCACCTAAGTTGAATAGCCTAGGTAGGCTGTCTGATCCAGGGAAAGGGGTGGAGCTCTTACTAACTCAGGATCCACAAACGGCAGATCGGATCATTCGCGAGCTAGATCAAATCAACAAGGATCGGCAAAAAATTGAAGCAGAGGTTTTCAAGGATATTCAAAAGATTCTTACTGCCAACCCAAGTATTGTTGAATCCGCTGCAATTGTGATATCTTCTCCTAATTGGCATTCTAGGATTATTCCTATTATTTCCGCTCGTCTTGCAAAAACATATAATAAGCCCGTAGCAATCATTTCTACTCAGGAAGGGATTGGAAAGGGATCTCTCCGTACAATTAGCTCTTTCCCTCTGCTGGGTATGTTACAAAAATGCTCATCTTTGTTCGTCTCATACGGCGGACACGATTTTGCTGCGGGAATTATCATAAAGGAAGAGAAAATAGAAGATTTCCGGAAGAAGTTTGTTCACCTCGCTCAATCCTCTTTGAAGAAAGAAGATTTTGTTCCTACCTTAGCCCTTGATGCTCAGGCGGACTTTGCCTCCTTAGATCATGATTTATTGGCCTCTCTTGATTTATTCGAACCCTTTGGGAAGGGGAATCAAACTCCTACTTTTTATACTACTGTACGGCAAATCCGTTATCCCAAGCTGTTGCCGGGGAATCATATTAAGTTATACCTCAATCAAGGGGAGAGGAATTTAGAGGGAATTGCTTTTAGTATGGGGGACAGGATTCATACCCTGCGTGCGGGCTGGAATCTCCCCCTTGAATTGGCTTATGCTCCGAGAGTGTCGAGGTCCTCTCTCGGAGGAGGGATTCATTTGCTAGTGAAAGATTTTAAGGTTTTATCTCCTTCTTTCGAATAGAAAGGAGAGGTGTCCGCTTTTGAATAAACTCACTTTTATTTCAATTAATTTGGTTGTTAAGATCCTTTTAAGATAATAGTTCGTATTAATAATAAAAACTACGCTTTTAATTTAAAGCTTGCTTAATAAAGCTTTTATTGAGAAAATGCCCCTACACTTTTTACAAAATAAAGCTATTGCTGATAGCAGGATCATTTTAAGGTTTGTAATAGGGATTTCCGTATAAAGGCTAAGGAAATTTGAGTTCCTGAGGACTATTCAACCGTTAGATGATTAAACAGAAATGGGGGAAGAACTAACGTATGGAATGCGTACAGGAAGACTATGTTGAGCTAGATAAAGAGGCGCAAAATCAATGCGCTAAGGAAGCTTCAGAGCCCCAGAGGGTTTCTATCCCTCAAGCCGCTAAGTTACACAACGTAACAAGACAAGCCATTTATGTTGCTGTGAAACAAAACAAATTAAGAGCTTCTAAGGGCACTCGTTGGGAGATCGACCTTAGAGATCTTGAAGAGTACAAACGCAACCGGTATTCTCGGACCAAGTCCCTGTTTCAAGGTGAGCTTCTTTTCGATAACGAGAAGGGCTTTTACTCTGTAAATCAGGCTGCTGAGATATTGAATGTTCCCATTCAAAAAATTTACTATGCTACTCGTATGGGGACAATGAAAGGAAGCAGACGCGGTGCTGCTTGGGTTATTCATATTTCAGAGATCGAAAGATACAAACAAGAGTACCTAAGCAAACAACTTGCTAAGAAAGCAAAGGCTGCTGTTCCAGCACAAGAAGAATCCGCTGACTCCCAATTAGCTTAATTATTTTGTATTTGTAGAAATGTGATCTGCCCCTAATGTTATCCCTGCATTTAGGGGCAATTTTTCTTGATAAGATCTTATCTGTATCTTTACGACAATAAATGGGAAAGTCCACGTTTTCTGCAAAAATACCCTCCTAATGTTCGAAAGAAATCAAGTTCCCTCGTAAAAGATGACGATTAGAGCTCTTGCCCATGCTGAGTTTGTTGGGAAGCTAGAGCATATAGCAGGGAGTACGGTGTAGCGGTCCATAAGATAGGCAAGCCCTTTTCTTATATTTCGGCAGGGCATTGCCGAATTGGAGAGTGGTAGTCAGACTACACATCGCCATAAGGCGGCGTAGTATCTACGTTTGTATCCGAGAATCCCAGTCCTTTAGGGGTGGGAGTGTGTCAATTAAAAAAGAAGTCTACGTATTCCCCCAAAATCCCTTTCCTTGTATCCTAGGCCTTTTCCTTTAGCACCTTTATCCCTGCTGTATGGGTTACAGGCCGGCTTTTGTGTTGTTTAATGAAAACCTACGATGTTGTTATATGACTTGGAAAAATGTTCGCGTTAGAGTTGCTCCTTCTCCTACTGGGGATCCTCATGTAGGAACTGCGTACATGGCTTTGTTTAATGAAATTTTTGCAAGGCGTTTTGATGGAAAAATGATCCTGAGAATAGAGGATACGGATCAAACAAGAAGCAGGGACGATTACGAAAGTAATATCTTTACCGCTCTTAAATGGTGCGGAATTAGATGGGATGAAGGGCCAGATGTAGGAGGGCCGTATGGTCCTTATAGACAGTCCGAAAGAACTGAGATTTACAGGAAGTATGCTGAGATCCTCTTACAAACAGATTATGCGTACAAGTGCTTTGCTACACCGCAAGAATTACAAGAAATGCGGGCGGTGGCTAATCACTTAGGATATCGAGGGGGGTATGACCGTCGTTATCGTTCTTTAACAAAAGAGGAAGTAGAAGCTAGGGAAAAAAGTGGTCAGCCCTATACGATACGTTTAAAAGTTCCCCTTTCAGGAGAGTGTGTATTTGAGGACTACAGTAAAGGGCGAGTGGTATTCCAATGGGCGGACGTGGATGATCAGGTATTAATGAAATCCGATGGATTCCCAACGTACCATTTTGCTAATGTCGTTGATGACCACCTCATGGGAATTACCCACGTGCTTCGAGGAGAGGAGTGGTTAAGCTCCACGCCCAAGCACTTACTTCTTTACGAGGCTTTTGGTTGGACGCCTCCTGTTTTTCTCCATATGCCTTTGCTTCTCAATCCTGATGGAAGCAAGCTATCTAAGAGAAAGAACCCAACTTCCATTTTCTATTACCGTGATGCTGGGTATGTGAAGGAAGCCTTTTTGAACTTTCTTACTCTTATGGGATATAGCATGGAAGGGGATGAGGAGATCTATCCCTTGCAAAGGCTAATAGAAAACTTTGATCCTAAACGTATCGGACGATCTGGCGCTGTATTTGATATCCATAAACTTGACTGGATGAACAAGCACTATTTGAATCATGAAGGATCGCCTGAGAAATTGTTGCAAGAGCTGAAGCAGTGGGAATTCAATGATGAGTTTTTCTTAAAAATCTTGCCTCTCTGCCAAACTCGTATGACTACTTTGGCTGAGTTTGTTGGGTTAACAGGCTTTTTCTTCTCTGTGATTCCTAATTATACAAAAGAACATTTGCTTCCCCCATCCTTGACAGAAGAAGTGGCTGCGAAGATCTTGTACACCTATGTCCGTTATATCGAGAAAGGCGATATATGGGAAAAGGATGTCTTTTATACAGGTTCGAAGTGGCTAGCCGAAACCTTTGGGGTTCATCATAAGAAAGCTATTATCCCGCTGCTGTATGTTGCCATCACTGGAGAAAAACAGGGGCTGCCTTTATTCGATTCTATGGAGATATTAGGTAAGCCTAGAACTCGGGCACGTCTCGTGCATGCGCAGAACCTTCTGGGTGGTGTAGTGAAAAAAGAGCAAGCAATTCTAGATCAGTTACTAGAGTCTAAATAGGGGCGCTATCTTTTTGCACACTGTTGTGCATGCTGAAAAATAGCTTTGGCTAAAGCAAATTCTAGGGAGCTGGCTCGTCGTTTAAGAGGGCGGCTCTCTTTAGCTAAGATGTAGCTTCTTGGAGGAGGAGCATATGAACAGCTAGAAGCAAGCCATGTTATAAGCGATAGCGTCATGAGGAAAGAAAGTTTTTTCATGATTTTTTTTTGATTCCACGTTTTCTAAATATTAGAAAATTAGTGGGTTTCTTGTCTTAATAAGAAAAAGTTTTATTTCATTTCGTATCGTTATCATTTAGCTTTTAACTAGTTAAAAGATTACTTGTTACTAAGTTAATTTCTTTATTTTCTGTTTTTAAAAATATTATTTGCTAATTTTTGGCGATTTCTATTCTAATAAACTAGTAAGAGTGGGGTTAGTAATTATTAAAAAATTACACGGTTTTTTTTAATAATTTTATTTTTAGCCCCAGAATAAAAAGTTGCTAACTTTTAGGAGTCATACATCTATGAAAAAAGCTGTTGTATTAGCTGCTTTGTGTGGTGTTTTGGGGTTAAGTAGTTGTTGCCGTATCATGGATTGTTGTTTTGAAGATCCATGTGCAGTGAAAAAAGAACGTTCTCACCACGAATCTGATTGTGGTTACAAGCCAGCTTGTGGCAAAAATGCTTGCGGATCTTCCGATTGCCAATCTAAAGGGCCTAAGGCTCAGCCATTAAATCAAGCTCACGGTAGTTGCAGACAATAAGTACTACAATAGTGACTTGTAGATAGCCTTAATAAGCTATTTACTTAAATTATGCA
>CALGBW010000007.1 GCA_937884635.1 uncultured Chlamydiaceae bacterium
ATGTCGATTCGGATCAACAATTGTATAATGTCTTTTCTTACTGCACTCTCCCATATAACCACGGGTCAGTACAGCACAAGAATACCCACGATCCCGTAGCTGCTGAGCTAACCATAACACCGTTGGTGTCTTCCCAGCTCCCCCTACCACAATATTCCCAACACTCACCACTGTAGCCGAAACGTGACTAGGCTTTCGATTCCGAGTTTGTTGCTTCATCCACACCAAAGAAGCAAATACCCCAGAAACAACCCTCCCTAACCAAGTTGGATAGCTCAGTACCTTTCCTAAACACACGTACGCAACCACCCGGCGATAAAACAAATAAAAAGGTGAAGGTACTCGTATTCTCATTACAGGCAAATCAATGGGGAAATATTGTAAAAAGTAAAATTTTTAATAAACAATTAAAAATTAGACTATAACCATAATAGCACGAACTCAGCAATTTGGAAACCCTATCCTATCTGAACCATAGGAGTGAAGAAAAAAACTCAATAAAGTTACCAACGCTGTCGGACAACCTCATAGGTCACAGCAGCAACTGCCGTAGAAAGATTGAGAGAGTCTGCTTGTCCTCTCATAGGAAGAGCAATCTTTGTAAATCTCCCATTAAGCCATTCTGAAGTCAGGCCATCTTTTTCGGAACCAAAAGCAAGGGCTAAGGGAACACGAAAATCTTGATGGAAGAACATATCTGTTGCAGCAGGGGTAGTTGCAAATACATGCCACCTTTCCCCTTCTACTAAGCTAAGAACCTCGTTAAGGGAAGCCTCCCATATGGGCAAGGTAAATACAGTCCCTAAAGAAGCACGGATTAAATTTGGATTGTATAAGTCCACAAAAGGGTCACAAAGAATAACCCCATCTACTCCTGCCCCATCAGCGATTCTTAATAGAGCCCCAACATTACCTGGTTTTTCTACCTGCTCTACAATCAAATAAAAAGGCGTAGTATTTTTCTTTCTTTCAAGAAATTCTTCTTTAGAAAGATATTTTTTTCGCATAACAGCAATAAAATTATCATAATGTTCCTTGTAAGACAGACTTTGCAAAATAGCTGCGGAACATTGAAATGTAGGAACACGCTGTTTGTTCATTTCTTGAACAAGAAGCTCTTCTTTTTCCAAATATGTCTCGGAACAAAAAAGATAATCGCAACAATAACCATTAGAGAGTGCTTTGTAAATTTCTCTAAATCCTTCTAATAAAAAGCGATCTCCTTTTCTAGAACGATTTCTTTTCAAAGATAAAGCTTCCTTGATACGAAAATTATGTTTCCCTAAACACTCCATTGTACAAACACCCCCGAAGGTAACGCCTCGTCCCCTGAACCACAAAAACTTTCTCCACAAGACCACAGCTTATATGAAAGGTTCGGCAAAGCCCGATGAGCTAAACCTCGTAAGAACTCAGGCGTATGTCCTGGGGTATGTGATGTAAGCAAAAGATAAGAAAAATCTGGTGCCAACAACTCTGAACATAGCTGCAATAAAGGGAACAACCCTTCATCTATTTTGAAAACCTCTCCATTAGGCCCTCGACCATAGGTAGGTGGATCTAGAAGGATCGCATCAAACTTTCTACCTCGACGAATTTCCCTTTTCAAAAAGGCATAAGCATCCTCGATAACCCAAAAAACGCGTTTATCGGGAAGAGTATTTTTCTCAGCATTCTTTTGCGCCCATTTAATCGCAGCTTTAGAAGCATCAACATGCCAAACAGTTGCGCCTTGTTTTGCACAGAAAAAAGAGGTTGCCCCCGTATAGGCAAAGAGATTTAACACACGACAGGAAGGCTTTTTTGATAAAATAGGCTCTAAAGAGCTCCAAAAACCAGAATGTTCCGGGAAAACACCCACGTGCCCAAAAGGTGTTAACTTCAATACACAGTGCACTCCTCGCAAAGAAATTGTCCATTCTTCAGGTACGGAGGCACGTAAAATCCATCTGCCCTTTTCTCCTGATCTACGATACTCAGCCAAAGAAGAAGACCATAATTGAGGAGACTGTTTGGGCCAAATAGCTACAGGAGAAGGGCGAATCAGTGTAACGGAACCAAATCGCTCTAGTTTTTTCCCCTCTCCACTATCCAACAGTGAGTAATCCATCTTTTTTCTCAATTTTATGCAAGCGTAGTAACGTATCAACCTGTACTTTTGTGGTCATATCAGGCTCTAAATTCACATAATCCCCTACTTTCTTCACCCCTAAGGTTGTCCTAGATAAGGTTTCTGGAATAACCCCTACAGAAAATCCTTCTTGAGATACCGAAGTGAGAGTTAGGCTGATCCCATCAATAGCTAAAAAACCTTTTTCAAATAGGTAGGGACTTAGTGAAGGAGGACAAGAAAATGCATAGTGATTGCCTTCAATTCCTGTGATAGTCCCTATATCCAACACGTGCCCGGAGACAAAGTGTCCCCCAACTTCATCACCTAAACGCAGTGAACTCTCTATGTTCACCGGTTGACCTAACTGATACTTACCAATCGTTGTGCATAGACACGTCTCAGGAATCACATCAAAAAATAGACACGTCTCATCCACACCGACTAAAGTTAGGCATACCCCATCAACAGCAATACTACCCCCTATCTCTAATAACTCCCGATCGAGGGTACTGGTTATACCTAACGTCATGATCGTTCCTGTTCGATCTAACACAGCTACTTTTCCTAGCTCTCGTACAATTCCAGAAAACATATTTTGATAGCGTCTCTTACCTAATCAGATATACATTGTGGACGGATGCATAGTTTAGCGCAAGGCAACCTTCCCTCCTTGTGAAGAAAAGAATTTTTGCAAAAATCATCAAAAAAACTCTGACTAACAGAGAGTTAAGAAAATAATTAAGTTTACTACAATGTAAGAAACTAGGTAAAAAGCTTTTGGTAACATCCCATTAGAAGGAATGCACCTACCGATTGACCCAAGAAGAGTAAGGGAGTACAATGCCCCCTTCCGTCTCTGATTTCGATCTTTTAAAAATCCGGAAACTATTTTGTAGCTACGTTGTTTGACGTAACAAATTAAGAAAACAGCTGCTCAAAGGGTAATCTGAGGTAATTGATAACGAATTATAGCAACGAAATAGCTTGAATTTGTGAGGAAATTCTCATGTTATGTCCTTTCTGCAACCACGACGACTTAAAAGTTACAGATTCTAGAAATGCAACTGAAGCTAATGCTATTAAACGCAGAAGAGAATGCTTGGGGTGTGGTCAACGATTTACTACTTTCGAGACTGTGGAACTCACTTCACAAGTTTTAAAAAGGGACGGTCGATACGAAAATTTTCAAGAAACAAAGCTCATACAAGGACTAAAGTCCGCTTGTAGCCATACCCGAATTAGTCAAGATCAAATTCAAGCTATTGCTTTCAAAGTAAAAACGGACTTACTGGGTAAACAAAATAAAGAAATCTCTACAAAAGAGATTGGAGAGCTTGTTATGAAATACTTAAAACAAGCAGATATGATTGCCTACATTCGGTTTGCCTGTGTATACCGTCGATTTAAAGATGTTGGCGAATTAATGGAGATTTTGCTATCTGCAACACCGGATATGGAAAAATAATACAAGGAGACCATAATGGCCTTATCGGAAGAAGAAATAGCCAACTTCAAGGAAAGACTTTTAGAAATGCGCGCAAAGCTATCCCATACTTTGGAGGGTAATGCACAAGAAGTAAAGAAGCCTAACGAGGCAACCGGCTATTCTCAGCATCAGGCAGATCAAGGAACGGAAACCTTTGACCGCACCATTAGCCTAGAAGTAACAACGAAAGAATATGCTTTGCTAAGACAAATTAATCGAGCCCTGGAGAAAATAGAAGACTCTTCTTACGGTATTTGTGACGTAAGCGGTGAAGAAATCCCTTTAGCTAGATTAATGGCTATTCCTTACGCTACCATGACCGTAAAAGCTCAAGAGCAGTTTGAAAAAGGTCTTTTATCTAGCAACTAATTCCCATGTTTCGTCGTTTTCTCTCCCCTCTCCTTAGCATGACAGTTCTCGTTTTTCTTGATTGGATTACGAAGTTGGTTGTGTTACTCAAGCTTTATGAAACACAGGGAAGTTCTTCTCTATCTATCCTATATCAACACCGTTGGGGACAATGGGCATTTTCCATCATCCCTACGTACAATGAGGGCGCGGCATTTGGTTTGTTTGCATCTTATAAAACGCCGCTGCTTATCGTCCGTATTGTTATCATCACCTGCTTACTTCTATTTCTATTATTCCGAGATAAACAGCTGACTACTCTCATACGCGTGTCACTAATTTTGATCTGTGCAGGGGCTATTGGGAATGTCGGTGATCTCCTGTTCTACGATCACGTCGTTGACTTTCTTTCTATTAGTTATCGGTCATGGGCGTTCCCTACATTCAATGTGGCAGACACCTTGATTTCTCTCGGTACATTCATGCTTCTTGGAGATCTCTTCTTAGCAAAAAAACATAGTAACTTGTAGAAAAAATTAAGATCTTAACTTAAGAGAATGTTACTCTAGAGGTTACAAAACCTAACTTTTGTCAAAGAAATGAAATGAGAGTATAATCTCCCTTTATTCAACAGAAATACTTGTAATTTGTCATATCATGGGAACCTTTTTGTCTTATCTATCGTCATTTGACGACTTTTTTTGGTCGTATATTGCCTTTATGCTAATCCTTACCCTGGGCATTACGTTCTCCATTAAGTCTAAGTTCTCACAAATTACAAAGTTACCTTACTTCTTTAATCTCTTTTACAAGTATTCCCTGCATTCCCAATCCTCAGACCAACGTGGAGTCCACCCATTAAAAGTGTTCTTTGCCTCTGCTGGAGGAAATATTGGTATTGGTAACGTAGTTGGGATTGTTACAGCAGCATGTATCGGCGGTCCAGGAGCTTTGTTCTGGGTCTGGGTTGCGGGTATTCTCGGTTCTATTGTGAAGTATGCTGAGGTCTATTTAGGTATTAAATTCCGGCAAGTAGATGAGAATGGCGTGTATCAAGGTGGCCCCATGTATTTCTTACATAAAGCCTACAAAACACGGCTGATCCCCACTCTAGTCGCTATCCTACTCTGTATCTATGGCGTGGAGATCTACCAATTTTCCGTTATTACTGATGCTCTTGCTCACTGCTGGCATGTTCCACGGAGTGTGACTATAGCAGGCCTTCTCTTCCTGGTCATGTACGCCGTACAAGGAGGCTTATCAAGAATTGGGAAAATTTGCTCTTGCGTGTTACCGTTTTTCCTCACTCTTTACTGCGGTATGGCTTTATATATTCTTTATAAAGAATTTCACCACCTCCCAGCTCTTCTTACCACCGTCTTCTCCTCAGCCTTTACTGGACACGGAGCTATTGGAGGCTTTGCCGGCTGTACAGTTGCCACAACCATACGCCAAGGGATCTCTAGAGCTGCTTACTCTGGGGACATTGGTATTGGCTTTGATTCTATTATTCAAAGTGAAAGCTCTGCCAAAGATCCTGGAACACAAGCTCAGCTCAGCATTGTAGGGGTTATTGTAGATAACCTTATTTGTTCTCTGAGCATCCTGATGGCCTTAGCTTCAGGAGCTTGGAGTTTAGGGTTAGATAATGCCTCGTTAGCTGTTGAATATGCGCTATCTTCTTACTTCCCTATGGTGCAATTTTTCCTTCCTCTATTCTTCTTTGTCACGGGGTACACAACGATTATTTCCTATTTCCTTGTAGGAAGAAAATGTGCGCAGTTTCTTGGGGGTTCTCTGGGAGCTAAACTCTATTTAATTTATGGGGTTTGCGCTCTACCTCTGTTTTGCTTCTTATCACAAAACACGGCTCTCCTGATCATGTCTATCTCAGGTGCCTTACTTCTATGCTTTAACCTATTTGGAGTGTTCCTCTTAAGAAAAGAAATCGCCTTTCCTAAAAAGGACACCCAAGAAATCTTGGACCCTTGTCCTTCTGATAGCTAGTCTTTCCTTAGGGAGGAAAGATTTAATTAATAAAAAACTTAAATAGTAATTTTGAATTTTTATTAAAAAAATAAAATAATAAGTTAACTATTTAAGTTTTTAATTTTTTATGAATATCGTTATTGGCTCCCTCTTTTTTTGCTGCGTTCTGCTTTCTATTTGCATGGTCGCTACTCTTTTTCTTGCCATCAGTGTTCTCTGTAAGCTCAACAAGATTTTGAAAAATATCGGTCGTCTAACAACAATTTTAAATTTTGAAGCTAAGATCCTAGCCCCTCTATTATTAGGTAAAAAATTCCTTATTTCCTGGTTACGCAAACGAAAAAAAAATCAAAACTTAGATAAGGATATTGAGGACATCTTTTGCTGCGAAGAAGACAAAAACGAAATGCATTGGATTTTGGGTTTGTTGAGTAAGACAAAGTGGGTTCTTGCCGCGGCATGTGTTTGGTGTATGTTTCGGAATAGGGATTAGGATCATGTTTGGAAACAGTCGGTCTAAAAAGAGAAAAGGCAAAAGCTTTCGTTGGTTACGGGGTGCTGTTTTTGGTGGGTGTCTAGCTACAGTGCTTACAGGTTTATTTACCCCTAAAAGCGGTCCTCAGTTAAGAAAACGACTAGCAAAATTTAGACAAGTTAGCTTGAAGCGAAGCAAATCCCTAGTGAAAAACTCTAAACAGCACACTAAGTCGTTTATCAAACAAGCTAAAAACCTCATGCATAGCTTGAAAGAGGAAATCAAAGATTTTGTAGATTCTATTCGGGAAGATAGCAAAAACTAAGCATTTTACCTCAATCCCTCTTAGATCAATAGAGTTTTGCACCTACTTAGATGCATCCCACGAGTTTTATCGTGGGATCTCCCTCTGATTGTTAATACTTTGAGAAACCTAATTCCAGAAAGTTACCTGGTAGATAAGCGTAGACATAGGGGCTAACTCGATATCTACACCCCAGGACACCCCATTATCTTGACAAATGATAGGCTCTCGAAATCCTTTCCCCGACCCACCAAATGCAGTATCATCCGTAGTCAGAACCAAAGAACAAGACTGCAGATTTCTGCAAGGCAGCACATAGCTAGGGAAATACTCCTTATTGAAATGGTGCACGCAAAGAAACCCCGATTGCCGATCATCGGCGAATCGATAATAGGCAATCACATTATTACTCGAATCAGAGAAATCTACCCACTCAAATGATGTGCTGTCTTCTCCCCATAAGCATGGGGATTTTACATACAAGGCATTCAACTCTTGTGTACAGGCTTTCAGCGTAGAATGGTAATAATCTTGTAATAAGTCCCAATCTAAAGAACGACTTGGGCACCACTCTCGACGCTGCCCAAATTCCCCACCCATAAAGACTAATTTTTTCCCAGGTTGGCATAGCTGGTAGCCAAATAATAAGCGTAGCTGCGCAAATTTCGTCCAAGTATCACCACCACACTTCTCTAATAAGCTTCCTTTTCCATGTACCACTTCATCATGAGATAGGGGGAGTAAAAATCGCTCTTGAAAAGCATACCACAGGCTAAAAGTTAGGTCTTGCTGATGGTAGGAACGGAATATTGGGTCTGTGCGGAAATAACGAAAGGTATCGTGCATCCATCCCAGGTTCCACTTATAGTCAAATCCTAGTCCACCCTGGTCTACTGGTAAGGTGACGTGGGGGAAAGCAGTAGACTCCTCAGCAAAGGTCAGCACACCAGGAAATTCTCTGTGAATCACAGAGTTCATATGCTTAAGAAACTGAATTGCGTCTAAATTTTCTTTACCACCATAAATATTAGGCGTCCACCTACCTCCCTCTCGCCCATAATCTAAATATAGCATGGAGGCCACAGCATCAATACGCAAACCATCTACATGCATTTTATCAATCCAGAACAAGGCACTTCCTATCAAAAAGTTTGATACCTCTTCTTTTCGATAATCGAAAGTATACGTATTCCAATGAGGATGAAGGAGATCGCTATTCCCAGTATACTCATATAAAGGTTCTCCATCAAAGAATGCTAAAGCAAATCCATCTGTAGGGAAATGTCCTGGTACCCAATCTAATATGACCCCAATATTTTGTTGATGAAGATAATCAACAAAATACTGAAAATCCTCGAGAGAACCGTAGCGAGAACTCGGTGCATAATACCCTGTTGTTTGATATCCCCAAGACTCATTTAAAGGATGCTCTGTAATCGGTAATAGCTCCACATGAGTATAATGCATTTCTTTGCAATAGGCTGCTAATTTCTCAGCAGCTTCTCTATAAGAAAGCGGTCTCCCCTCCTGCCAGCACCATGATCCAAAATGAACCTCATAAATACTAATAGGCCCTCTGTGTCTTTCTGAACGCTCCTGTAACCATTGGGCATCTCCCCAAATGTACCTATCAGGATTTGTAACGACAGAAACAGCTTGAGGGGGTGTATCAAAACTTTTTCCATAAGGATCAGATTTAATATACACATCTCCGGAAGCACCAACAATTTCCCACTTATAGCGTGTCCCTACAGAAAGGCCCGGGACAAATAATTCCCAGACTCCTTCTTCCGACACCTTTTTTAAAGGATTAACCAGACCGTGCCAAAAATTAAAATCCCCTACGACAGAAACACGTTGTGCTCTAGGGGCCCAAACAACAAAAAGAACCCCTTCTATTCCATTTATGGTAAGGGGAATCGCCCCCATCCGCTCATAAATACGATAATGGACACCCTTATGGAATAAAAAAGAATCCACTTCTCCCCATACCGGAGAAAATGCATAGGGATCATGGGCTAGTAAGCCATTTTGATGATAAATACGGTAATCTCGAGGTGATAGCCCCTTCGACACAGGATAAGAAAACACTCCCGAGTGGTGGGGAGTTGCTTCTATTATTTCTCCCCGCACTTCTATAACAACAAACTGTGCCCCTGGGCGGAAAACAACAATGCGATCCTGACAAGAGCTTTCTGTCACTACCCCTAGCAGCTGATGGGGATTATCCTGACGACCAGCTATCAACTTGTCTAAGTTTCTCTTATCTAGGATCTTCTCAATCATATCCCTCAGAAAAAGGATCGCTTATTATTCTTCTCCCTTGGGAGGACAGAAACAGTAAAATAGCCTTCTTAATCCTGCCCGAATGCGTCGAGATAATCTTGAGTTTTCAATACGCCTTCTTTCTGCTATAGCAGCTTCTAACTCTTGCTCGGCCCTCTGCCACATCACGTTCAAATCTTGCAATGTCTGATCAACCATGGCTAGTTTCATTTCTAACAAACGTTCTCTTTCATCCAAATTTGATACATCAGCCACCGTTGGCAGCTTACATCGAATCATACCATTTTGGAGGGGGCCATTAGAATTCCCCTCTGTATATATATCCACGTCATTGCGACACCATCCTGCAGTTAGAATGTCTCCCCAAGGTTCTCCCCACGGGGTTATATTCTCATAAATAGGTTCATCTGGCAGACCATTAGACGATGACTGACAACTCCAATACACTTCAGTTCCCGAACAGCTATCTTGATTACGCAATGAAGGGCAGTCCAAACATACACACTGCACCCCAACATCTACAGTACTGCGTAGCTTCTGAGATTGTCTGTTTTTTGCATTCTTGTTCTTTGCTGATTTTACAGCTCTTTTCAAAACGTCAAGAGCCTTATTAACATTCTCTTTAAACGAAGGATCTCCGGTGGAAGCTGCCTTTTTAATATCATCAGCAGCCTTTTCAAGATCTTTTTCAAGGCCTGGATCTTCCTCTACGCCTTCATTAGGGAGTGTGATATCATAGGAACCATGTCTCCCACAGCAACAAGGGAAGAGCACTCGACCTGCATCTTGTAAATGAGTGTGTAACCAATCTTTTATTTTCTGGAAGAAATTCTCCACACTCGCTTTATCAATGGCTAATTCGACATCAGGAATTTTCTCCAAACACACACCGCTCCTACTGGCTAGATTCTTCACTTTATCCGTTTGGGCATGCACCTTTTCAGATAATCCCTCCCATGAGCTCGTCACTTTGGAAGAGAAACTTGACCCCGTAGCTTTTAATTCTTTTTGTATTTCTTTTAAAAGATTCCTCTTTGTTGAGGGTCTTCCTGGTTTTTTGTTTTTTCCAAATGGCCATTTCGGACCACCAAGACCAGAAATTCCATCTACCTTGGCCTGTACGTTTGGTAAGCCAAAACCTGGTCCTTTATCTTCACCTGTAAGCATAGCAATAGTCCTTCCCCGGAACCATGTAGTCGATCTTTAAAACCTTATTTCGATTTAGCCAGCTTAAAATCGTTAAGGGAAAAAGAAAAAACGTGGGGGATCCATCAAAAGAAAGAAAATGAAACAATCATGCTGAAAGGTAAGTATTTAGAAATAAAATTGGAAAATCAATTTTATTAAGATTTTTTTAATAAAATCAGAAGAAAAATAAAAAAGCCGGTGGATCTTATTAAAGAGATCTACCGGCCTAAGAAGCAATACAAAACAGAGATTCCTCTTAGAAAATCAAACGGATTCCTCCGTTGATGTCATAAGAAGCTACATGTTCTCTCCAGCCATACCAAGCCCCGAGATATGTGCTAAAATAGGCATTCCACTCCGTATTATTATTAAAGGTTGCCATAACCACTTGGCGGGAGAGAGCCACAGGTGAAGCAACCCAATTATATGCAGCTTGAGGGAGTTCCACAGCTACCTCTGGAAGGTGGCGGTATACATCAAAGGCATAAGAAACGCCTATACTGTTTACCTCGGACCTTTGCCCTTTAGCATAACTATGCTCTATCGTGATTCCAACTGGAAGAGTAACATTTTGTAAAGAGCCCTTACCAAAAGTCCTCGCCTCGTTTCCTAACTCCGTGAATCCAGGATGATCAATAGAAACATACTCGCAACCGAAGCTAGGTACGATAGCAGAAACGAGAGAAGAGAATGCTTTTTTCGGATTGAGCAGATAACGATACTCCAAACTTGCATCTGCTAAAATACCCTTACTTGTCCAAGAACCTTTAGACTTCCCTAACACTTTATAGTCTGAGACTAAATCATGACTGATCTCACTGTATATGAACGTTCCTTTGTA
Organism: uncultured Chlamydiaceae bacterium; assembly: GCA_937884635.1. GTDB lineage: Bacteria > Chlamydiota > Chlamydiia > Chlamydiales > Chlamydiaceae > Chlamydia. The sequence continues at coordinate 11,031 of CALGBW010000007.1, forward strand.
TAGGAAAGAACCAGCAACTAGCCCTGTATAAGCAGATCCCAAAAGACCATGCTGATGGCAACGGGCTGTGTACTGTTGGCTATCCACATAACCGAAAAATTGAGAGAAACTTCCCCCAATTAACAAATCCTCCACAAGCTGTGTATCCATACCTACGGAATAGCCGCCGGCACGATGAATAAATCCATCTACAGACCGAACAGAGCCACAGTCTGTGAAGTTTCCAATACCTGCAGCCCAAACATTTGTAGAGAAATCGAATTCCATTCTTTGCGATGTGATGTTATGGGACACCTGTTGCTGTTTTACAGCTCGCAACACATCTCTCTGCGCCCACAGTGTATTTAAAGCTAAAGAACCATGTTTTTCAGGGTTAAGTTTATACCCTGTTGGGGTCCAACCTACGACTAACTTACCATTCATAATCTTAGCATCTGACCAAACGCCTAAATGTCCATAGGTATCCTCTGCAATCGTTGGAGTAGCTACCTTCACAGAAATTTCCTCTAAAAGTGAACGCATAGCACTTTCTTCCACCGCACTTCCAGAAGCTGATTGGAAAGAAATGAGGGGAACCTCCTGCTCTGTTCCTAATAGCCGATGGTTCTCATAACCACATCCATCAGAATCTTCCAAGATAACGTTCAATGAACTTGCCCCTAATGAAAGCCCGTTAGGGACAATCACTTTAGGAGGTGTAGGTAGGGTTCCCTCTTCTCCTGGAACAAAAGAAGTCAGATCGATACTAATAGAACTCAGGTCGATAACAGGATAGGGATTTTCATTCACAATCGCAGCTTGAGGAGCAGGGGGAAGCTTGCGGCAGGCAGTAAGAGTAGAAACAACCGGAGAGATTGGTTCCTGAGTTAACTCTTCCTCTGAAGAAAAAATACGTAGAATTGTTTCAGCAGATAAAAGAATTTTACTTTGAGGATCTTGCTTCAACCCATTCACCCATAATTGAGCGCCATCGCTCAAAGCTAATGTCCCTTGTTGGATATGCACGACCTGCGGAACCTTTGTAATAGCAGAGGCAAAACGCACAGTCCCTGTATTCTGTACCTGCTGATCGCCATTATCTCTATTAATCACTAAGAATGCATGAGTATCTGTGCTTTCTCCCCTAGGGGCAAGGTCTTCGAAAATCAAAGCATCCTGGAAAAGAATACTACGTGATTGTGCTGCTGATAACTCAGTAACCTTTGATGTCTTCCCAGAGAGATAAATACCATCAGATCCCCCTTCTCGGTTTCTATTCCCCTGGAACACAATGTCCCCTCCCGTCGCGGAAAGAAGGACAGAGCCACCATCCATAATTTTTACAGCACCACCTTGTTGAGCAGAGCTATTGTAAAATAAAACCCGTCCCTCATTACCTGATACAATCAGGTGCTTTGTATAAACGGCTCCACCACCAAACACGTGAGAATCTCCCGATTCCGATGCAAAAGCAACATTTCCAGAAAAAATCACGTTGCCTTTGTTTTCTGCAACGATAACAGAAGCTTCTGTATCATGTACCTTTTCACCAAATGTCTCAGAAACCGATTCTGCAGCTAAAGAACCTGTTACAATTGCCCCACCAAAACATCCTGTAGAGTTACCTAAGAACAAAACAGTTCCTTTATTACCTGTGATATACACGGATCCGCTAGAATAGATCGCACCGCCTCCACTGTGATGTCCCGTGATATCCTGTGTGCCTTCTTTTGCATTCTCTTCCCGATAATCTCCGGATGCTACATTATCCTTAAACTCTACATCCCCCTCATTACCAGCAATACAGACTGTTCCGAAAGCTGAGGCAAGAGCACCTCCGGCCGCATTCGTTTTGTTCCCTGAAAAAACAACAGGGCTACGATGATTAACTAAATGCACACCTCCAGAAATAGAGCAAACAGCACCACCTAAGAACTGAGCGACATTACGAGAAAAATTTAATTCTCCATTACCATCAAAATGAAGACTACCTGTGGAGAGAATAGCCCCTCCACTTGCATTTTCTCCCATAGCAAAATTATTCATGAAAGAAACTGCGCGGTTTTTCTTAACCTCAACACGATCAATCCCTAAAAGGGCCCCACCCCCCAATGACAAAAGATTAGGTGTGCTTACAGATCTTGAGGAAGTGATATTTCCAGAGAAAACAAGATCCCCCGAGTTATTACATAAACGAATAGAACGTGCTAATGCCGCCCCGCCTCCCCAGTTATGGACAGATAAAGTAGCTACTTGATCTAAGTTTTCTTTTTCTGGTGGGGTATTTTTCCCATTTTCTAAGAATGTAATTGAACCAGCGTTATCCGCAATAACTAGCAAATCCTGAGCTAAAACAGCTCCTCCTCCCACGAACTGACCAGAGCCTTCTACGCATTTCACTACGTTGTTACTAAACAGCGTTTTTCCTGAATTTCTTTCTAGGAAAACATTCTCTCCATAGACAGCTCCACCACCTACAAATTTCTTGCCCTCAGCAGTGTCACAAGAAGCCTCATTACGAAGGAAGCTAATGCCACCGGAATTTCCACAAATAGATACGCAAGCATCTGCTTCTTTATCTTGTGCACAATAAAGAGCTCCCCCTCCAAACTGCGCAGAATTTCCTTCAAATGACACAGAACCAAAATTCTCTGCTATCGACAAGACCGTCTCAGCTTTTACTGCTCCACCTAAAAGACCAGCTTTATTTCCTTTCCATAAAGTACTACCTGCATTTTCAGAAAAGAAGAATTCCTTAGATAAAAAAGCTCCACCATAGGTTGCAGAACTATTTTTTACACACTGCATCTCCCAGTTATTTCTAAAACTAATCGTCCCAGAAGCAGCAAGAGCCCCTCCACCTAAATGGCATTCCGCAGGTGAGATATGAGAGCGGTTTTCTATAAATTCTATAATCCCTGTATTTCCTAAGAAGGCCACATCACCTTGACTGGCAATAGCACCCCCGGATAAAGCCTGATTGGCTTTAATACAAATCGCTCCACTATTTCCCTTACAAAGGAAACTAGAACAAGCAAAAGCCCCTCCATTTGCTTCCATAGCGGCATTACGTTCAATAGTTAATAACCCGCTATTCTCCATAAGAGAAACACTGCCGCTTGGGATACATGCATCAGCAACCTTTTCTTGTTTATCACATGTATAACAAGCCCCTCCACCTAGAGAGAACAGGTCTAACGCCCCTGAAGAAGTACAACTGACTTGTGTTGAGCACTCACTAAAGACAACATTTTGACATTTCTTAATTACGAGTCCCTCAGCAGCTAAAGCACCACCATTAGCAGCGGAATCACAATGAGAAAAACTAAGTACCCCACGAATATTTTCAAATATGACATCACTGTCAGAATAAATCGCTGCACCAGACTGAACAGAACGCAAATCATGGAATGTGAGCTTCTGACCAGGTTGCATACCCCAAAAGGCTACCCCCTTGAACTTGTTGGAATCTACGCTCCCATCTTGTTCTTTTTTAAAACAAAATGCCAAACCATGACTTTTATTCTCGATATGCAGAGCCAAAGGATCGATCCAAGCCACTCCATCAGAAGAATCTTGGAAAGGAGTTTGGCAATTCACATTCCCCCAAGAAAAAGAATTGTTCACTTTAAACAAAGTCGTTCTATCAAGCAGATATTGAAAAACAGGTTGTTCTCCGGAATCAGCTGAAGGACTTTCTAAAATACACACATCATACAGACTAGGATCCATGAGATACAGGCTATCTGCAAGCGTATAATCCTTACTAAGGAACTTAAACACGCTCGACTCAACAGCAGAGCCTACGGGAGACGTCAAGGTTAATTCTGAGGCGTGTAAGGAACCATGACTTGTATATCCTAAAGTAGAGACTAAAATTGCCAAAACGACCGATTGAGAAAACACCGAAGTCGTTGCCTTTTTTGATATCATTGCAAAACCTAATCCAGAGGCGTGTTAGAATTCATTTTGCAGAATGTTTATCACCATTACACGATACCGTCAAGAATTTTACAGAAACCAAGACAACGCTAGAAAGGCAAATTAGATGAGTAGTATTCCTATACTCTGAACTTTGCTTGAACAACTACACATTATAAAGATGAAAAAATATGCTGACACACATCAGATTGAGCTAAATCTATAGCCCCAGAAATCCCTTGGGATAGGGTAGAGCCATCGGATTTACCATGACATTTTATCACTAGCTTAGATAGCCCACAAATCATAGAACCAGGGTAAATAGAGTAGTCAAACTCACGCTTGATAGCATTCTCTAACTTATCCCCCAATATACGACGAAGAAAAGCAAATAACCCTTCAGCAGTTTTAAGAAAGATATTTCCAGTGAACCCATCTGTAACAACTACATCTATATGACCACTAAAAATATCTCCGCTTTCTATATTGCCTAGAAAAGCTTCTTTATATTCCTCTCTCAGCAAACGGAAAGTTTGCCGATGCGCTTCCGTTCCTTTTCTTTCTTCAGAACCTATATTTAGTAAGCCAATAGTGGGAGCATGAGAAACCCCAAAACACCGCTTATATGCAGCTCCCATACGAGCAAACCCTAACATATCTTCTGGTTTTACGGAGACATTCGCCCCGACATCCAAAATAACAGCAAATCCACTTAAAGTAGGGATGCGAACAAGAAGTGCTGGTTTACAAGAAGAAAACGCAGGAATTTTTAACCGAGATAAGGTAACTAAAGCCGCCGTATTACCGGTAGAAACAAAAGCATCAATACGTCCATCCCGCAAATAATCCAACCCCATAGCCATAGAGGAAGACTTCTTACGAAGAGCCGCAAGAGGCGTATCCTCCATAGAAACAAAATTCTCTGCAAAAAGGACTTCATGCTTTGCATGAGAGAAAGAAAAATCTAACTGAGAATCAGAACGGTCGCTAGAAGCAAAAGCGACAAAGGAAACAGAAGAAACGTCAGGTCTTGTATCCAACACCTGATTTACTGCTTCCCATATGACAAAGGGGGAGTGATCTCCCCCCATTAGATCTATACCAATACGCACACAAGCCATAGCAGAACTCTAACAACCGGATTAATGTACCCGTCCAGTTCTCTACCACTAGGGTAGTAAGAATCGAGGGACCACTTAGTGACCTGAAAGCCTCAAATAACAGGGGATCACCCCTTCTTCTACGCGAAGCAAATCTCTGTTGTGTGAAGAATATATCCCCAACTCACCTTTTGCCAAGGCGAGAGCTCTAGTCTCTAGAGCTACTAATAACAACTTTACCTTTATAAAAGCCGCAAGAAGCACACACAGTATGTGGCATTACAGCCTGCTTACAATTACTGCACACAGCAGCACATTTAGCCTTTTTGGCATCGTGACTTCTACGAATATTTTTTCGCGCATTGCTATGTCGGTTACGTGGTACTGCCATTGTATTCCCTTTTTTACAAAAACCTCTACATGAATAAAAACTGGGAAACAACCCAGCCTGGGCCGCCAATCAAAATACGAAGGGGGTCCCCACACTAACGAGATAAAAAGAAATAGGATACAACGAGAAAGAATTTAGTGGAATATCAAGGCGTTTTTTTAATAAGGGAAATACTTTTTGATATGAATTTCTTGCAGTCTCCAGCCCATTCCCCCACTCGCAGTGTAACTTTTATTCAAGCAAACCAAACCGCTCATTAATAAAAATATTTTAATAATCCATAGTTTATCTCTACTCACGACAAGAAGCAAGACATTCCCCGGTTGCAGTTGTGAAGTGAAAGAGTCTAAACAAATATAAGATTTTTAGGTTTTTTGAAACTTTTCCTATCTGTATACTCTCCGCATGATCTCCTATGAATACAAGCTCTACCAAACCAAAAAGGTAAGTCATTTGGATAAAATGCTTGGAGGGGTTGCATTTGTATGGAACCATGCGTTAGCTTTGCAGAAGTGCTATTATCGAGTGTTTAATATCCATGGGCTACAGGATCACTTTGCTAAGCAGATCAGCCGATATCTACTGCACTCTCAGGCAACGCAAGAGATTTTAGAGCATTTAGACTCTGCCTATCTGAGGTTTTTCAAGAAAAAATCAACTCGTCAGCTAAAATTCAAAAGAACAAAAAACTTTAGCTTTTTTGTGTTCGGACTGCGTGAAGGCTGTAAGCTTGAAGGGCACTGCTTCAGAATCAATAAGATTGCAAAGACATGTAATTTTTCTTTGTCTCGTTCACACGAAGACAAGATAGAACTGATCTCCATTAAGCAGCGTGCTTTTGGAGAATACTGGCTCATCCTAGCTCTAGATACTGAAGCTCAAGCATACGGAATGGATGATGGCATGCAAATGCAAACCTCCTGCTTTTTGAATAAAAACTTACCTAGTTTGAAGAAGAAAAGCTGCTTTCAATTGAAGAGTGCCCACGCTAGCTGTGTGAATAAAATAGAGTATATTGCTAAGAAGTACGATGTTGTTATCCGTAAGATGGATAAGTTCTTTCCGTCTAGCAAAAAATGTACTTGTAGCTATATTAAAAATGACTTGTCTCTAAAAGAAAGAGAATGGACACACCCAGAATGGCGTATAGTTCATCAAGGTCTTTTAGCAACAAATAGTATACTTCGGCAGGACATTGCCGAATTGGAGAGTGGGAATAAGACTACCCCCTATCGTAGGGCGGCGTAGCAACCACGTTTGTATCCAAAAATCCCACCTAATGGGAATATGTCAAGATAAGGGGAATAGAACTGCTTTCATTAAGATTGACACAGCCCCTTCTTGGAAAAGCGGTTTGCAGAATCGAGATGCGATTCACAATTCTAAGGAATACGAATGGAAAATGACATCTTACTCAATATTGAGTCTAAAGAGATTCGGTACGCGCATTTGCAAAACGGACAGTTATTTGATCTCATTATCGAAAGAAAAAAAATTCGACAATTAAAAGGAAATATTTATCGCGGAAGAGTCACAAACATTCTCAAAAATATTCAATCAGCATTCATTAATATTGATGAGAGAGAAAATGGCTTTATTCATATTTCCGACGTACTGGAAAACTCCAAAAAATTTGAACAAATGTTTGACGTAGATACAGAATCTGTATCAGAAGAACAAGCATGTTACGAAGAAGCGCCTATCGAAGAATTACTGAAATTAGATAGCCCAGTTCTTGTACAAGTAGTAAAAGAACCCATTGGAAGTAAAGGAGCTCGACTTACTTCGAATATTTCCATCCCAGGACGCTATCTTGTGCTCTTACCTAACTCTCCCCATCGGGGTGTATCTAGAAAAATAGAAGATCCTCAGATGCGAGAGCAGCTGAAGCAGTTAATCCGTTCCTTTGAAATGCCTCAGGATATGGGATTAATCTGTCGTACTGCCAGCGTCTCTGCTTCTACGGAAGCATTAATTAATGAAGCTCATGATCTTCTGCTGACATGGAAAAGCATTCTAGAAAAATTTCACTCTCCTAATCATCCGTCACTTCTTTACGAAGAAACAGACATCTTGAAAAAAGCTGTGACGACGTGTGTAGATAAGGGGTATAAGCGCCTTCTCATTGATGATTATGCTACCTATCAAAAATGTAAACGCTTACTCAAAAAGTACTCCCCTGATTCGCAAGTAAAAATTGAGTACTACAGAGACTCTATTCCTATGTTTGAGCGTTTCAATATAGAACGAGAAATTGATAAAGCCACAAAGAGAAAAATTTGGCTTTCCAGTGGAGGGTATCTCTTCTTTGACAAGACAGAGGCTATGTACACTATTGACGTAAACTCAGGTAAGAGTACGCAATCGGAAAGTGGTGTAGAAGAAACTCTGGTGCAGATCAATTTGGAAGCTGCTGGGGAAATTGCAAGACAGCTGCGTTTACGAAACGTTGGTGGACTTGTCATTATTGATTTCATTGATATGAAATCACGTAAAAACCAGCGTAGAGTTTTAGAACGTTTGAAAGAGCATATGAAAGATGATGGTGCGCGTTGTACCATTCTAAGCATGAGTGAATTTGGCCTTGTAGAAATGACCCGCCAGAGAAACCGTGAATCTTTAATCCAAACTTTGTTTACGACCTGCCCTTACTGCTCTGGTAATGCGGTGATCAAAACACCTGAAAGTATTGTGATTGAAATTGAACGTGATTTGAAAAAAGTCATTCGGCACAAAGAGTACACTCATCTGTGCTTAGTTGTTCATCCTGAAATTGCTCAGTACATGAAACAAGAAAACGATGATGCTGAGCTGATTCGTTTAGCTAGACAGTTAAAAGCAAAGCTGCAAATTTCATGTTCAGATTCCCTTCACATAAATTGTTACCAATTCTTCTCTCTTGTAACTGGTGAAGGCATTGAATTATGAGACGTTTGTATCATGTGTTTCACTAAGTATCTGATCGAGGCTTTTGAAAATCAATCCCTTCCAGAGCCTCTATACCAACAATTCTTGCTGTACCATGAAAATTACCTGGAAGCAGCGACAAAAAAATGTTCTTTAGAAAAAGCTGAAGAGCTTTGTCTTCAATGGTTAAAGTTAATCATTGAAGACCTAAAGTCTCCCTTTGTCTTTCCCCCTTATCATAAAAAAATACGTGAACCCATAGACCTTTTTACTTTTGGGAAAGAATTCTTTTCTGTTCTTGTTGATGACGAACACTCCTATATTCTCAATTTGGACCAATTAGATCAGATTCAAGAGCAAATTGATCGTGGAGATAACGTGGTCCTTCTGGCCAATCATCAAACGGAATGCGACCCTCAACTCATGTACTACGCTCTAGGGAAGACTCATCCCGATCTCGTAGAGAATATGATTTTTGTAGCTGGGGATCGCGTAACCTCCGATCCTCTGGCCCGTCCTTTTAGTATGGGATGTAACCTCCTCTGTATTTACTCGAAAAGACACATCAATTCTCCTCCTGAACAAAGAGAAGAAAAATTACGCCATAACCAAAAAAGCATGCAGACTTTAAAAACTCTACTTAAAGAAGGAGGAAAGTTTATCTATGTTGCCCCTTCTGGAGGTAGGGATAGAAAACGGCCTGATAGTACACTATATCCAGCCGAATTTGACCCTGATAGCATAGAAATGTTCCGTTTGTTATCTAAGTCTTCTGGGACACCTACACACTTTTATCCTTTTGCAATGCGCACCTATGATATTCTCCCTCCGCCCCCTACAATAGAAGAGGCCCTTGGTGAATATAGAGCTATTTTCTTTGCTCCTGTCCTATTTAATTTTGGTAAAGAGTGCTTTTTAGATGAGTTGTGTAATGAAAAAATACAGGAGCTAGATAAACACAGTCAACGCTTGTTGCGTTCTGAAATCGTTTTTGCTGAAGTTTCTAAACTTTATCAAGAATTACAATCATAATCATCCTCCGAAGACCTATGAAATTGCGTTTATTACATCTTTTTGTACTAACTACCTTGATTTTTGCTGTGTATCCTTCCGATGCTGGCGTTTCAAGGCAAATCGTAGATCAAAACCCGCTTAAAATTCTAACCCCTGCGTTATCCAATCAACGTTCTGCGAAATTTATTTGTGCCAATGGCCTTCCTCTTTTAATTGTTTCTGTACCAGGAATGCCTACTTCTGGTGCTGCTCTTGTCGTAAAAACAGGAAGTAATGGAGACCCTAAAGAATATCCAGGATTAGCGCATTTCACCGAGCATTGCGTATTTTTAGGAAATGAAGCTTACCCTGAGCCTTCTGGTTTCCCGCAATTTTTAAGCAATCACAATGGCATGTACAACGCCTTCACAGCACCTATGACTACTAGCTATCTCTTCTCTGTGGATAGCGCCTCATTTAAAGAAGCTGTAGAGCAGTTCGTACATTTATTTATTGACCCTCTCTTCAGACAAGAGGATCTAGCTAAAGAAAAGTATGCTGTGCAGCAAGAGTTTGGCATGGCTTTGTCAAAAGACAGTCGTCGAGTCAGTCGAATCCAACAATTGGTTTCTCCTGAGACGTACCCTCTACATCGATTTGCCTGTGGGAACGTAGATACTCTCTCATCTGTAACAACAGAAATCATGAAGAACTGGTTCCGTACACATTATTCACCAGAAAATATGGTAGCACTTGTCTACACAGCTACGCCACTTGATGAAGCCATATCCTTTTTACCTGATTTCTTTTCTCAAATTCCTATATCTCCCTCCTATCAAGCTGAAGAAACATTTATCAATACCGGGGATACAAGTACTGCCAATACACTCTTTATCAATGAGGCCTTACAACCGGCATCTGATCTAGAGATTTACTGGCATTTATACAACGCAGACCTCCCTGTATCTTTGGGCTGTTATGAAGCCATCACACGCATCCTAGAATACCAAGGGAAACATGGATTAGCCTTCTTATTAAAAGAAGAACAACTTATTACCAATCTACGAACGGAGCTCTACATTAGCTCTCCTGATACTAAGGAAATTAGCCTTTGTTTCACCCTGACAGAAAAAGGAGAAGAAAACATTGCTTCTGTCATTGAACATACACAAGCTTATCTACGATTCCTACAAGAGGAAGGGGTCCCCGAGTTTTACCTTGACGAGCGTTCTTCCATTAACACACTCAATTACTGTTACGGCACACGAACAGAAATGTTTAACTTCTTGGCTGAGCAAATTATGGCCCTAGCCCAAGAAAACTTCGCCACCTATCCTTACCACTCACTAGTATACCCTAAACACACAGATCAAGAAGAAAAGCTATTATTAAAAGCTATGCTGGATCCTCAGCAAACGCGTTATGTCATGTCAGCAAAAAAATCTCAGACTTTAGAAAATAGCCGCTCTCACTACGATCCTATTTTTGATATGACGTATTACGAAAAACCGCTTCCCCCTTTGAATGAGCTTCCCTATCAAGACTTATTCTCTCTTCCTAGCCCTAACCCATTCATTCCTAAACACGTACAGGTCTTGTCTAAACCACGTGATAATGAATCGACATTTCCTTTTTCTCCCGTATTAGAAATTGCTAACAACCACATGTCGATGTATGTTGCTGAAGATCCTTACTACACAACGCCGACACTATCTGCCAAGGTACGCATACGGACACCGAGTATTTCCAAGGAAAATCCACAATCACTTGTGTTGACAGATCTCTACTGTGTAGTGATGAACGATATGCTATTGAAAACGTACCATGCAGCGACAGATGCTGGTTTTACCCTTTCTCTCTCTCTAGGTGGTGAGGGAATTGATTTGCATTTAACAGGATATACTGAAACAGCTCCGCATCTTTTAGGGTCGATTCTTGACTACATACGTACCTTCGCAATAGAAGAAGAATCGTTTGATAACTATAAACAACTTCTTACAGAAATCTATGCAAAACAGCGTATGGCTTGTCCTATACGTTTAGGCTTAAATACACTGTACGCATCGTTATTAGAAAATACTTACACTTACGAGGAACGTGCAGAAATATTACGTTCTATTACTTTCGAGAATCTCAATGCCTTTTCTTTATCGTTATTCCAAAAAACCTATCTAGAAGTTTTCGTATTAGGAACATTATCTTCTGAGCATAAAGCGCAATTTACCTCTGCCTTCAATCACTTTATCAGTCATTGTGAGCCCTATCCTTGCTCTCCATTTTACTCTCGCATCAAAGAGCACCTGCCAACGGAACTACAGATTCACTACCCCTTATCAGGAAATGGTATGCTGCTCTTCCTCATGGAAAAGCAAACTCCCTACTCTACGCCGAAAAATATAGCTGCTACAGATATGCTGTTTAGTTGGGCGCACCATATTTTCTTTGAGAACTTACGCACTCGAGATCAATTAGGTTACCTAGTGGGAGCTTCCTATAAATCTGTGGCTTCCCATCCATGTGGGCTCTTCTATATTCGTTCCGATGCTTTTACCCCTCAGCACTTGCATGAGAAAACGCAAGATTTCCTGCTGCAGGTCTCCACAAAGCCTGAGGAATACGGTATGTCAGAAAAGTTCTTCTCTAACCTAAAACAAGCCTATATACACAAGATGTGCTCTCCTTCTCTATCGATGGAAGATATGTGTAGCTCCCTATTCTTTCGAGCCTTTGAAGACAATATGATACGCTTTTCTTTACCTGATCAGTTGATTCAGGCCGCAGAGATTTTGACGTACCCTGAATTTCTGCAATACCAACAAGACTTTCTACAAGGGAACCTTGGGCCTAAGATCTCCCTCTACATTGAGGGAAACCCGGCGCAGAGGTAATTTATCTGAAGAAACAATAAGAGAACTCAGGAACATTTTTTAGCAGCCAGAAGATCAGCACAGAAATGCATGATGGTCCTAAAGCTGCTAAAAACAGCCATCCTAGAGAGAATGATGATGAAGGGAACGAAGGTTTCAGAATTAAATACCCCACAATATTAGGCATGTTAGCTATGAGGGTTAGCCCTCCAGCTGACATACAACCTGATAAGACTAAGTATAGATAACAATCAGTCGCTACAGGCAAGTTATGCACAATATAGTTAACCAATGCATTATCTAAACTGATGGATAATATATACGCAGTAATGAGGTAACCGAAATCCGACATTCTATGCATTACCTCTAATACCCACCACTCTTGCAATCCCCCAAAGACAACTAAGCCAACAAAAAACAAGCCAACAAAAGCAATTTTCGCCAAATTAATCGAGTGCTGATAGAAAACAGTAAAATTCTGAAAAGCTAAATAAAAAACAAAAAGTGCGCCCATAAACAAAGGCTCTGATTGTAGAATCATAAGAGCTGCAACAAAACCAATATGCGTGCAGATCACCCATTTAGGAATGCGTTCTTTTGCTTTAGCACTTACACTCACCGCAGGGAAACTATCAAATTCTTTTCGGAAAATCCAATAACACACACTTGTTGAAATAAGAATCGCTAAGACCGCTTTCCAACAGAAGTGTTGTAAAATCATGGTATTCCCCCATTTAACTGAAGGAAGAATCATAAAAAGAGCCCGAGAAGAAAATGCAGAAAGGAGCCCGCTGATTGAGATGTTTGAGAATAACAATCCCATTGTGGCATAGCCAAACTTCGTAGATGGGAAAAGACGATAAAAATGTTTTACAAGCAAGGTAGAAGCAATAATCATAGCCCCAGTTTCTTTCAAAAAAAAAGAGGATAACGGAGCTGCTATCATAAGCGTCCACCACCAACATTTAGGAGACTGGCGACCAATCTTTGCAATGGTAGAAAAGACACATTCTGAAAAGTACTCAATGGGCTTTGACTCTAAGAGAATCAACATTACCATAATAAATAAGGCTGAGAGGTAATTACGGCTATTAAAATAGCCCATTGTCACCTTATAACCTTCGCACCAAAGAAATAAGAAAAATAACGGAACAGCCCAAAAAATAAATACAAGTTCTATCTTACTTAATAAACGAAAGCATTCGCCTAACAATAAATAACGTTTCCACCTCTCTGGAAACACCATTTTCTTGTGCTGATATTCCTGATATATCTTTGCTAAAGAAGGGGTTAAAAAGGTATGGAATACAGCACAAAAAAATAAAAAAGTAGCCCCAAGTTGTAGTGAGCTGGAATACTTTGGCAAAATCATATCATACTTTCCTGTGCTTATCTGCCTATGCTAGGAATTAAACAAAAATTCATAAAATGAAAAGCATTCCCTTCTAATTTCTTCCTTAAAAACCCTATCCGTGTCATTCAAGAAGATAAAATGCTAATTGAAAAAATTTTTTTGTTCTTGTAACTAGAAGAAATAGACGAGGATAAGAACGATGCCACATGTTATTACTACGCTTCCCTTAGATAAGGGATCGAAAGAGTTAAATGAGCTCATACAAAAAGTCATCTGTGCTTCAGAACAAGCTTTAACAGAGGATATAGTTTCAGGAACAGCGCATCACATTAGCTGTGATAGCCTTCCCATAGCAGAGAAAACAGCTGTAGTGGCAGAAGAAGCGCTAACTATTTAACGAGTACCATTTTCTACATCTAAATAGAGGCAAACATTCTATCCCTTGACTTTCTTGAATGACTTGCTGTAGACGCTTGCGAGTTTGTGTTTGGTTTTCTATTGCTTGTGGATAACGGACATATAAGGTAGCTCCTGACCCAGACATACATACTTTCCCTTGAAAAGGACTCCACATCCTTTCTAGAGTAGTTTTTTTCTGTTTTAAGTCAGGCCTCAAACGAAAAACTGGCGACTCCAAGTCATTCTCGCCAATAATGGGCTGAGAGGTGCTGTAATCAGAAGGTATAAGCTGATCGAATACCTCACGCGTAAGAATACCTTGATGTGAAGGATATAGAACATACCTTTCCCCGTGAATAGGTGGACATGATTCTATCTGCTCCCCTCTTCCTTTCCCTAATACAGATCCGGAAGAAAAAAAAAGTGGAACATCCATTCCAATTTGCTTTCCTAACTCTCTCAATATACTCTGAGGGATTCTTGTGCGGAAAAACACATTGAGAGCATAAAGAGCTGTTGCTGCATTACTACTCCCCCCTCCTAAACCAGCCCCTAAAGGAATACACTTAGTAAGGTTCCATGATACAGGTTCTGTGATCTTAGTATAACTACGAAAAACACGGGTGCTTTTCCAAATTAAATTATCCTCTGAACACAACTCGGGAATAGAACAGAAAAAAGAATCCTGATTGCTGCGAGCAATAGTTAGCTCATCCCCAAAGCTAATCACCTGATACCGGGTCAGTAGTTGGTGGAAACCATCAGGGCGTTTTCCCAATACTTTCAGAAACAAATTAATCTTTGCAGGAGAGAAAAAACGCATGTATAAAATGAAAACTTAAAGATAAGGGGGAAGACTCCCCCTAACTATATAAACTAGTCTTGCTCATCCAGACTAGGAGCTGCTTCTACACTTTCTGCAGAACTAGCAACTTCACCGTCAGCTAAAACTTCTACTATCAAGTTTGCCAAAACTTCTTCTTTAAGTTTCAACATCACTTGATGGCGACCCAGTTTCTTAATAGCATAATGGGCATGAGGGAAATTCTTACGAGTCAAACTAATGCCTTTCTCAGCAGCACGAGCTATGAGATCGGAAACCGTCACAGAACCATACATGTTATGTTCTGGATCAACACGGACGGAAAATTCAAGCACGATATCCTTAAGGACTTCTGCCAATTTTTCTGACTCTTTTCTGTCAGCAGCAGCTTGTAATAAACGCTGTTCTTTCAATTTTTCTTGCAGACGCAATGTTCCGGCCCCTGCAATAACAGCCTTTTTCCTAGGAATTAAGTAGTTACGGACATAACCGGGCTTTGCAACAACAATATCGCCACTGCGGCCCAAGCCATCAACGTCCTCTAACAAAAGTAATTGTTGTTTCATTGATGATGCTTCCTTTTTTAATCTTCTCCAACAAATGGTAACAATCCCACGTGACGAGCTCTTTTAATAGCTTGTGCGAGAATGCCTTGAAAACGGGAAGAAACACCTGTAATTCTTCTAGGTAAAATCTTACCTCTTTCCGTAACAAACTTTTTCAAAGTTTCGACATCTTTATAGTCGATTGTTTTCCAACCTGCGGAAACAAAAGGACATTTTTTATTAAAGCGTTTCCTTCTGTGTTCATTGTTATGAACAGGTCTGCTCATATTGTCTCCTCAATATTATTCTGGTAATGCAGCAAACTCTAAAACTTCTTTTACAGAATCTGCTTTAAGTGTCATAAATCGAAGTAAATCTTCATTTAAATGGTATTCCTTCCACAATTCAGCAACTGCTTCTGGAGCTACAGTGAAATAAATGAAGTAGTAATATCCTTCTCTGGCTCCACGAATTGTATAAGCCAATTTCTTACGACCTTGATCGTGGATTTTTAACACTTCACCGCCGTAATTTGTAATACCAACAGTTACTTTCTCCAAAGCTCTGCGTCTTGCCTCTTCACTCAAAGTGACGCTAAACACATAAGCTCCTTCATAAAGCTGAGTTGTTTTTTCTTTCATGAAAAACTCCTAACACACGAGACAGCATCGCCATGCCGCCTGCTTTAAAATCGAAATATTAGCTTGTGACAGAGAAGATGATACAGAGAACAAGATATTTGGAATACAAAAACTCAACGAATACAAAATTAGCAAAAAGAGTAGAACCGTCTCAACACCGAGAGCACCATTGACTAAACAACCCCTCTGCGTCTAAAAAAATTTTTTTTATCTCTTCTTTTTCATCATCAGAAAATTCGCCGAGAACAAAATCCGCCAATTTTCCTTTTTCTTCAGGAGGACGACCAACCCCTAAACGGAGCTGCCAATATCCATTATCACCTAAACACTCTGTGATGCTCTTAATCCCCTTATGGCCCCCGCTACCACCATTTTGTCGTAAGCGTAGAATCCCTAAAGAATGGTTTACATCATCAGCCAAAACTAAAATATTGTCTAAAGGCACATCGTAATAGCGACGCACAGCCAAAGCTGCACGCCCGCTAAGATTAGTAAACGTCTTGGGCTTAATAAAAATGATAGACTCGTCTTGCATGTCAACTTTAGACAAAGAAGAGAACAGTCTAGGAACTTCCTTAAAAGAACTTCCTCCTAACTGTTCAACCAACCTATCAGCTAAAAGAAAACCTATATTATGACGAGTCCAAGTATATCGACGACCTGGATTTCCTACAGCGATAACAAGTCTAGTCACTCAACACCGTCTTTATAAAAGATCAACCTTAGTTGTTTCTTCCTATTCTTGCCTATCTTCTAGCTACTGTAACAGCAACTTCTTTGAGAGAAGTAACAGGTCTAATTCCCTCTGGAAGGGCAATATCAGACAATTTTAATGTTTGAGATAAGCCCAAAGATCGAACATCTAGTTCTAAGAAAGGAATAATATGTTTAGGCTTACAAACAACGCGCATAGAGCGGATCACCTGTCTTAAAGATCCTCCCAACTTTACCCCGATACAGTCGACAGCGTTAATGCAGCGAATAGGAATATTCAGCTGTACATCTTTGTCTTCTATTAATTCCTCAAAATCGAGGTGGATAACATCATATGAAGTGATTTGATACTGAATTTCCTTGACTAAAGCTCGGATCACACGGCCTTCATAAGACAAAGAAAAAATTGTGGAGGAAAGAGCCCCGCTTTCTAAAGTAGAAAGAAATTTATTGAATACGCTAGCGTCTACAACAATATTAGCTATACTCTTGCCTGCAGAGTAAATAACAGCTGGAATTCCACCGCACTGACGAATTTTTTTTAGAAAAGATTTTTTACTAGTCTCTCGACTTCTAACTATGAGCTCCATAAAGTGTTTTCTCCATACTCTCGAGCTGTTCTTAAGAAACTTATCTAAACGTTAACCGAAAAAAATAGAAGCTAGCATACTTCTTCTTCCTCATTGAAAGAAGCCATTTAAACTATGCATACACCGGTTCAAAACTCCCATTTAATGAGCTAACCCCGTGAGATCCACGGCGTACTAGGAAAAGCTGACCACAGTTCATTTGTTAAACACTTCTACTACGAGTAGAAGGACCCGGTCATGTTACAACAGAACTGCCAAATCCACAGCTATAAAGAACAGACTCGCACACAAGATAGTCCGCAAGGTAGTTTCCTAGGGAACTCCCCGATCTGTCGTCAGCAAGAATACTATGAAAGGGGATTTTTATGGAATATGAAGACAACTTTTTCAAAGAATTTCGGCAATTATTTTAGTAACTCAAGCCAAGCACTTTTACAAAAGAACTCACAAATAAATAGTCCTTTGAAAACAACTTAAAAAATATTCTTTATAAATATAGATAATGAAAACTCCCAAGCGAAACGCCGAACACACGAAAGCATAAAGAAGGGAAATCAAAGAGATCTTACTGGAAAAGATACTGGGGTGGAAGGATTCGAACCTCCGATGCGCGGTACCAAAAACCGCTGCCTTACCGCTTGGCCACACCCCAACGAATGCAGAGCCAGATTCTACCTTATCTATGTGATTTAGAAACAGGAAAAAATGAACTCTAGATGATTTTCCTCAAATCATACAAAGATCTTTCATAAACACAAATGATCCAACCAAATAGCTTGTTGTATCCACGATCAATCAATGGATAACTAGAAAAAGAAAATTGTCTTGCAACAGATCTTTTCTACACGTATGAGAAACACAAAAAACCCCAACCTAAAATGGCTGCATTTTCTAGCCTGGAAAGACACATATGAAAGTTATACATGTTGCCGCAGAATGCACTCCTATTATTAAAGTTGGAGGATTAGGAGATGTTGTTCATAGTCTTTCTGAGGAGCTATCACATCGACATGAAGTAGAAATCCTTTTACCCCTATACACAGAAATCTTTTCTTACGACGAAAATCATATTCTTCTCACTCGTTCGTTATCTTATGAGTTTTTAGGGCAACAAACAGCCACAGCTATCTCCTATTCTTTTAACCAACAAATCCTAACAGTCATTCGCTTAGACACTTTTCCCGATCTCTTCGCCTCTCCTATCGTCTATTCGGATAACGATATCATGAAATTCTGTGCTTTTTCAGCAGCCGCATGTGCCTATATTCAAGAAGTACAACCCAATATTGTACATATGCACGACTGGCACGTTGGCTTACTTGCTGGGCTGCTGAAATATACCTGTCCTCAGATCAGACTGATTTTTACTATTCATAACTTTAGTTACAGAGGATATGCCCCTACCCAGTTACTGGGTGCTTCTACCATAGATCCTTTCTGGTTAAGTCATTATCAATTATTCCGTGACGACCAAACATCTGTTCTTTTAAAAGGTGCTTTGTATTGTTCAGACTATATCACCACCGTTTCCCCCTCTTACGCCAAAGAGATTACACAGGACTACTCTGACTACGAAATGCATGATGCTATCATGGCCAAACACCATGTATTTTCTGGAATTCTCAATGGATTAAATTCCACGTTATGGGACCCAGAAACAGATCCAAACTTAGTTGCTAACTATGGAAAAGAGTTACTACAAGAACCAGACCAGCTCTTTATACAAAAATCTTCTAATAAAACTCATTTATATAAAAAACTAGGATTGTCCAAAGAGTATGAGCCCCTACTTTGTATTATTTCACGCATCGTAGAACAAAAAGGCATCGATTTTATGAAGGAAGCTATTCTTCACGCCATGGAAAATAGCTATACCCTAGTTCTAATTGGGACTTGTTTTAATGCACAGATACAAGAACAATTTGTGAACTTACGTGACTCTTTAGCAGGGACACCGAATGTACGCATCATCTTGGAATACAATGATTCTTTGAGCCGATTGCTGTATGCTGCAGCTGACATGATTTGTATTCCCTCTCTTTTCGAACCTTGTGGGCTAACCCAACTCATTGCTATGCGTTACGGAACAGTCCCACTGGTAAGAGCAACGGGAGGATTAGCAGATACCGTATTTCAAGGAGTTAACGGATTCACGTTCTACCAGACAGAAAACTTTTCTGAATTCCGTCATATGCTATCCTCTGCTATTCATACCTACCGTTTTGAACCAGAGCAATGGTTTAACCTTGTCGAACAAGGTATGAACTACCAAAGTGATATTTCCTTATCTGCGCAATTGTACGAAAATATCTATCAGATGTAAAATCTGTATAATTTATCCAAATTGGTTAATTTATCTGTAGTTCAGAAACAATCTGGTTTTATTTCTGAATAAATCCAGTTATCCTTTCATTAAACAGGCCTATATTAGGAGAAAAAAATAATGAAAATAGGGCTTCCTAACTACATTACCTTTTCTCGGCTCTTTATCACTCCTCTTTTTATGGTTCTTTACCTGAAAGGAAAATGGCTTGGGATTTCTCCAATTGTCCTTCCTTATGTCCTTCTAACCGTACTCATTATCTCAGAATTAACAGACGCCATAGACGGATACATAGCAAGAAAATTTTCTCTAGTCACAGAACTAGGTAAATTACTTGACCCTATGGCTGACAGTATTTACCGCATTTCTCTCTACCTAACCTTTACGCAACCACCAGTTAATCTTCCTTTGTTTCTAGTATTTATTTTTCTCGCTAGAGACTCTGTGATTACGACACTGCGTAGTGCTTGTGCGACAAGAGGTTATACTCTGGCCGCAAGAACAAGTGGTAAACTTAAAGCGATCTTCCAAGCTGTTAGCTTTGCTTTGATCCTACTTGCTATGATCCCATACTCTCTCAATCAAATTTCCGGTAGAAGTCTAGAGCTCTTCTCAACTTTTATAGGAACGATTGTGGCTATCTATTCTGTCTGTTCCGGAGTTGAGTACCTCTGGGCAAATAGAAAATACCTGAAATAATTCATACACAACTATATTCTTTTTAACCCCCCTTGGATTTTAACACCCTCTCTCCTATAGTATCCCCAATATGGGAGTTACTCCCTTCTCGGATAAACCAATAAATAACCATAGAGACCTCCTAGTTATGTCAACTACCTTTCTTTCTCTTCAATCCATGATGGCTGCCATTTTACAGTATTGGAACAATCAGGGATGTGTTGTTCATCAAGGGTATGACTTAGAGGTCGGAGCAGGTACATTTAACCCTGCTACATTTCTGAACGCCCTTGGCCCAGAGCCATATAAAGTTGCATACGTTGAACCCTCAAGAAGACCTCAAGATGGTCGTTATGGTATGCATCCAAACAGACTGCAAAAATACCATCAACTACAAGTCCTTCTTAAACCGGTTCCAAAAAACTTTTTACAACTATACCTAGAATCACTAAAGGTCATTGGATTGAATTTACAGGATCATGATATCCGCTTTGTCCACGATGATTGGGAAAATCCTACAATTGGAGCCTGGGGCTTAGGTTGGGAAGTATGGCTTAATGGAATGGAAATCACGCAGCTGACCTATTTCCAAGCTGTAGGGAGTAAACCATTAGACGCAATCAGTGGAGAGATCACATACGGTATTGAACGTATTGCTATGTACCTACAGAAAAAAAATTCTGTGTACGACATCATGTGGAATGATACGCTCACCTATGGAGAGATCATCCAGGCCTCAGAACAGGCATGGAGTCGGTATAACTTTGAGGCTGCCAATACACAAATGTGGTTGAAACACTTTGAGGATTTTGCAGAAGAAGTTTCCGCGACTTTAGAACAAGGGTTACCCCTTCCAGCTTATGACTTTGTTATTAAAGCTTCCCATGCGTTCAATATCCTAGATTCTAGGGGGGTGATCTCTGTAACAGAAAGAACCCGCTATATTGCCCGGATTCGTCAACTAGCACGAGCTGTCGCCGATGCATATGTACAATGGCGGCATACGTTAAACTACCCTCTTTTGCAGAAGCAACAAGTAGAAACTGTAGATCCCGTCTCTCCTGAGACTCCAGTCATTACTCAACCAGCAACATATTTATTAGAGATCGGTAGTGAAGAGCTTCCAGCTTCTTTCGTGCCTATCGGCCTGCAACAATTAGAAACATTAACCAAGAAACTGTTAGCAGAACAAGGAATTAGCTACAGCAAGATTGAGGTTTTAGGATCTCCAAGAAGATTAGCGTTATTGATCGATGATTTAGAACCTGAAGTCATACAAAAAGCCTTCGAGAAAAAAGGTCCTGCCGTTTCCTCGCTATTCACAGAATCCGGCGAAGTCTCCCCTCAAGGGAAACAGTTTTTTGCTACACAAAACGTGATGATTTCCTGCCAAGGAGATCTACAAAAATATACGCAGTACGACATCCGTTCTATCAATGGCAACGACTACCTCTTCCTTATACATCCTGAAGTAAGGAAAGAAACCGCAAGTATTTTACAAGAAGAGCTTCCTAAACTGATTCTCTCCATGAAATTCCCTAAAAAAATGACGTGGGATTCCAGTAAGGTGGAGTACGCCCGTCCTATTCGTTGGTTAGTTTCTCTTTACGGAACCGACATCGTTCCTTTCTCCTTTGGAACTGTGCAAGCAGGAAATGTGTCCTGGGGTCATAGACAACTAGATCCTAGATCGATTGTGCTTTCCTCTAGCACGAATTACGTAGAAGCTTTAAGGGAAGCTTGCGTCATTGTTTCACAGAAAGAGAGAAGAGAGATCATTGAACACGGCTTACAAGCTCATAGTTCAGAGTCTATCTTCCCTATCCCTCATTCTCGATTGTTGGAAGAAACCACTTACTTAACAGAGCATCCTTTTGTTTCTAGCGCACACTTTGATGAAAAGTTCTGCGATTTGCCTAAAGAACTCTTAATCGCAGAAATGATCAATCATCAAAAATATTTCCCCACCCAGCAATCTTCTGGGAAATTACATAATGCCTTTATTGTTGTTTGTGATAATTCCCCTAATGATGTGATTGTTGAGGGAAATGAAAAAGCATTGACCCCACGATTAACTGATGGGCACTTCCTATTCCACCAAGACCTAAACACTCCTTTATCCGTTTTTGTAGAAAAACTCCGCTCTGTCACGTACATAGAACCCCTGGGATCTTTGTATGATAAAGTAGAAAGATTAAAACAACATGTGGTGATGCTATACCCTCTTCTTCCCTTATGTGCTAAAGAAGATATCCTCGCCGCAGTAGAATATTGTAAAGCTGACCTTGTCTCTGCTGTTGTAAATGAATTCCCTGAACTTCAAGGTATTATGGGTTCCTATTATTTAAAACATGCAGGGTTTTCCTCTGCTGCAGCTACCGCTGTTGGGGAGCATCTACAACACATCACAGATGGGAAAATGATCTCCACAACAGGAGTCTTGCTCAGTTTAGTTGATCGCTTAGATAACCTACTCGCTTGTTTCATATTAGGACTTTCCCCCACATCTTCCCATGACCCCTATGCCCTGAGAAGACAATCCTTAGAAATTCTCACTCTTTTACACGCATCAGAAGCATCCTTAGACCTAGCTGATCTACTCCGTTCTTTAGCTAAACACTTCCCTAATGTGATTTCTGATGAGCCTGTAAACAAAGAAAACGTAGTGGAAGAGATCCTATCTTTCATATGGGGAAGGTTAAAAACATTCCTAAGTTCTCTTGCCATTGATAAAGATGTGATTGCCTCAGTCTTGCCTACCTTCCCAGGGAGAAATCCTATTGCTATCATCAATGCATGCCAAGCTATGCAGACAATGAAAAAACAACACCAAGATCAGCTGACTCGCATTACAGCTACACACAACCGATTAAAGAAAATTTTAGCTTCTCTCACCTTCTCTATTACGGAAGAAAAAATAGAAGAATTGGGAGAGGAAGAGCAGAAACTAAAATTCGTTTTGGAGACATTCGAACAAGCGAATAAAGTAACAGATTTAGACTATTTCCTAGCTCTTAGCGTATTAGCAGAACAGACTAATCACTTTCTTGATTCTGTGCGTATAGCAGATAGCAACGACCAAGTGAAAAATCTACGTATTGCTTTACTCATGTCTGTCATGAAAGCATTTTCTTACTACTCCTGGGAAGCCCTGCGACTATTCCCATAACGAAATAGCTCGCACCACCCTAATAAAAAAAGAGTCTAGAGAATTTCTCTAGACTCTTTTTCTTTCAATCATGAAATGATCACAACCATAGCTTCAGTTATACAACCGGCAGTTCTGTCATATCTACCACTAATTCACTATCCGATGTAACAGCAATAGTCACAATACAGGTACGATCATTTGGAAACGATGTTTCTGAAAAGCGTTCTCTGAAAGCAAGAATTTCTGCTAAAGCGGGATCCGCTTGTTGCTCCCCTGATTGGGGACATAATACAAGAAAATTCACAAAGGAGGATAAAGGCGACTCTTGCATATTGCTTGCAATTTCATATAACTCAGAAAAAGGCGTACGTGCAGATTCATCAAATAAAACAATTAATGTTGGTTTGCCTTGTTCTTTCGCACCTTGGATTGCATCTTCTAAGGAAGTAAAGACAATGTCATGAACCGCCACTTGTTCAACTAATAAAGGAGCAACATCGTCTCCGGAATACCCAACACAGCAACCTAATACTAGTAAACAAAAAGTCAGTAATGTTCTCATAGTATACCTTCCTTCTCTCAAAAAAACGGGCAAGATAGTATCACAATATTTTTTATTTCACAAAAAGCGATTCCGACTTCCTCAGAAAGTTTTCCTATTCCTAAAAACGCATGCCTGATTCATAATGAGCGAGAATACTCCTACGTCTCAGAATGTATACAGAAGAAAGTTTAGATACCCTCAAGCAAAGCATCGATATTGTTGAGGTGTTGGGCGAACACCTGAACCTAAAACGCAACGGAAGCACTTACAAAGCTTGCTGTCCGTTTCATACAGAAAAGACCCCTTCCTTCTTTGTCTATCCCTCAACAGGTAGCTTTTACTGCTTTGGTTGCGGTGTACATGGCGATACCATTCACTTTCTCAAAGAGTATTTGGGGTATTCTTTTGTTGACTCGGTGCTTTTGCTTGCTAAACGATATAATGTACAGCTAGAAGTACAAGCGCAAAACAAGCCTTCGGATCGGGAAGAAAAAGATATCCTCTATCAAATTAATGTAGAAGCAGAAACATTTTTTCGTTGTTGTTTATACCGTCTACCTGAAGGAAGAAAAGCGATTCAATACTTATACCAAAGAGGGATGTCCCCTGATACATTAGACCGATTTCATCTTGGATATGCTCCAGAGTATCGTCTGTTTATCAAAGCCATGAAAGAAAAGCATATTTCCGAAAAGCAACTCCAGCTTGCAGGGTTTCTTTCAAATCAACACTTTCTCTTTTCCAGAAGAATTATCTTTCCCATTCATGATGCCTTAGGACATACGATTGGATTTTCTTCTCGATCGTTTCTCAAGGACTCAAATCAAGTCGGGAAATATATCAATACTCCAGAAACAACCATTTTCAAAAAATCTCGTGTTCTCTTTGGTTTAAGTTTTTCTAGAAGAAGAATTGCTAAAGAACGTCGTGTGATTCTAGTTGAAGGACAGATAGATTGTTTACAAATGATCGACGCGGGATTCAACTGCACTGTCGCATCTCAAGGAACAGCATTCACAGAATCCCATGTTAGAGAACTTCACAAACTAGGGGTAACAAAAGCCTATATTCTCTTTGATGGAGATCAAGCTGGGAGGAAGGCCTCCTTACGAGTAGGAGACCTATGTCAGCGGGCAGGAATCACGGCTTTGGTATGTCCATTAGCCCAAGGACAAGACCCAGATTCCCTCCTTCTGCAAAAAGATCCTGACTACTTAAGTGCATTACTAGATAAAAGTGAGGAGTTTTTATCTTTCTTGGTTAGCGAACACCTTAGCAAACACCCTAATCTTTCACCTAAAGAAAAATCTTCTCTAATCAAAGAACTCGTATCTCTCATTAGCCACTGGGGTGATCAACTGGTTATTCATGGTTATCTAGAACGTCTAGCTTCTATTATGAAGGTTCCTCAAAAGCTGGTCCATTCTCTTTACACACAAAAAGATGCCCCTGCCATAGAAAAGCCTAAAACCCAAACACGATTCTTTGTTAACAAGGATCTGGTTTTGGAAACAGATGTGTTACGCTGCCTACTCCTAAGCAAACCACATAACCGCAATCTCTTTCTTACAGCAAAGGCTTACCTTACCAAGGAGGATTTTCTAATCCCAGAGTGCCGCTCATTCTTCACTTATCTCATGCAAGCCTTTGACCAAACAGATCAGCCTCCTGCTCTAGAAGACACCCTTATCCACATACATCAATATAGCGAATCTCTAGTCCATACCCTTTTAAAAAGAAATTGTAATCAGGAGCAACTGGAATCCATATGTGTACAGGCTATTCAACAGCTTGTAGATAGAAAAACTGCTAAAGAATGCCAACAACTTCTGTTATCTTCACAATCTACCCTTCCCCAACAGGACGAGCTCACCTTCCTTCACGATTACCTCCGGCTTTCTGAGAAAAAAGTCATTGTCCAACTTGTGTAGGCTAACGAAACCAGCTTTTAAGAGAGATAAGAAATCAACCGATCTACCTATTTCAGCATCTTTTATAAAGATTTATTAAGAACCTGTATTCCTTAGATTAAAGAAAACCCACGAATATTGATTTTTTTAATAAAAAAAGTTAAAATATTTCTCACTCATTTAACTTTTTATTATGTTTTTATGAGAAAATTCAAAGTTTTTGCAGTATTATTTATTTGGTCTGTTTGCTTTTGTGGAGTCTGTCACTCTTCAACAAAAGTACTAGGTCTGTTCTTTTCTGATGCAGTAGGGTTCACCCCGCTGAACAAAACTATTTCCCTAGTATCGCAGGCTAAGCATTTATCCGAATCTGCTGGAATGGGTTTCGGCTCCTCTGCTATTCTTAATGAATGGCAAAAACTACATTCCGAAGAATTAGAACATCTACTAGCCAACAATCATAGAGACGTTCTTTAGTCACCACGAATCAATTCTTTGTATTCCTAAATATTTGGAGTTTCTTCTATCATTCTGTGGGAGAGGAAAGCTTGAAGACAGCTTCCTGAACTACTTCACGTATATTTTCATTTGCTATGCTCCCAGAAAAAGTTACTCCAATGATGAAACAATGGCATCTTTGTAAAGAAAAAGCTGGAGAGTCTATCCTGCTTTTCCGCATGGGGGATTTCTATGAAGCTTTTTACCAAGATGCCACTACTTTGGCTCAAAACTTAGATATTGCTCTAACACAACGGCAAGGAATTCCTATGAGTGGCGTTCCAGCCAGTTCTATAGACGTGTACGTTGATCGTCTTGTTAGCAAAGGTTTCAAAGTAGCAATAGCAGAGCAATTCAATGAGCCTTCTAATAGTGAATCAGGAAATAAACAAGGTCCTTTAGCTAGGGATGTGCAAAGGCTTGTTACCCCAGGAACTTTGCTTACTTCTTCTTTTCTCCCTGAAAAATCAAATAACTTCATTATTTCCATTAACCGTATTGGAACGCTCTTTGGCTTTTCTTGCCTAGATTTATCTACAGGGACCTTTCTTCTCTGCGAATATGATAATCCCAAGGAGCTCATTGACGAGATTTGCCGGCTGGCTCCTACAGAAATCCTATCCAGCGAAAAATTCTATAAAAAACATGCTGATCTGATCAAACAGCTACAACAACATCTCAAACTCACGTTGTCTGAATACCCTGATTGGGCGTTTGAACATCAATTTGCTACACAAAAACTCGCTTCTCGATTTGAAGTCTCTTCTTTAGATGGCTTTGGATTGAAAGGGCTGGTCCCTGCGATTAATGCGGCAGGAGCTCTGCTGTCCTATATCCAAGATAAGCTTCTTCTTCCTATTGAACACATTGCCGTTCCAAAGGTATATGGCAAGCAAAAGCACCTTCGCATTGACTCAGCATCTCAGATAAACTTAGAACTAGTCACTTCTCAAGATCCTAAAGGCAAGAGTTCTCTGCTTCATATCATGGAGAAAACCTCAACTCCAATGGGGGGTAGACTACTTCGTAGGACTCTACTGAATCCTTTTTTTGAAATCGAACCCATTGTTCTACGTCAAGACAGCGTTGAATTTTTACTAACACATTCGGATCTTCGTAATCAGTTACGTTCTCATCTTGTACAGATTCGTGACTTAGAGAGACTCATGACCAAAATCTCTGTCTCTCTAGCCGGTCCCAAAGATATTGGTGTTTTGAGAGACTCCCTCCTTGCATGTTCACGCATATGCCACATCATGTTCTCTCAATCACAACTTCCAGCCTTCTTTCAGAAAAAATTTGCTATATCTGCGTGTCTAGGAGAGTTAATTTCTCTTCTTACTACATCTTTACTTTCCGAATTACCCTTGCGTATTTCTGAAGGCAGCGTCTTCGTCCCTGATTACCACGAAGAGCTGAAGCGTCTACGTTATACCCAAGAACACGCTAAAGAACTGTTGTGGGAGTACCAAGAACGAGTACGCCAAGAAACACAAATTAAAAAATTAAAAATCTGCTACTCCCAGTCCTTAGGCTATTATATAGAAATCAACAACACACTAGCCCAACAGTTGCCGCAGTATTTTATTCGCCGTCAGTCCCGGCTCCATGCGGAACGATTTACAACAGCAGAGTTACAACGACTCCAAGACGACATTATACATGTCTCGGATAAGCTTTCTGCTTTAGAAGCAAACCTCTTTAAAGACCTTTGTCAAAAAATTCTACATAACAAAGAGGCAATCTTCACTTTGTCGCAAGCTATTGCAGATGTAGATTATATCGTTTCTTTAGCTGACCTAGCTGCACAATATGATTACCGACGTCCTCTTGTAGATAATGGTGAAACGTTATCCATTATCAAGGGAATGCATCCCGTAGCACAAACGCTGCTTGATAAAGGGGCGTTCATCCCCAATGATACGGAATTACACAGCTCACACACACGCATGATTTTGCTCACAGGGCCGAACATGGCTGGGAAATCTACCTATATCCGTCAGGTAGCCTTGCTTATTATCATGGCACAAATGGGATCATTCATTCCTGCACGCTCAGCACATATTGGAGTAGTGGACAAAATTTTCACTAGGATAGGAGCTGGTGATAATCTTTCCAAAGGCATGTCCACATTTATGGTGGAGATGGTAGAAACTGCAAATATCCTACATAACGTGACAGACCGCTCATTAGTGATTTTAGATGAGGTAGGAAGGGGTACAAGCACATACGATGGTCTAGCTATCGCTCAAGCAGTTGTGGAGTATTTACTTTTCACTGAAGGGAAAAAGGCTAAGACATTATTCGCCACTCATTACAAAGAGCTTACGGATCTAGAGCTACGATGTCCTCATGTAGAAAACTTCCATGCTGGGGTTAAGGAAACGGGTGAGCAACCCATCTTTTTATATGAAATCCTCAAAGGCCATTCTCAAAAAAGTTTTGGCGTACATGTAGCGAAGCTTGCAGGCTTCCCGTTATGTGTGGTATCGAGAGCTCAACAGATTTTACGACAATTAGAAGGCCCAGAAACAGTTACTCCTCCCCCTCAGGATAAGGCACAGCAGCTAATGTTATTCTAGCATGCAGATAAAAGATTTTTCGCCCAAATCACTCCCAGAAACCCCGGGAGTTTATCTTATGAAAGATGAACACGGTCAAGTGTTGTATATTGGTAAAGCGAAAAATCTGCGTAATCGAGTCAGCTCCTATTTTCAAAAAAACGGGGATACACGAGAGCGCATTCCCTTTCTTATGAAACGGGTTTGTTCTATAGAAACTATTGTTGTTTCTAATGAAACAGAAGCGCTTCTTTTAGAAAATAACCTGATTAAACAGTATCACCCCCGGTATAATGTTCTTTTAAAAGATGACAAGACTTTTTTCTGCTTGTCTATATCTTTATCTCACCCATGGCCTAAAATAGATCCTGTAAGAACGCGAGCTCTAAACACCTCTACAAAACAACTTCTTTTTGGCCCTTATGTCAGCGCAGAAGCCTGTAAAACCTTATTAGAAATTATCAGTCAATGGTTCCCACTACGAACCTGTTCTAACAGGGAATTTGCATTAAGAAAACGTCCTTGTGTGTTGTATGAGATGAAACGTTGTTTGGCTCCCTGCGTCGGTCTATGTTCTAAAGAGGATTACCAGCAAACCTTAGAAAAAGCCATACACTTTTTAAAAGGAAATATCCAAGAAGTTGTAGATAGCTTGAAAACAGCCATTCAAGAAGCCTCTCGACAACAGAAATTTGAACAAGCCGCAGCTTATTACAGGACATTAACTCTTATTGATCAGGCAATGACTGACCAATATGTAGAAACTTTTCACTTTAAGGACATAGATGCGATCGGCTTGCATCGACAGAGAGAAGCTGTGGTGATCTCTGTCCTTACCGTAAGGTCTGGGAAACTACTAGGTGCTCGCCATTTCATATTCCAAGAAAATGCACAAGAAGACCAAGACTTGATCACCTCATTCCTCATGCAGTACTATGCCAACCAGCCTCAGATCCCTAGGGAAATTCTCACACCTATTTCCCTATGCGCAGACCTTCCTTATCTTTTAAAAGCTTCAAATCCTCCCCGTCTATCTACACCTAAATCAGGTTATGGGAAGCAGCTCCTTCAATTAGCTAAAAATAACGCTCGGTTACATCTATCTGCATCCACGCCCCCTATTCCCTATGAAGAAATTAAAAAACTCCTACACTTAGAAGAAATCCCCTATCGGATTGAATGTTATGATAATGCTCATCTACAAGGACAGCATGGAGTAGGGGTTTATATTGTTTGGGAAAATGATCGATTTGCACCAGAGTCCTACAGGACATTCTCTCTTACCAAACCAGATAATGACCTTGCTTCCTTACAAGAAGTTCTGTCCCGTAGACTACAAGACCTCACATCTCCCCTTCCCAATTTAATTCTAGTAGATGGTGGTCGCACACAATATGAAAAAGCAAAAGAAACAATTCGTCAACATAACCTGACGGGCATAGAAGTTCTATCCTTAGCGAAAGAAGAAGGAAAACATAGTTCCTCTTTGAATAAAGAAACTCTCTTTTGCTCATACTTTCCTAAGGGAATTCAACTATCCCCCGTATCTAAATCATTGCAATTTTTTCAAAAAATACGTGACGAAGCGCACCGATTTGCCTTAGGAGCGTACCGGAAAAAGCAAAGCAGCTCTTTCTTTTCTCCTACAGAAAAAATACCTGGGATCGGAAAAATAAAAAGAATGCGCTTACTGCAAACATTTAAGAGCTGGAAACAGGTGATGAAAGCTAGCCGAGAAGAGCTTGCTGCCATTCCCGGGCTGACAAAAAAAGATATTGATGTGCTGCTAGAGCGGTCTAAACTTGAGAATCCTCGAATTTATCCTGATCCTGATTCAGATACTCTTCTGCAGAAGGAAGATCCGCTATATTAATCGTTTCTTCCACAGGAACTTCCTCAGATTCCGTGCGATCTTTAGGCTGAGTTAACCCTTTAACAATCACATGAACAGAAGCTACATGCAAACCTGTATACTCTGAAATTTCGGAAACAATACGCCCTTGAATCTCTTCTGTTTTCTCCGGGATAGCAACACCGTAATCTACATTAACTTCCACACGAACCTTAACAAGGGAATTTTTTGTATCCTGTTCTACATAGATTCCCTTCATTCTTTCGATATCTCTACCAAATAACGTATCAATAAGATTTCCCCCTAATAAGGAAACCCCATCAATTTTGGCTAAACAATGTAGGATAATCACCTGAATCACACGAGTCTCAATATCACGGCTAAACACTGTCTCCGGAAACTCAATCTCTTTGACATCCAACTTCAAATTTTGTTTATCCATTCTCCTCCTTACAAAAGCCCCATGAAAAGGCCTTGTGTCCTTCTTGCCTCACAGGAAACAATACTAGAATGACATAAAATTCTAAACACGAAAAGTTGCTTCATTGCTCCACGAAGCCAAAGACTTAAAGCAAGCCTGAAACAAAAAATACTAAAGAATAATAGAAATTCTTGTTTAAAAGGATAGGCCCCAACGAACTCTATACAAAGAAAAAAGCCTAGATTTCTCCTAAAGAAACTCTCTATCGGCATTAAATAATTGATTTTTAATCAAAATGGAAAATATATTTATTTCATTTTAATAACAAATGGTTTGTTTATTATTCTTCTTATTTTTCCCAGCTTTATTCTTAGCTCCAGTTTTTCTAATTTGGAGCCTGGGAACCCTATTCTTTTTCCCTTTTTTATTTATAGAAGGTTTTTTTATTGCCTACCTAGCTACGAAAAAACAGCGTAATCTTCTTGCCTGGTTCTTCTTAGGTTTCTTTTTAAATTGGCTAGGCCTTCTTATTTTAGCCCTACTACCCAAAAAGAAAGAAAAAGAAATTTCTGATAAAAATATTTATACTTTTAATATTAGAATGAGTAGCAAACAACCAGAGGTCCCACCTCCAGCTCCCTAAGTAAGAAGTCGGGAGGGATCCATAGGCAATACGGTGGTTATGTCGTTTTTAACACTCCCGGCATCATTTTCCTTATTCATCTTATATCTATTTTACATCTTCATGGGATCTTTAGCAGCCTACCTAGCTATAAAGAAAAATCGTAATCCCATTGGATGGTTTCTAGCCGGTATGTTTTTCGGCATCTTTGGCATTGTTCTACTATTCATTCTTCCTCCACTCCAAAATCAGGGGAACAAGACAACAATGACATGATGTCT
>CALGBW010000008.1 GCA_937884635.1 uncultured Chlamydiaceae bacterium
ATAGAGAAAGATCTTTCGTGACGGGTTGGAGATTATGACCATCGTAATCTACACACCAAAGCTCACCTTGCGTCAACTCCTGGTCTTTATGAGGAGCGCTTAAGGAAAAGACAATCTTCCCAGAGCTAATCCCTGGGATATGCGTTAAGTGATAGTGGATCTTATCAGCTGCTTCATGGATTTGCTGGCGATGATGTTCGGTATTTTCAGATAGGATCACAGAGGTAATTTTTTCAGGCCCCCTGTTTGTTTCTTTTAATAGAAAAGCTATCTCAGGATAGCGAGAAGATACAATCAGGTGTAGTGGGCAGGTGGTCGCATCAGCCTTCACAAAAAAGGGTTGTAGACGATCACCAAGAGCTAAATCTCTTAGTAAAACTTCTGTCAGCTTGAGAAGCTGTTTTTGTCGGTGAGCATCAGCAGGAGACAGGGACAGAGATACAGAAAGCGGAACAAGGGTATTTTCTACGCGTACGTATACTTCGAGGTCTTTGCCATGAAGAGGGAGAAGTATGCTCAGGAGCACGATGCTCATAAAAATCTGTCGTAACATACATCCCTCTGGGATTTAGGAGCCTTGGCCCACGAGTTTAACGGTAAAAGCGATATTTTTCGAGACTTTGTGCTGTTTGAAGAATTTTTGAAAAGGGGTTTTTTGTATTGCAGACAAAATCGTTTGTTTGTTCGCCTCACTCAAAGATGATAAGAATCGGCATTCCACGATCTCTCCCTGTGAGTTCAAAGATATGTATACGCGGACTTCTCCAGTAAAGGGTAGCGTGACATATGCCTGTAGTAGTTGGCAAAGGTCATCGGTGTGTGTGGCATTGGAAGAAGCAATTTCCAGGTGTTGAATAGGCTGGGGTTGCCAATCAAGGGTAGGCGTTTCACAATGTTTCCCCAGTTGCTGGGCTAGATCAGCAAGCTTCTGTCTCTTGGCTAAGGATAGGTCCTTAGAGGGATTGGATGTTGGTTTTGGTGGGGGTGAAGGTTTAGGTGTAGGTATCTGTGGTGTGGGTTTCTGTGTGATAGATGCTGTTCTTGAGTTTGCCTTCGTTGGCGCCTGTATTTGTAAGGTTGTTTTGGATGGCTCTTTTATCAGGGTGCATGTTTCTCGAAAGAGTGGGGGTTTCTGTTTTCTTTTTTCTGAAAAAGAACAGCAGATGCAACCAATAAGGGCAAGGTGTATGAGGGCAACAGAGCTAAGGTGAGAAACCCAATGGGGCATTGGCCTTGCTCCTATGATAGTGCGATATGCAGTTGATGAAACCCCGCTGCTTCTATACGGGTTTTAACCTCTTGGTAGAGTTTAAAAGGTGTTTCCCCATCCTGTAGCAGCAGCGGAATAGTATTCGGGTGTTGGCGGTATAAGGGACGTAGGTGAGTCTCTAGGTCTTTAATAGGGAGTTTCTGGTCATTTAGAGCTATAGAGGAATCAGCAAAGACTTTGATCACTATATGCGAGTCTTGCTGATCTAAAGCTGGAAGTTGCGAAGAACCTGGTGCAAGGGCAATAGAATCTAAGTGGATTAAAGGCATTGCTACCATAAACGCCATGAGAATGACAAAGACAATATCAATCAACGGAGTAAGATTGACAGAAGGGTCTTCTTCGTTTTCTTCAAAACGTGTTCTCACGATTCTTTCCCTCGACGGTATTTCACTTCTATAGAATTTAGGAGTAGGAAGGCTATTTGCTCAATTTCTAACATGAGCTGTGCGGTATGAGCTCGCAAGTAGTTAAATCCAATCAAAGTAGGAATCGCAACAAATAACCCTGCGATGGTTGTCCCTAACGCAGTAGCTAACCCTTCCATCATGGTCGTGCCAGCTACTTGGCCTGTACTGATTTGAGAAAAGGCAAGTAAAATTCCCCATACAGTGCCTAATAATCCTAGGAAAGGCGCTAAGCTGATCGTTGTAGCGGGAATAAAGTTGTTCTTTTGCATCAAAGAACGGTATTTAGGTAGTACAGCCTCTAATAAGGTTTGTAATGATTGCATATCTTCTGCGGAAAGCATCGGCCCTAGGTTAGGGGCTTGCTGGCGGTTTTTATCCAGTAATTCCAGAGTCCCTCGTTTAATGGTAAAATAGAGGTCTGCAAAGGGGGTTGTTTCTGGCGCAATATCCAGAGATAGGGGTGCATGACGATTCTTAATCAAGAAATCTTTAAGAGTTTTTCCAGATTGGAAGAACTTTCTTTGTATGCTGAGTTTTTGGTGTAGTACCGTCCATGTACAGAGGGAAAGAACTAACAAACTTAAAAATATTCCTTTACCAAAAAGGTCAGCTTCTTTGTAAGCCTGGATAAGGGGGTTGTGCGCGAATTGTATCATACAAGCGGCTCTCTTTACTTATCACCTGGGAAGAGGTCTCCCTGTGATCTTCGGAATACAGGAGTTTACTTTATTGCGGGATTGGATTTTTTTGTAGCAGGTGGCTCTTAAGGGCAATAAGACATAAAAGCGCTTTTTACGGGTTTTTGCTCTAAAACTGCAGGTGTTAAGAATTTAACGCAAGCTTTTATGGGTTGTAATAAAAAATTATGTTAAAATAAACGACTCACATTTAAGTTCGTGGTGTTATTTTGTCTAAAATAAAAGAATATTTTCGAACTGTTTTAATTTGTGCTTGTTTCTGTTTACCATTACTTGCTGGGTCTGCCCCAGTTATGGGGGTGGAGACTTCTTCGGTACAGACTCTTAGTGATGCACATCTTGTTGCCGAAGGTTCGCATATATCAAAAGCTCAGTCATTCCGTATAGGTTTGCGTATCACGGTTCCTGAGGGGAGCCATATCTACTGGAAGAATCCAGGAGAGATAGGTAGCCCGCTTCAAGTGGACTGGAATCTCCCAAAAGGATTTATTCTAGAGAAAGAACACTGGCCTGCTCCTAAGATTTTTGAAGAAGATGACACGGTTTTCTTTGGTTATGATGATTCTATTTGGATTCTTGCAGATATTCGTGCTCCTCAGGGGAGTGAGATACAAGAAGACGCCATTACTATTGGGGCTCGTGTTCAATGGTTAGTATGTGGTGAGCAGTGCCTGCCCGTAGAGAAAGATATTTGTTTGTCTTTGCCTTATAAAGAGGAAGACTCCCTGCCGAATCCAGAATTAGCCTTGGAGTTTGCTCACGCCCTGCAGCTTTCGCCAAGGGTGTTAGACAAGGAAAAAGGATCTCTTGCTTATCATGCACATGATGAAGTGGTGTTGAATCTTGCTGAAGTCAAAGAACTGGCTTCGAAGGCATGGTTTATATCGGAAGGCCCTAATCAAGTTTTTGCTTATTCCGATCATGTTGAGCGCTTACCATCTAGCACGGCTTGGCGCTTAAAGATCAAAAATTCCGCTGCATCGTCTATTCCACCCTGTCAAGGTATTGTGGTTTTGACAGATGCTGCGGGCAAACGTATTGAATCATTCTTTGTGCAGATGCCGGAGGGATCCCCACAAGATGCAGTGGGAAGTCAGGCTTTGGGATCGTATCTTTCGATTCTTATCATGGCTTTTATAGGTGGGATCCTCCTTAACATTATGCCTTGTGTATTGCCTCTGATTACTTTGAAAGTCTACGGTTTAATGAAGGCAGCCGGGGAGTCTCGGTTTGCTTCTTTTATGAGTGGCGTTTGGTTTACTCTCGGCGTTGTAGGTAGCTATTGGGTATTAGCTGGCTTGGCTTGCATCTTGAAAATTTTAGGACACAACATCGGTTGGGGGTTTCAACTGCAAGAGCCTATGTTTGTGGTTGTGCTAATTTTCGTGTTCTTCTTGCTGTCTTTAAGTTCTTTAGGCTTATTTGAAGTAGGGACTTCTTTAGTTGGGCTAGGAGGAAGATTAGGTCAGACGTCTGGATCACAGTCTGGGGCGTCTAAAGCATTCTTTAATGGGGTGCTTGCAACATTAGTCACGACTCCCTGCACGGGACCTTTCTTGGGATCTGTGCTAGGACTTGTGATGTCTTTGTCTTTCTTACATCAGTTGGCAATTTTTAGTGCAATTGGCCTAGGAATGGCCTCCCCATACCTGGTTTTATCAGCATTTCCTAAACTACTGGCTGTATTGCCCAAGCCTGGTCCTTGGATGCATACATTTAAGCAGCTCACGGGATTCATGCTTCTTGCCACAACAACTTGGTTGGTCTGGGTATTTGGTGAGCAGACGGGAGCGTCTGCGGTTGCTCTTGTGTTAGCTGGCCTTTGGTTGGCGGGGGTTGGGGCTTGGATCCTTGGGAAATGGGGAACGCCCGTAACATCCAGAATTCCAAGAATCTGTGCTCAAATCTTTTTCCTTGTGTTTATTACTATCTCCCTGGGGGTCGGTTTTGTTGCTTCGCGTATGGTGGAAAACAGAGGTCCAGGGCAAGAGAAGGGAGCTTGGCAGACGTTTTCAGCAGAACGATTGGCTGAGCTACGCCAATCCGGGAAAGGGGTTTTTGTAAATTTCACAGCTAAGTGGTGTTTGACCTGCCAAGTAAATAAATCTGTTTTACAGTCTCGTGTTGTACAAGAGGCTTTTGAACAGCGTGGGATTGTATTATTAGAAGCGGATTGGACAAAAAAGGATGCGCAAATTACGCAAGAGCTTGCCCGGTTAGGAAGGGCGAGCGTCCCTACGTATGCGTACTATCCTCCTAATCAGTTAAATCCGGTTGTTCTTCCCGAGCAGATTTCCTTTTCTGTTTTGGAAGCGATGATCTTCATGCGTTAAGTATGCTCTTCTTTGCTATTTCCTTAAGGATCTCCTATACTAAGCGGAGTAGTATTTAGATCCTTAAGGAAAATAGTTCTTATGCAGCTTGTTGATGCTCACCTTCACCTTTCAGATGATGCATTTATAGAAGATATAGATGCAGTTTTGCAGCGGGCATGTGATGCGGGTTTATCTGTTCTTGTGAACGTCACAACAACAGAAGAAGAACTCCGTCGCTCTTTTTCTTATGAAGAGAAAAACTTGCCGTTACGATTTTGTCATGTTGCAGGTACCCCTCCTCAGGATGCTCAGGAATCCATAGATTCTCATATTCGTTATTTCGCTCAGTGTGCACGAGCGGGGAAACTGTCCGCTATCGGAGAAGTTGGCTTGGATTATTTGTGTATCCAATCGGAGGCAGAAAAAGCACGACAGCAGGAAGTTTTAAGGACATATTTAGAATTGGCTTTAGAAACCTCCTTACCTCTCGTGGTGCACTGTAGAGGAGCGTTTAATGATTTCTTTTCCATTTTAGATCAATGGTATTGTCGAGAAAAAACGGCTGTGCCAGGTATGTTGCATTGTTTTACAGGCACGCAGGAAGAGGCTCAGGAGCTGATTGCCAGAGGATGGTTTGTATCAATCAGTGGGATTGCCACATTTAAAAATGCAGCGGATTTACGGGAGATGTTTGCGCAATTGCCTATGGAGCATTTGCTATTAGAAACAGATGCTCCGTTTCTTGCTCCTACTCCATTCAGAGGGAAGCGTAATGAACCAGCCTATATTGCAAAAACCTTGGAAGTCATAGCAGGGATAAAAAAACTTCCTGTTGAGGCCTGTGCGGAGATGTTTCTGCAGAATACCCTGCGGTTTTTAAGAATTCATGGATAAGTATGCATGTGGGATCAGTCTGAGAACGTTGTGCTCAGCTTCTACCACATGATCAGTAACACAGTTAGGAAAGACGCCGTTGAGGATGGGAACCGTATTGACTGGAAAAGATCTGTCATAGATAAGTTGCAGGTTGTGTCCTATATAGGAAATTCTTTGCAAGAATGCCTGTATGTCAAGAAAGGGAATCATAATGGTTGTTTCTGTAGTTGTGCGACGTTACTTGCAATTTGCTCTTCGAGTAGTGCATTCCTTATCGGGGGTTGCATTTTCTTTATTCCTCTGTGAACATTTGTTCACAAATATGTTAGCTTCTTCTTATTTCAAGCAGGGGCAATGGTTTATTGCCATGGTTAACCAGTTCCACCGAGTCCCAGGGCTGGTCTTTGTAGAAATCTGTTGTTTAGCGGCACCGTTCCTTTTACATACCTGTATAGGGATATATTATTTATTTTGTGCTGAGTGTAATTCTGGAACCACAGATGGAAGTAAACCCGCTTTACATTACGCAAGGAACCTAGCCTATACCTGGCAAAGACGAACAGCATGGTTTTTACTATTAGGATTGATCGTCCATGTTGTGCAATTTCGTTTTGTTCACTACCCATTACATGTAGAGGTACAAGGGCAGCATTATTATGCTGTAGCTTTCCAACCGGAACGATTTTCTATTTTAACTCGGGGTCAATCAGAAGGGTTGGTGATTAATTTCTCTTCAGACCTTTTCCCTAGTATTGCCCTTCAAGACGTAACTGGGAAGGACGCTTCGCGTTTAGTTGCAGCAAAAAGTTATATTTTAGCCCCTAAGGCAGGTATCGCCTTTCTTTATGCGGTGCGGGATTCTCTAGGGTCATTATGGACGGCTATTTTTTACTCTCTATTTGTTCTTTTTGCTGCTTTCCATGGTTTTAATGGGTTATGGACATGTTGTTCACGGTGGGGGATTTTTTGTTCACATCGCTACCTCACTTGGTTGCGGATCCTGTGTTATTGTGCTGCTGTAGTCGTTGCTAGCATGGGGATCAGCGTGATTTGGAATTTATATTATGGAAGCGTGCAGGCCATAACCTCTTAAGGGAATGTTGTATGGATTGTACGTTACTTAGGATTGCATGGTGTCAAGAGATAGGAGACGGAGTTCACTCTCTTACTTATTAGGAGGCTTTTGCGAGGAAACATGAAGGCTCAAAGTTCCGTGATTGTTGTTGGAGGTGGTTTAGCTGGGTTAGCAGCAGCTATGCAGCTAGCAGACCGCGGTGTTAAAGTTGAATTGCTTTCGATCACAAAGGTAAAACGTTCCCATTCCGTATGTGCTCAGGGGGGGATTAACGCCGCTTTGAATTTAAAAGGAGAAGAAGACACTCCTTACTTGCATGCTTACGATACGATTAAAGGTGGGGACTTCTTAGCAGATCAACCGCCTGTTTTAGAAATGTGTCTTACAGCGCCACGTATTATTCGTATGTTAGATAAGTTTGGTTGTCCGTTTAACCGTACTAAGGACGGCTCTCTGGATGCTCGCCGTTTTGGTGGGACGTTATATCATAGAACTGTCTTTTGTGGAGCTTCTACAGGCCAGCAAATCATGTATGCATTAGATGAGCAGGTACGAAGGAGGGAAGCAGAGGGGAAGGTTGTCAAAAGGGAAAACCATGAATTTGTCCGTTTGATTTTGAATGATGAGGGGAGGGCGTGTGGTGTTGTCTTGATGGATCTCTTTAACCATCGTTTAGAGGCGCTGACAGCTGACGCTGTGATTATCGCTACAGGTGGGCTGGGCGTGTTGTTTAAGATGTCTACCAACTCTACGTTATGTACTGGTGCTGCTAATGGGAGGCTGTTCATGCAGGGGATGGCCTATGCAAATCCAGAGTTTGTGCAAATCCACCCTACTGCCATTCCTGGTATTGATAAGCTTCGCTTGATCTCAGAGTCTGTGCGAGGAGAGGGTGGCCGTGTGTGGGTTCCTGGTGATGCGTCTAAGCAAATTGCCTTCCCAGATGGAAGCCTACGTCCTTGTGGGAAAACAGGTGAGCCATGGTATTTCCTAGAGGATATGTACCCTGCTTATGGGAATTTAGTTAGCCGGGATGTTGGAGCTCGTGCTATTTTACAAGTTTGTGAAGCGGGATTAGGTATTCATGGTGGTATGGAGGTTTATTTAGATGTTACGCACCTTCCCCCGGAAACGCTACACAAGCTCGATGCTGTTTTAGATATCTATAAGAAGTTTACAGGGGAAGACCCTGCGCAAACACCCATGAGAATTTTCCCTGCGGTGCATTATTCTATGGGAGGTGCTTGGGTAGACTGGCCCGCTGCTGATGACCCAGACAGAGATAACCGATACAGGCAGATGACGAATCTCTTTGGTTGTTTTAATTGTGGTGAGTCAGACTTTCAGTATCACGGCGCGAATCGTTTAGGAGCAAATTCTCTCCTTGCCTGTCTATATGCTGGGTTAGTCGCTGGTGATGAGGCTGCTCGTTTTGTAGAGGCTTTTGGTGCCGCTGTCAAATCACCAACAGCTGTGCAGCGGGCTCTTCAGAAGGAGAAAGAACTCTCTCAAGATTTACTGCGCCGCACGAAAGGAGAGAATGTCTTCCGTCTACATGAAGAAATCGCTAAGGATATGGTGAATAATGTTACGGTAAAACGGAATAATAAGGATCTAGCTGCAACTTTAGAGCGCTTAAAAGAGTACCGAGAACGTTTAAAACATGTTTCTGTCCATGACTCATCACAGTTTGTTAACAAAACATTCCATTTTGCTCGTCAGTTAGGGCCTATGCTGGAGCTTGCTTTAGCCATTACAAAAGGAGCATTACTTCGTAATGAATTTCGTGGATCGCATTATAAGCCGGAGTTCCCAACTAGAGACGATGAACAATGGTTGAAAACTACCATAGCTACCTATACTGCCCATGAACCTGAGATTACATATAAACCTGTAGACACAAGGCATGTAGCTCCTGTCCTTAGAGACTATACAACGGCATCTTCAACGAAGATAGAACTTGCCAATGTCCCTGACCAAATCCACTTGCCAATCTGACGAGGTCCTTATGCATGACGAGAATTTTTTTATTTTAAAAATCTTTCGCGGTGTTCCTGGGAGGCAATACTGGGAGAGTTTTTGCTTGCCCTTGCATCCAGGGGAGAATGTCATTAGTGCATTAATGGAAATCGAAAAGAATCCAGTTAACATGCAGGGTGAAGTAGTGGATCCTGTCGTGTGGGAACAGGCATGCTTAGAGGAAGTCTGTGGCTCTTGTGCTATGTTGATTAATGGCGTGCCTAGACAGGCTTGCACAGCCTTAATAAAGGATTATATAGATTCGACAGGCTCACGAGAGATTACATTAGCACCGTTAACGAAATTCCCTTTAGTTCGTGATCTAATTGTAGATCGCTCTGTTATGTTTGATAATTTAGAAAAAATTCAAGGTTGGGTTGCTGCAGAAGTAGATGGGGATCATTTTGGAGAAAAGGTCACGCAAGAACAGCAAGAGCTGATGTATACATTATCTAAGTGTATGTCATGTGGCTGCTGCGCAGAATCATGCCCACAGATTAACCAAAGACATAAATTTATAGGGCCTGCAGCTATTGCTCAAGCCCATTATTTTAACACCTATCCCGGAGATAAGCAGAAAGAATCCCGTCTACAGGCTTTAATGGGAGAGGATGGGATTGCAGGATGTGGGCAAGCACATAATTGTGTACGTGTCTGCCCTAAAAAATTACCTCTTACAGAAAGCATTTCTGCTATGGGGCGCTCCGTCGCTAAATTTACTCTTAAAAAAATCTTTGAAAAGATTTTTTGTAAGAAAACTAAGGTTTAGAAAAATCCTTTTGGCATGTGACTGCGGTATCCGGGAGGCGGGGGCATGCCGTAGTCAATAGGATTTGTATAAAGAGACCAAGGCTGCTGTACGGAGATTGTCATATTGTCAATAGGTCTTCCTTTTAACCCTATGGAGTTAAAAGCCCACAGATCGATATCTTTTGTCCCTGGGTGTAGGATAAAGCCAAAATAGGTCTGAGCCCAATTGCTATCTCCAAAGAGTAGGGGTGCGGGATAGCTTAGCCTGTGGTATCGCATGGCGGTTATTAACCGCAGAGCTAGGTCTTCTTCCATATAGAATTTTTCATAGCTATGCATGAGTAATCCCAGGCAGAGTTGGTATAGTTCGCGGGAGGAAATAAGAGCCATTTTTGGAACATAAGACTCTATCAATGGTTGTAATTTCTCAAACGCCATTATTGAAGAAATACCTAGATAGGAAAAGATATTCTCCAGTGTTATAGGTAGTTGTTGTTCATTTGTATAGGGCGTTTCTTCTATAAGGTGCTGGGCAAGGCGGTTTTGGAAGAGTGTTTGTACGACCGGGTCTCCTGATATAGAGGTGGCGAAGAAATGCGATGCCTTTTCATATAGCTCAGGTAGAGAGAGGGACAGGTCGGAACAAAACGTATGAAAGTCAGAAGAGAGATGCTCAATATGGTTGCGTTGGCAGAAGCTGTTTATGAATTGGTAAATCTCACTCTGAGAAAGAAGGCTATCGTGAACAAAATCTTGGTTTTGCTTGATCCAAATATCCCGTAACCATGTATAGCTATACCAGTCATTCTCCCATGCCTGAAGAAATAGGGGCGACCCCGCTATTACAGAAAAAACATGAGATGGAGAGGAGGCAAGCAGGTTATGCTGATTTTCATTGAGATACTGTTTAATGCCTACAGGAAGGTCTTTCAGTGCATCTGTGAAGAAAGCTGCTAGTTCATGAGCATTTTCAGGATGTTTTTTTTGTAAGGTAATGGGTTCTGTCTGTTCGAAATAGTAGGTAATTAAAGTTGAGGGATTCCCACCCGATACATATACCCAGGGGGTGTGGGTGATTTGGGATAGGTGGTTTAACGGATCTACAGGGAGGGGCTCTTGATAAGCCTGGAGAATTCGTGTAATGGTAGCTTCTTGAAAGCGGTGCGTGTGTAATGCAGAGATCATTCTATGCACTAGCACCG
Source organism: uncultured Chlamydiaceae bacterium (assembly GCA_937884635.1). Taxonomy (GTDB): domain Bacteria; phylum Chlamydiota; class Chlamydiia; order Chlamydiales; family Chlamydiaceae; genus Chlamydia. The sequence continues at coordinate 10,616 of CALGBW010000008.1, forward strand.
AGGCTTCCTGTTCTACGCCAACAACTCCGTGCTTACTCATAAGATCTTCTTCTGTAGAGGAAAAGAACCCCGCTAATGCTTGGATAAATTCTTGAAGAGAGTAGATAGGCGTCCATGTATTCGGATGGCTTCTTCCATGTGTAAATAGAATGCGGAAGCCTGCAGGAGAATCGGCGTAATGGGTGGAGAATTCCTGGATGAATGCGTCGTATGAGCTTTTAAAATACAAGGGAAGGGTCTTTGCATAAAAAGACAGGAAAAAGTTAGGTAAGGACAGTAATTTTTTTATCTTCTCTTGCGCTACGTTCCAGTCATACAAGGCTTGGTTTAATTCTTGACGGAAGCGAATATGGTCCATGGATAAAATCTGACTATCCTGAGCATTTAAAGGACTGCGCATACGGCTTTCTACATAGGCGAGTTGAGCCTGTGCTTCCTGATAGGTATGCTCGCATTTACTAGCATGTTCTTGTGCTAGGGTGATTTCCTCCTGAACAAATGCCAGCATGAGCTCATGTAAGCCATCTGTTTGACTTGCATCCCAACCCAAAGCTGTTTGTAGGTGGTGAAGGGTAGAAGGGTTATTCGCATCTGCTAGGGTAGCTAATGTGTATTCCCATGCTTTTAAGAGAGGGTTCTGTGTATCGCTTGTAAATGCAGCAATGGCTTGTTCATAGGCATGTAAGTAGGAGCAAACCCGCTGTCTAGTTGATTGATTTGCAGGGGAGTCATAATTGAGTAAGACAGCATCTTTATTGCGCATGCCTTCTTGTAAGAGAAAAGAAGAGACCTGATTGAGAGAAATCCCATAGTAGTGAAGTAACGTTGATTGTAGGATTTTTTGTACTGTAATTGTTTCATATGGTTGTTGACAGACCTCCATAAGAAACTCATGGGAGAGGAGCTCCTGTAGGCGCTCTTGAGGATCTTCTAATGGTTGAATAAGCCCTGCAGCTAGGCAGGCTTTTTGTAATCCAGGAGAGGTAGATAAGGAGGTTAATGGATTCGGGTAGAAATCCATCACGCGAATGGGTTTAAAGAGTTCTCCAATACTAGGAGAAAGGTTAAAGGGAACGGATACTTCCTTCGTTCCAACAATACGCGTGAGCTTTCCTAGAGAAAGAAGATCCTCCATATCCTTGATAAACAGGTGTGGATATTCTTGATGAATAAGGATAGCTACAGCGGAGGCAAAACAAGAGCTGACATCCTGACGGAGATAGGAAAATAAAGCAACAAGGACGGCTTGTCTTACATGTGTAATAGTAAGAGTTTCTTGCTCTGGTAATGCGAGGGTATTACGAATGAGGCGAATGACTTCCGTATAGGAAGGGAGAAATAGGCGTTTTAAGCTAGCTTGAATTTGGGGCGTATTTTTTATTGCCTGCAGCATGCGCAGCAGGTGTTCACGAGAAGGGGTTTCTTCATAAAGGTCTGGGCTGATGGGATATAAGCTCTGAGAGAGTCCGTGTATGCATTCTGTGACTTTTCTTAAGTCAATATCCCCATTCTCTTGGAGGATATAACTAGCGATTCTCCGCGCCAACGCAAGGTTCTTAGCTGTTAAGGGAGACTGTAGAGGTAGAGAGGTATATGCTTGGAATGGGAGCATATCCTCCATATTCAGTTTTTCGTTAACAGGAGAAAGGGATTGTTGATGAACCAGTTTATCGAAAATAACCTGATCTAGCCTAGTCATGCGTATCTCTCAAAAAAACCTCCTTTTTCCTTTAACATGAATAGGTTTGCCGGGCAATAGCTCTTTGTTTGTGCTGTTAGAAGGAGTCTTTGATCGGCATGATTAGGTGAAAATAAAGCTATAGAGAGATCCTTCAGATTCAGGAGCAGCTTCATTGAGCATATGAGCAATCAGGTCAGATAGGTTTTGTGAGTCTAAAGGGTGTAGGGAATCCTGCAGTAAATCATTGATCGGTAACTCACTTAAGATTGTAGATAAAAGAGGATCTCCTGTGACTAAGACTAGGATATCTCCAGAGAAAATCGTTTGTGTAGATGGAGAGAAGAGGTGAAACCATTGCTGATCGTGTTTTAAAAATACAGCAGGGGGTGTTTCTCCTATAGAAAATAAAGACAAAGTCCGTGTGTGTACGGAATACTGCATACAAGTTAGGGAAACAGAGGCATCATTGCCTTTGATAGAAGCATAAAACGTTTCATTTGTTTTCTTTGCGATTTCTTCAATCGAGTCGTACAAGGATGCGTAGGTTAAAAATAAACTCCGCGCAGAAAGAGCATAAAGATAGGAAGGCAGACCTGAATCTCCTGTTAACCCGAATACGCTAAGAAAGGAGTTTTCTGTTGTTTGCCAGCCGTAAAATTGTCCAATCAGCTGTTTGGATTGTAGGGGATGTATAGCAAAATGTAAGTAGTCAAGAGAGGGAAAGGATGGTCTAAGCAACTCTTGTTGTAATGAAGATAGAATATCAAGTTCCTTTTGCAGGTGGCTGCCTGAGACAAGCTCTACTTCTGCTTTCTCTTTAGAGTTAAGAAGAAGGAGAAGGGTAATGTTAAAGATATTCCCCAGCTCGTTGATTTCATATCCGTAGGGCTGTGGTTCATAGCGCAGCTGGTAGTTGCCCCTCCATGTCGCTTCCATACACGTGATGAGTTCTTGTATTGGTGTATGGAGTTTTTTATTAAATCTGGATAACACCCAAATCATAAGAGAAAAGGCAATAGCGTAAAAGAGTGTAACATTGATAGGTAATAACAAAGCTTGAAAGATAAATGTCGAATAAGGGACTAACGCTAAGGTATAAGTGCCTTCTATGGGCAGGACATTCAGAAGCAGGCCGAGGTACGTTTTATTTTGTATCTGCATGCTGAGGAGGTTAGGAGTATGTAGCGTTTTGGGAGCGAATTGAATGGTGACATTAGGCTTTTGCGGTGAAAGCTCCGGCAGATTGGGTAAGTGAGCAGAGAATTTACATTCTGTTAAGAAAGGAGCGGAGGCAAATAACACATCCCCAGCTTGGTTTACACAACAGATATGCTCTTTTTCAAAGTATTTCGAGCGGATTAAATCCTGTTTTAAGGAGTTCATAGGGTAGAACGCTACGAGCGTCCCCGCGTTCTTACCGGAAGAGTTAAGTGTGCCTATGTTTTCGACAATGACCAGGAAATGCTCCGGTTGTGGAGTTGGGAAGGTGAGAATCCCTGTTTTCCCTGCATATTGATACAGTTGTTTTCTTATCTCAGGATATTGTTGTAAGTTTTGAATAAACGATTGCCCTGAATATTTTGTGTAGATCCTATCCTCTGATGGTGACAGCCAACATAAAGAAACCTCTGCATCAGAAAGAGTTTGTAATTCGCTAAAGGCTTCCGCGTAAAAGGTTTTTTCATTGACCATCTGCCCTTTTAAAGCAAAGGTGCTAGCTAGTCGTTTTAGAAATAACCTATGGATAGAGAGTTTCTTTTCAAATTCTAAGCCAAAATCAGAAGATTTTGTTAGTAACGTCTGCATCAAATTAGTCGTTACAGTTGAGAAAGAAAAAACAGATAGGACAACCAGATTTAAAATCAGTGGAATAGGGATGACCAAAAATAAGAAAAAGAGAATGCGTTTGGTAAAAGTTTGTCTCATAAATGAATTATGATTTGTGGGCGGGGAAACCCACGACGTCTGGTGTGGGATGAAAGCCTATTCACTTTTTTCGCATTGTTGTTTAGCAGGTATTTGTTTTCAACACTTCTATGAAAAAAAGCATCTATAGTTATAAATGGCGGTGTTAGACGGTTTGTGTTGTAATGGGAGGCGGCGTTAGCCTGAGGATCAGTAGTGTGATGTCATCATATTGTTCATGGCCACCCACAAACGATTTCAAAGCCAGCATCAAGGTGTGTTTAACACTTTCCGCATCGTTATTAGGAAGGGTAGCTAGAACCTGTATGAGGCGTTCTTCCCCAAACATTTCTGAGAAGGCGTTATGCGCTTCTGTGACTCCATCTGAATACAAGACAAATAGGGAATCTGGAGTAGGCTGAAAGGAAGTAGTCTCCACATCAGGAAGGGTAGGTAGGAACCCGAGAGCCATTCCAGGATGCCGGAGGAGGGAAACCTGATTATCAGGTTTTACATAACATACGGGGTTATGACCACAGGAATAGTACTCCATTGTATTCGTCGCATACGAGTAGCGGTAAACACATAAGGTTACAAACATCCCTGATGATTGTGTCGCGTGGTAAAAGAGTGTAGCAGTTCTATCAATAGCTTCTTTTAAAGAGTGGATTTCTGCTAATAGGGTGCGGAGCATGTTTTTGAGAAAGAGAGAATATCCACATGCGTTCACACCTTTTCCAGAGGCATCAGCAACGATTAAATATAATTTCGCCTGTTCTCCTTCTCCTAAGACAAAAACATCAAAGAAATCACCGCCGACAGTAATAGCAGGGATATAGGCTTTTGCGATTTCTGTCCCTGGGTAGTAGGGAAGCGTATGGGGTAATAGGCTTTGCTGCGCTTGTTCTCCAAGTTGGAGTGTTTTTTGAGCGTTTTCTTTAATAGAATGGTGTTTTTCTGCTAGAGCTTGTTGCTCCATAAGATTATTCACCATAGAGTTAAAGATCTCCCCTAATCGATTTACTTCAAATCCTAACGGGTCTTTTTGGTAGGGATGGTGAATATCTTTTCTTGTTGCAATCATCACTGTTGCAAGTTGTCGAATTGGTTTTGTAAGACGTTTTGCAATGACGTATACAGCTATACCTCCGCATAGAATACAGGCGAAATAGGCAAGGTATAATACTGTTCGTTGAAAGAGAGAGCGAAAGACATCATCAAAAGCGATGTAGGTAAGAATGTAAAAATCCATATTAGGGACTTCACGTAGATAACCCCACATCTCTTTATCATGAACCTTAAAGGTATAGGAATGTCCTCCTTTGGGAGTGGCATGAAGGATGGTCGGTTGTTGTAGTAGTTCTTCAGGGCAAGGGGTGTCATCTAAGAATGTATTACAGAAACTCGTAAAGGGTGCATTGAAGATAGAGCTCATCTGTATATTTGGGTCTGATGCTTTAAGGATAAGACCGTTTTTTGCAATGAGGGCTGTTTTCGTTTTTAGATAATTTTGAGAAGGTTCGAAAAGGTTATCTAAGACTTGTTCCGCATTAAATGTCGTGTATAGGGCTCCGATGGGTTTATGAGAGCGCACATCAAAGATATTGATTTGTATAACGGTAAAGACATCTAATGTGGAAGCTGATTGTTTTAGTGTGGCATAGAAAGCAGATAAAGGAGCGAGGGTAATTTTAGAGGTATAATCTTGCCCTATAGCCTCTAGCCTATTAGAGGCAATGACGGTGTATTTCCCTTCTGGAGAAAGCGTTGTTAAAGAAATCTCTTCATAGGTAGAACCGAACATGTCTTTGATCTTATTACTCAAGTTGATATCGGGGGCTTGGGGCATCTCGATATCAAGGTCGAGCACTTCCGTGAAGAGCTTGAGGATATCCACGTTCAGGGGAACAATTTGCGATAGCGTATCCACCTTCACTAAAGCATTTTCTTCCAATGCCGCATAGGTAGACTCTAGCGTTGAGCGATACTGTTTGATGTTAAGAAGAATGATATTGATTCCTAGCGGAATCGTTACAGCAGCTATGCAAGCCAACCATAAACGATAGCCTATAGTTCTTGTGAACGGAATCATACAGGGGACTCTTGCAAGAGATGTCTATGAAATTAATTTGTATCACCCCGTTTTGTAATCTTCTAAGGATTATTCTGCAAGAGTCCCCCATATTCTCATGAAAAGGATCGTAGCTAATCTTGGAAGGCAGCCTGAGATCCTAATTCATGTTCAATAGCCATAAGGCGGTTATATTTAGCGGTTCTTTCTGAGCGAGATAGGGAACCCGTTTTAATCTGGCCAGTGCCAAAGGCAACAGCTAAATCGGCAATTGTTGTGTCTTCTGTTTCTCCGGAACGATGAGATAGAATTGTTGTATAACCATGCGTTTGAGCTAAACGAACTGCCTCTGCTGTTTCTGTCAGTGTACCAATTTGGTTAGGCTTAATCAGAACGGCATTGGCCAGGCCTTGGCTGATTCCCTCAGCGATGAGTGTAGGATTCGTGACGAAAAGGTCATCCCCAACTAGCTGAATGTCTTCTCCCAATTCTTTTGTGAGTAAGGCCCATCCTTCAAAATCATCTTCCGCCAACCCATCTTCGATAGAGTCGATAGGATAACGGTTACATAGGTCAGCAAGAATGGCTACTTGCTCTTGGGCTGTTTTCCCTGCATATAAACGTTTATCCGAGTCAAAGAAAGAAGATGCAGCGCAGTCAAGAGCTAGGGAAATGTCTTCACCTGGTGTATAACCTGTTTTCTCAATTGCCTGCATAAGAAGATCTAAAGCCTCTGCATTAGACCCTAGGGCAGGAGCAAAACCCCCTTCATCACCCACGTTAGTGGTGAGGCCTTTATCATGTAAGATTTTCTTCAAACTATGAAAGACTTGTGTGCCCATGCGCACAGCTTCTTCCATAGAATCTGCGCCTATTGGGCGAATCATAAACTCTTGAAATTGTAAGCCGTTATTTGCATGCATCCCGCCATTGATTAGATTCATCATGGGGCAAGGGAGCATATAAGCGAAGCAGCCTCCAATGTAACGGTACAAAGACATGCGGGCAGCCGTCGCCGCTGTTCTCGCCAGTGCTAATGAAACACCTAAGATCGCGTTTGCTCCTAATTTCTCTTTGTTAGGAGTGCCGTCTGCCTCTAACATGATACTATCAATCATCACTTGGTCAAAAACACTGTAACCTTGTATCGCAGGGAGGATGATCTCTTCGATATTTTGAATAGCCTTTAAAACTCCCTTCCCGTGATATCGAGTAGGATCTTCATCACGCAGTTCTAAGGCTTCTTTTTTCCCTGTAGAAGCTCCTGAAGGGATACTTGCTTCGCCGACAACTCCTGTATCCGTGATCATTTTTACATGAACTGTTGGGCAGCCTCGGGAATCTAAGATCTCGCTAGCTTCAATATCAGAAATAACAGCATCAAACATGCATGGGCTCCTTTCTTCCAATAGCAGTGAATGTAGGTTGATACTGGCTACCACCCCTTTTTTTTAAGACCTTCGGGTGGAAAGCCCGGTAACTTTTTTCAGCATTGTTGTTTAGTTTATATTTGTTTTCAATGCGAATCGAGTAAGTGTTTTTTTGCTTCTTGTAGCAAATCGCGGTATCGAGCTGCTTCATCAAAGCGAAATGCCTCTGCAGCCTGTAACATACGTTTTTCGTATTCTTGAATCGTTGTTTCTAAATCTTGTTTAGAAAGCTCAGGGAGCTTGGCGAGGGATTTTTTCTTCTCTTGGGGGATAGGATTGGCTAATACAGCTTTGACAATAGGCTTAGGGGTGATTTGATGTTTTTGATTATAATCGAGCTGTATTTGTCGGCGCCTTTTTGTTTCTTGTAAGGTTTGTTCAATAGAGTTGGTGATATGATCTGCATAAAAAATAACCGATCCTTGCACGTTCCTTGCTGCCCGCCCACAAAATTGAATAAGAGAGGAGGTACTACGTAAGAACCCTTCTTTATCTGCATCTAAAATAGCAACCAGTGACACCTCGGGTAGATCAATGCCCTCTCGAAGTAAATTCACTCCAATTAGCACATGAATATGTCCCTGTCTTAAGTCAGCTAATATACGAGTTCTTTCTGCTGTTTCTATCCCAGAGTGAAGATAGGCAGCTGCAATATCTAGCTCTATGAGGAAACTAGCAATTTCTTCAGCTAATTTTTTGGTAATTGAAATAACGAGAATTCTCTCTTCACCAGAAGCCAGGCGTTTACGAATTTCTTCTAACAGATCATCAACTTGTCCTGTTGCAGGGCGGATTTCCGGTAGGGGATCTGGAATGCCTGTAGGGCGTAGGATTTGTTCTACAACATGCCCTTGGCTTAATTGTAATTCTGTCTCTCCCGGAGTAGCAGAGACATAAATCACATGCCGGAAGTATTTTTGTGCTTCTGCATAGGTTAACGGGCGGTTATCAAAAGCAGATGGTAAACGAAACCCATATTCAACAAGAGAACGTTTACGGGATAGATCCCCATGATACATAGCACGAATCTGAGGTAGCGTTTGGTGGGATTCATCTATGACAAGCAGGAAATCTTCGGGGAAGTAGTCTAATAAACAGGTTGGAGGTTCTCCTGGAGCTGTTCCTGTAAAATGTCTGGAGTAATTTTCGATGCCTTTGCAAAACCCAATTTCTTTGATCATCTCAATATCATGCACGGTCCTGTGGAACAAGCGATCTTGTTCAATAGGGCGTCCTTCGAAAAAGGCAAGACGTTCTTCTAGTTCTGCTTGGATAGAACGAACTGCTTGTTCGCGAATGCTTTCTGGTGTGACATAGTGAGACCCTGGATATAAAGTAAGAGAGGAAGTTGTGCTCACGGGAATCATCGTAATAGGATCGCTATAGTCGATAGAAACGAGCGTATCATGGAGAAATTCTAGACGTACGGCCTGTGAATTGTCATAAGCAGGGAAGATATCCACAACACGACCTTGTTCGCGGAAGGTTCCCCTTTGCATCACAGGAGAAGCCTGATAATGCATTTTGACTAATGTTGAGATCAACTCTTGCCGGGGGTACTCCTTCCCAACTTCTAGCTCTAGCGTCATGGAAAGGTAGTGTTCAGGGGAACCAATACCATAGATACAAGAGACAGAGGATACAATCAGGGTATCACGACGCTCGAGAATAGAACGTGTTGCAGACAACCGGAGCTTATCAATCTCGTCATTGATCAGTAAGCTTTTTTCAATATATGTATCACTACGAGCTATATAGGCTTCAGGTTGATAGTAATCGTAATAGGAGATGAAGTATTCAACAGCATTATCAGGAAAGAACTCACGGAATTCTTGATAAAGCTGTGCGGCAAGTGTTTTATTATGGGCTAAGACTAATGTTGGGCGGTTGATTCGTTCAACTACATTAGCGATAGTGAAAGTCTTCCCAGATCCTGTTGTTCCCAACAGAACCTGGGCAGGGACGCCATCCTTGACTCCTTTTTCTAGCTTTGCAATGGCATCGGGCTGATCGCCACAGGGAGAAAAAGGAGCCCGGAGAGTGAAATCCATATACTTCTCATTATTGTTGAGAAGCAAGTAAAGCATGCCATTTGCGGCTTAAGCCTAAAGCTTCTCGCGTTTCTTCCATGGTTTGTTTGACAATGCTACGCATGCGCTCCGTCCCTTGCTGCAGGGCCTCTTGTAGTAAGAGCGGCTGTCTAGCTAGTTCTTGACGCTTTTCTTGAAAAGGCTTCAGAAAAGCAATCAGTTCTTCCGCTAGCCTATTCTTCACTTCGATATCTTTAATGCAGCCTTGGCGGTAGCGTGCTTTAAACTCTTCCACCTCTTCCTTATGGGGGTTAAAGAGATCGTGATAAATAAACAAAGGATTGCCCTCTACGCGTCCTGGAGTTGTCGCATGAATGCGATTAGGATCTGTATACATCTTACGAACTTTTTCGCGTATCGTTGCTTCATCGTCACTGAGATAAATGGCATTATTAGCAGACTTACTCATCTTCCCTTGACCATCAATCCCTACTAAAGAGGTCAGATCCCCTTGCAGGACATCGGGTTCAGGGAAGATCGCCCCATATAAACGGTTAAATTGTCGGGCTACGTCTCGTGTCAGTTCAATATGGGCTTCATTGTCTTTGCCTACAGGAACTACATCAGCTTTCACACTCAAGATATCCGCACTTTGCAAAATAGGGTAGCCGATTAACCCATATGAGAGGCTGCTTTCATCAATCGCAGCATTACGAGCCATCTCTTTCAAACTGGGGATGCCCATAACACGGTTAATAGGCAAGAGCATAGAAAAAATCAGATGCAGTTCATAAATTTCAGGAATCGCTGACTGCAAATAAATAGTAGATTTCTCAGGGTTAATGCCTGCGCTAAGCCAGTCAGTTAAGACCTCATAGATATGCTGATCTACACTTAACACCTCTTCCTTACGCATTTTCGTCGTAAGGGTATGTAGATCTGCGATGATGAAAAAGCATTCGTAATTAGGATTATCCTGCAGAGCAAGACGATTTTTGATAGATCCTACCCAGTGGCCTAGGTGTAACTTCCCTGTAGGTCGATCACCTGTTAGCACACGCTTTTTTCTATTCATAAATAATAAGCACCCTGATCGTAAATTACCCAACTGCAAGTATGTTGGGAGATAGTTTTATAACATTCTTAGTTATGAAATATTTATTTTTGAATACACATAGATAGTAATTGTTCGGAAACAAAACGACAATATTAAAGAAAAAATTGCCAATTTGGTAGGCAAGATAAGCAAATAAAGCTGCTAATGGTTGAAAAGTGTATACAATCTCAAAAGAAGAAACCCTTTCTTTCAGAGGCCTTATTATGATAAGCCATTCCAAGCAAAAGGGTTGTCTACCAAATAATTAGTTGATGGCTTTAACAATCTCATCAAAATGGCGTTGTAAGGAAAGCACATCTTCTTGGATTTCTTGTAGGTTTTTTTCCCCTACAGGATTTTTTTGTGCTTCTAATAACCGCGCTAATAAATGACGGATCAAATGGCAGGTATTTTGCACGTCTGTCATGAGCAAGAATTCCTGACCGTCAACGCGAGAAAGGCGGTTTAAGAAAATGCAGCGATCTTGTTGAGCTAGCATGTCAGAGGTAATAAAATTGATGAACTCTCCTCTCTCATGGATATCTTTCGCTACACGAATAGGAACCATAAATTCCGCTATTAATGTCTGAGCAGCTTGTTTTTGATTAGGAGATAAAGTCTGTATCAACTTGCCATTGATCAGCATTTCAAAGAAAAAGTTCGCCATTTCTTGTTGGCCATTTGCACAATTAAAGACGATATTTTGAAATTCCCGAAATGTTGTGTAGCCAATAGGAGTAGCAAAAATACGTTTCAGATTCCCTTCAAGAAGAAGAAAGACGTTATCTTCGAGTACTAGGGTTTTTGACTCTGCTGTCATAAGGAATACCTTTCTGTGTGAGAGAAGATTGCCATGGGGGGACGAGTCTACTCGTCTTCCCGTAATATGAGGCTGATTATCATCGACTATCAGTTTTCGGACAAGAGATTATACGGAAACTCGAATGATCTTTGTTGGACTAAGTCTTGCTTTTCTCCCATTCCTATTGGGCAGTGCCTTTAGGAGTGTTGCGCATTTTAATTTTCTGTAGTTTGAGCAGACACTTTTCTAGAATTTCTAGATCTTCGATAGGGAGCTCGGAAGTGTTATTTAACAAGCGAATGCCTTTAATTAACAAGGCTAAAGCTTGCTTTGAAGCGGGAGTTTGTCGACGATCAGAAGCTACTAAGGGGAATTCTTTACGGATAATATCCAACATTTCTACTTTGCTTTCGCCTCGGTAGTTGCGGATGATATCCTCTTTCTTTTCTTGAGGTCCTTGACGTGCAGCCAGCGTATAAATTGCTTGTCTAGGCATCTTCTCGGCTTCTATTTTCAAAGATTCAGGGAGAAGAGAAAAGAGCTCATAATACATCAAAAAATTATAAGGAGTTTGCCGGTTCCCGTAAGTCAGTAGCAGCCATGCAGAAAAAGCCCCTTCACGATACTTTTTAAGAAGATCACGGGCTTTTTTAATGCGCTCCCCATGTAACAAAACAGCCTGATGATGAATTTGTTTTACCTGTGCAGACAGATGGCTAAGGGTATAAAAATCTTGTTCTGGGACCTGAGCATCTAGAACATAGTTTTCTAAAAGTTCACGAAGTTTATTCTCTTCTTGGTCAGATAAGCGGACTTGAGAAACGCCAAAAAAAGGGGAGAGCTCTCCTTCCAGTCGTTGACGAGTGAGAGACTCCATTTTGTCTCGTGAGTTTTTCTTAAACCGGCTTTCTAATAAAGACTTGAGATTGCTCATAAGGACCTCTTTGACAAGATAGAGAGCGTATCAAATTTCTCTTAACAAACCTAAAAGTTCTTTTGTTAAATTGAGATAATCTTCAGACGCCCGTCCAGATGGTGCTGTAGAAAAGACAGGCTTACCATGAATCGCAGCCTCGGAAATAGTAATGTCGCGACGAATCTTTGTATTCAGAAGCTTGCCAGGGAAGGTTTTTTGGATCAGCTCTGTGAAAGCCTGATTGTTTTTCCCGCGGTAATTCCAAAAGGAAAGGGCAACACCCAGTACATTCAGAGGATGGCGTGAGGAGATCCCTTGAATGAAAGTAGCCAAACGCTCAAGTCCTTTTACGCTGTAAAATTCTGGGGTTGCGCAGATTAGAGCGTACTGTGCTGCGATCAGAGCGGATTCTGTTAACCAACACAACGATGGTGGTGTGTCAATAATTACAAAATCATACTCATGCTCGATTCCTTGCAAAATATGTTTGAGTCTTTCATGAGAATAGCGATCAGCGGCTAAACTGCCTGACACCTCCACACGCTCCAACCATGTATCAGCAGGGATTAAGTCTAATCCCGAGTCTAAAATAGGGCGAATAACCTCACGAATATCTTTCCCGCCTTGCAAAACAACAGCTAAGCTATCATAACTATCTGGATCCAAGCCTAGTCCAGAAGTTAAATTCGCTTGTGCATCAAAATCGATTAATAATACCCGAGCTTGGTGATACTGTGCTAACGCTGCGCCTAAATGTAAGGTAGTAGAGGTTTTGGCTGTGCCCCCTTTAAAACTATTTACAACGATGGTTTTCATGATGACAAGCGGTATTTCGATTGCTCGATCAACGCTCTGGGACTCCTTTATGTATAATAGAAGATTGGAAATTACATAAGACTACCAAATGATAGCGGAAGTCTTCTATTGCTTCATTGTGGCGAGTTCTTCTTAATGTGCAAGTATTATTGCAGTGAGACAAAAAGCCATGTATCGTCCTGTCAGACGCGCTTTGATGTTAGAAGAATGTGTAAATATTGAAAATATGAAAAATAAGGGAACCGTGTAGGTTTCCCTACACGGCAAAAGTGCTACAGAAGAGAGGCTAAACTCAATGAGTTTTTCTCTTCCAAAATTTTGTTCAAGAAGCTTTCTAGAGAGAGGCCGCTTATTACGCGATTATCTCGAGAACGTACAGACAAGGAACCTTCTTCTATCTCACGATCCCCAAGCGTAATCATGTAGTTCACTTGCATGTTTTGCGCATTGCGGATTTTCTTGCTGACAGATTCGCTAGAACTATCAACCGAGACAATTAGGCCTTGTTCCATAAAGAGACGCTCTAATTCTCGAGCGCGAGGCTCATGGCGATCAGCTACCGTAATGATACGGATTTGTTCAGGGCTCAACCATAGAGGGAATTTACCTTTGAAATGCTCAATTAAAATTCCCAAGAATCGTTCGATAGACCCGAACAAAGCTCTATGTAACATAATTGGTACACTTTTCTCACCTTGTGCATTGGTGTACTCCAATTGGAAGCGTTCCGGTAGGAACATATCCAATTGTACCGTACCACATTGCCAAGTCCGATTGATGGCATCCTTAACGTGGATATCAATCTTAGGACCGTAAAAAGCTCCTTCTCCTGGGCTTACAACAAAGTGAGCACCCGAGTTAATCAAAGCTCTTTCTAAAGCCTGCGTTGCTAAATCCCAAAGCTCATCACTACCAATGGTTCCTGATTCAGGGCGTGTGGAGAGCTCTAAGTGATAGGACAACCCAAACGTGCCATAGAGCTCGGAAACGAGTCTAAGAATATTTAGGATCTCCTCTTCTATTTGCTCAGGAGTTAGAAATACGTGCGCATCATCCTGGTGGAACGTACGTACGCGCATAAGCCCAGATAAAGCTCCTGAGACTTCATGACGGTGTACGTGACCAAGTTCTGCAATACGTAAAGGAAACTCCTTATAGCTATGCAGGTGGGTTTTGTAATACAGCATGCATCCGGGACAGTTCATTGGTTTGATCGCATAGTCCTCATCTTCAAGCTGTAAGGTGTACATATTTTCTTTGTAGTTTTCCCAGTGTCCTGAGATTTCCCAAAGGCGACGGTGCATGAGTTGGGGTGTTTGGATTTGTTGGTAACCTGAAAGAAGGTGCAAACGTTTCCAATAATCCAACAAGGCATTCCAAATCACCATACCTCTAGGATGGAAGAAAGGCATCCCTGCAGAACAATCTTGCTGAGAAAACAGATCTAACTTCGCGCCTAAAACTCGATGGTCCCTTTGTTTTGCTTCTTCCAAGAAGTTCAGGTAGTCCTGTAGTTCTTGGTTTGTTGGGAAGGAAATTCCGTAAATACGGACTAAAGATTCCCGGTTAGGGTCTCCTCTCCAGTAAGCAGCGGATGTTTTCAGCACTTTAAATGCTTTTACAGGAGCTACAGACGGTAAGTGAGGGCCGCGGCAAAGGTCAATGAACTCTCCTTGGCGGTAGGCGGAAATCACCCCGTCTTCTGGCATCTCGCGAATGAGCTCAACTTTAAAAGCATTGTCTGCGAAGTAATCCAAAGCTTCTTGCTTCGAAGCGAACTCACTGCGCGATACTTGGTGTTGCTCTTTTACGATCTGTGCAACCATATCTTCAATCGCTTGAAAATCATCAGCTGTGATAGCTAAGTCTGCAAAATCGTAATAGAAACCCTGCTCAATAACTGGACCAATTGTAGGCTTTGCATTAGGCCAGAGGCGTAATACGGCTTGAGCCAACAAGTGAGCGGAAGTATGTAAAAATATTTCTCTACCTTCAGAATCAGAGGAGGAAACAAAGCGAACCACATCACCATCGGTTAATTGGGTGCCTAGATCACGCAAGCTGTCATTGATCAGTACCCCAGCAAAGTTAGAAGATTCGTTCATGGTTTTGGCGAAATCTGCTGCTGTAGAACCTTTTGGTAATTCAAATTTTTTCTCATCACAAATGATGTGGATCATAGGTCCTCCAAAAATAATTCTGCCTTCGGCAACATCAGTGAGTCAAAAAATTTTTTCTTCTATGTGACACACAGGCCGATGCTGCTAAAATCATAACATGAAACACACAAATCTGAAACGTATTCCGCATCTAGAAAGAGAAATAAAAAATTTTAACATCCAAAGAAAATCCCGCAGAGGAGTATTCTAGTACAGCCAATTCAAGTATCGGGGGATATGACGCATGGCTGTTATCTGGATTTTCATTAATGCTTTTATCTGGTCGTCTTCATTTGCTTTAAGCAAATTAGCCATGGACTCGTCTAGTCCCTTATTTGCTACAGGGAGTCGGATGCTCATCGCTGGGGGAGTTTTAGCAGGGATTGCTTGCATACAGAGAAAATCCCTTGTCCTGTCAAAAAGCGAGTTCTTATCCATTTCTTTGCTATCTTTTGTTGGTTTTTATGTAGCGAATGTTTGTGAATTCAGAGGTTTATTGCATTTAAGTGCGGCAAAGGCATGTTTCATCTATGGATTATCACCATTTGTTTCTGCCTTTTTCTCTTATGTACAATTGAGAGAGACTGTCACATCCAAGAAGATTTTAGGGTTAGGCCTGGGGTTAGTGAGCTACATTACATACCTTTCTTTAGGGGGAGGGGAGCCTTTTGGGTGTTGGCAGATTGGATTACCTGAATTTCTTTTATTATCTGCTACGGCTGCAGGTGCGTATGGTTGGACCTTATTGCGCAAATTAGAGAAACAGTCAGCTTCGCTATCTGTGATTGTGATTAATGCGTATGCGATGTTGTTGGCCGGAGGGGCTTCTTTAGTTCATTCGTTCTTTGTAGAACCCTGGAATCCTACGCCAGTTGTAAACTGGGGTAGTTTTTTACAGGCGATTCTAGCTATGGTGATCGTATCGAACCTTATTTGCTATAATTTATATGCAAGGTTATTGCGTAAGTTCTCTTCGACATTCCTATCGTTCTGTAATTTAGTGATGCCTTTCTTCTCTTCTTTCTATGGATGGTGGTTATTAGGGGAGCCTATATCAGCAAGCTTATGTATTGCTGTTGCCTGCATGGTAGTGGGATGCCGATTGATCTATCACGAGGAATTCCGACAAGGGTATATTGTTTAGGGAACAATAAAACAGGTCTTTTGCCCGTGAGAACAAAAGACCTTTTCTCAAGATTATGGTAATAGAGTCGTTGATTAACTGAAAATCGCAGCGGTTGTTTGTAGTTGGGAGTTGGCGATCTGTTCCAATGTTTGTAGCGCTTCTCGGATAGCTTGGGCACTTTGCTCTTGTAGCTGTTGTGCTTGACCTGCGTACTGCCCAAATAGGTTAGCCATTATTTTTAATTCTTCAGCGCGAGCTTCTGCTTGACCAGCTAAACGTTGCTGTTCAGCAACTTGTACTCCGATTACTCCACCAACAATACCCTCAATACCAGCTGTTAGACCGTGTAATAGCTGAGTTGCTTGTAAAGCTCCGCTTACGACACGGCCGCCAAATTCCAAGGCGCGCTGACCTTGTACTTTAACTACATTGAGTCCTCTTGATGCGGTTTCTTTCCAACCAGGAGAATTTAATGCTTTGGAAAATGCGCTAGAGGCTTGAGAAGACATATTCTTAGCCAAAGTACCTGCAGTTGTAGCAGCAGCTTCTGCTGCGCCTGAAGCGGCCGCTTTGGCTGCTGTTGACGCTCCCGTTGTTGCTGTTTTAGCTGCTGTTGATGCTGCACCGCTAAGTCCAGAAGCAGTTTCACTGCTGAAGGAGGCGCTTTTTAGTCCTCCTAAGCTCTTGGCAGCAGAAAGCACTCCTCCTAGTACAGATATAGTAAAGCTAACTGTGTTGACGATCCCGCTGATCATACTTTGCTTGGCTTGTAGTTCTGTTGCCGCTGCTTGATGCTCGGCTTGTTGTCGGATAGCATTTCCTATTTGAGGCGCCATTTCCATTTGCATTTGTAAGTTTTGGTTCTGCATTTGAAACTGCATAGACCAAGACTCCGCATTGGATTGCGCTAACATGCTCATGATCAAGCCCATGAGCGCAAGGGTCCCCATACCTTTTTTGAGTACCACGCCATTCACAGTTGGGGAGTGAGGACTAGGGAGAGAGGCACTTCCATCATCACGGATACCACTTGCGTCACGAATAATCTGTGTCGCAGATAAACCAGTAGATGCAGATATAGTAGAAGCGGACGATGCTGCTGAGCTTTGCGAAGTAGAATTGGTTTTATTTGCTTTGTTGGAGGAGCTTGCTTTATTTGTGCTTGCTTTTTTAGTAGAACGCACCCCGCTATCATCGGATGCTTCATTAATGAGATCTTCGAATCCTCCAGCAGCTTGCTCTTGAATACCTTGTTTGTTAGCTGCTTGCTGGTTATTTGCTGTGCTATTCGCTTGTGTTTGCGCAAGCTGGGCTGCTAAAGCGCTTGGATCTGACTGATTCCCTTGAACGCCTGTTGTCATAAATTATCCCCTAAAAAAATTATCCCCCGACTGCAGCAGATAGAGTTCCGCTAATGCTTGAGAAAGCTTTTGCTATTTGACTGCCTAATTTTGCGACTTCGTTTTGTAGTTCAGATGCTTCTCCAACATTTTTAGCTGCAATCTTACTTGCTTGGCGCCAGAATAATGTAAACATCTTTAACATCTCTGTTTGAGCACTTAAAGCTCCCGTCTCTCTTTGTATCGCGGCAAGTGCTTTTTGTATGTCTGCTAGTTGGAAACTGCAGATTGCTTTGGCTAGTGTTGGAGCTGCAACGGCAGCACTTAATCCCATAGCTACCCATTTACTTCCTAAGGTGTCTAACACTTTAGAGAGTTTAGGGAAGGCTTTACTGAGTATGGATTTTCCTAGTTTGAAAATCTTGGTAAGGTTTTTCACTAATGTTTTAACAGCTGCTTTTACCGCTGCTTTAATAGCAGCTTTGATCCCTTGTTTAATAGCAGCTTTTACAGCCTGTTGAATCGCTGTTTTAATCGCTTGAATAATGCATTCTTTAATTGCTGTAATAACGGCTTGTACTACAGCTTGTATGGTCGATTGTGTTACAGCGGTGACCCCGGCTGTCACTCCTGCTGTCACTCCTGCTGTTACCCCTGCAGCAGCCGCAGTTCCCGCAGCAGCTGCAGTTCCAATCAATCCTAACCCACAGGTAAAGATAGCGGCAACGATGGAAATAACTGTAATGGCTACAGTAATGGCGATCATGACAGTATTAACCACGTTCATCGTACCGTTTAGCTGATCGCTCTTCTTCTGAGCCTCTTGCATTTTTTTGTATTCAGCTCTCTGAGAGTCTATTTTCAGCCCTTGGGATTCTAGAGCAGCTCGGTTCATTGTTTCTGCTTGTGCTTGCGTAGATTGATAATCTGCAAGAGCACCTCTGGTGGACTCTGTTAGTGCTGCAATAGCTTTGGCTAGGGCAAGGCCAACTTCGGATACATCTGGTCTTGGTGTAAGAGAAGGTGAGGGGAGTTGGGGAGTATTGTTTAAACTTGGGTTCCCGACTTGTCCTCCGTTAACGATATTTTGTATTTCTTGTAGCGCAGCTGCATCTGCTGAAGATAAAGAGCTGAGACTTGTGGTGGATAATGCTTTCGATGTTGCTTCTGCGCCTTTCTGCCCGGAAACTTGAGAGGAAAAGGTAGCTAGGTTTGCTTCATTAGCTTGTGCTGGTCGTGCAGATAGACCTTGTTGTTCTAAGCTTTCAGCATTTTTCGCGGCAGAGGCACCATCTCTTCCCTGAGCACCGGAGAGAGCAGCGTCACTTTGTGTCCCAAGCCCGTCTCGGTTTTGGCGGGGTTCTTGAATTTGCTTATTCTCATTTCCAGCTAGCTTATCCTGATTCGGGACGCCCTGAGGCATAGACTGCAGGACTTGGGAAAGGATATTTTTCGCACTGTTGCTATCAGAGCTATTAGAAGATATGGACATGTAACCCTGCCAACGTTAGAAGGTATTGTGTTTACTTATGTTTATGTTCATGACTTTTAGCTTCTGAAGCAGCTGTTGCTGCAATCATCCGAATTTCTTGCAAAACGGAAGCTAAAGCTTTTTCTTCTTTTGGGCTTTTAAATACGCCCTTCATCATTTCCTCTATAGGCATAGAGTCCATCAGCCCTGCAAAAGCAGCAATCAGTTTAGTAATGTTTTCTTCGTTGTCTATGCCTAAAAGCTGTTCTAGAGCATCTTCGTGTTCTGTTGTCGTATGATTATGTTTGTGGTGGGCTTTAGAGTGTGTCTTACGAGAAGCGGTTTTTTTCTGCTGAGGGCGGGTCATGTCTGCTTTTGTAGAGGTACGTTTTTTCATTCTTGACTTACCTAATTCGGATTAACGTTTTTTCTTTTTATTAGCAGGTGCTTTTGTTGAGCGTGTTTCAGAGGTTTTTTTCTTATCGGATGTGGCAGCAGCTTTTTTAGGAAGTAGATCTTTGAGTGAGTTTTTCATGATGTTGCAGCGTTCTTTCAACACTTTAAACTCAGGTTTGTTTGAGCAGATATCAATAGCCATATCCAGGAAATCATTGGATTCAGCAAGCTGATCTAATTTCATTAAGCTGTCAGCAATATAATAAGGAGGGATAGGGTTTTCAGGTTCTGCATCAAAGGCTAAGAAAAAACCAAATGCCGCTTCATTGTACATTTTTAATTGGTGATAGCAGGAGCTCAAGCCAAGGATGTATTTGTAGCAGGCGGGCTTCGCAGCTGTAAGCATTTGGAATAAGCCAATCGCTTCGTGATATTTTCCTTGGGAGTAGAAGGTGTAGGCAACCGTGTACATCTCTTCTAAAAGAACGTCGGAAAGTCCTAGAATCTGCTGGAGGTTCAAACCATTTCCTAATCCTTGTAGGATATTAAGCAGAACTTGTTTAGTTTCCTCTTCTGTAGGCAGCGGATACTTTTGCTCTAGGTCTTCATCTTTAGCCTTCTTCTGCGCAGCTATCTCCGCAAGTCGACTCCGAGTCTTTTTATTAAAGGAAGCGGAAGGCTTATATGTAGATTTATTATTAGAACTATTAGATGCGGAGTTACTCATTAATATAAATCCTAAAAATAAAAAAATATTTATCTTACGAATTAATTTTATAATTAAATGTTTGCTGAAGACAAATGTTTCGTTTCTTTTTGTTTAATTATTTTGCTTAAAAAGCCTAACTCTCTATTTTTATGTATTTTAGTGCCGTAAGCGGCATAGTGGATTTTTAAGGCCGAGAGTAACTTCTTGATTGTCAATCGGCTTGTATGTGTAAAAACATGGTATGAACGTGGTATCTCTATCTTCTCGCAAGCCTATACAGCTGCTGGACTCCGTAACGATTAACCAGATCGCGGCTGGGGAGGTAATTGAAAATTCGGTGTCTGTTGTGAAAGAGTTAGTAGAGAACGCTTTGGATGCAGGTGCAGATACAATTGAGATTGAAACACTTGGTGGTGGACAGGGGCTGATCGTTGTAAAAGATAATGGGTGTGGGATGGATTCCCATGATGTTTCCATGGCGTTACAACGTCATGCCACATCTAAAATTGATTCTTTCTCCGATGTCTTTTCTTTGATGAGTTTTGGTTTTCGTGGGGAGGCTTTACCTGCAATTGCTTCTATTGCTCGACTGGAGATCCTCTCCTCTACTGGCTCCGGGGAGCGGAGCTGTGGGATGCGTTTTGTAGTTCATGATGGGAAAGTTGTGCACGAAGAACCATGTGCGAGACAACGAGGAACGACAATTACTGTTGAGCACCTGTTCTATAATGTACCTGTTCGTCGTGGATTTCAAAAATCTCCTCTTAAAGATCGTTTGCAGTTACGTAAGGTGTTGGAAAACCGTGTTTTATCAACTACCGGAGTAGAATGGACGTGGATTAGCGAAAGACAAAAAGAGCTATTTGTCTCCAAAGAGGATGATTTCGCTGCTCGGACCAAGCTAGTAATGGGGGAAGACTTTATGCAGGATGCCATTCCTCTACAGGCTACTTTTGGTGAGCTGCATGTTTCTGGATTTTTAGGTTCTCCCCATCACCATAGACCGAATCGTCAAGGACAGCGGATTTTTGTTAACGAACGTCCTGTTGAATCCTCTTTTATCGCGAGAAAAGTCGGAGAGGCATACTCCTTTCTCATTCCCCCTCAACGCTATCCGATGTTTGTGTTGAAAGTGCATGTGCCTGCGCAGTGGTGTGATTTTAATGTGCACCCACAGAAGTTAGAAGTGCGTTTGTTGAAAGAGGATGAGATTGGGGAGTTTTTATTCTCTGCTATCTTAGATGTTCTTGCTCGTCCCCAAGGAACAGGAGAGACCGTTCAGTCTCAGTCGGCATTACGTTTCTTCATACCCCATGATGGCCTATCATGCACGCCATCAGAGAGACCGTCTTTCCCTGTTCCGCTAGTTTATGAAGAAAAAATTTCGTTTCCAGATGCTTATGAGGTTGTACCGCAGCAGGTAACCCCATCTGAACAGCAAGTGGACTGGTGTCAAGCTACGAATGTGCGTTGGCTAGCTTCCTTAGGAAAGAAGGTGATTTTGGCAGAAGATCATGAGGGAGTGCATCTTGTTTTTACCCAGTCTGCTAGGAAGCAACTGTTCTATGCTGCTATGTCAGAGAGCCATTCCTATCCCAGCCAGTCTTTTTTGATTCCACTTCGTTTATCTGTGACAGCTCAGGAAGGAGCATTTTTTGCTGCACATAAAGAAGCACTATCCCAGTTAGGGATTGAGATTTCTCAAGTGGGGCCTCATAACTTTGCTATCGACAGTGCTCCTGCTTTCTTGGAGGAACAAGAGCTGATTCCCTGGTTACATGCTCTTGCTGCCGGTGATAAAACAAATATACAATGTGTTTTAAAAGAAAGGATAAAAAAAACACTGAGCAAGGTGGCCTTTCATGCTTCGAAACCCTTTGAAACACATTGGCTGGCTTTGCTATGGGGATTAGGGAAGCCCGAAATAGCAATCGACGGAACACGTATCCGTCGATTGCTATCGGAAACCGATTTACTGCGCTTCCAGAGCTAAACTATTGATCGTTAGAGCTTTTGTTTATACAAGGCTCTTTAGAAAGAAACATCAGCAGAACGCATAACACGATAAATGTTACCGTGAAGGCGAATGCTTTAATTAAGAAGAATAAGAGTAACCCACACAACAGGGCATTTTTTGCAGGCCCGTTTTTAGCAAAATGTAGCTTAATGTTAACGAGCATGGCTGAAATTTCTGGGTAAAAGCCAAGCACGCTTCCTAAGGCAACAAAAAGCCCTCCCCAGCTAGGAGCTGGTAAGCTGACAATAATCCCAACTAGAGTCAATACCCCACCAATAGCTTCTCGCATGTGATGTTGAAGAAACTTCTTCAAACCACCAACCCTAGGATCAGCATGTAAATCTTTCACCTTGCGTTTCAAGGTATCTAATTTAGAGGAAGAATCTTGTGAAGAAGGATCTTTAGGAGCTTCGTCCACCATAGCCACCCCTTTAAAATAATCTTTTTATTTCTTATGTCTACTAACCAACAATTAACAAAACAACTATTAAATCCGAAATAAAAAACTTTTAATAGAGAGCGGTATAAATCTTTTTCATAGAGAGTGAATTCTTGCAAGTGTTTGAATTAAGAGGATATTAGGAGGGATTCTAGCGAACCTCCTCTTTTTATGATGGGGGTTGTGGAGAAGGAGGAAACGCTAATGGGCAACGGCATCGGTGTACGATGCCTGTTTCCGGATCTGTTAAGAAAAAATAATTCCCCTCTGTCCCTAATGTATAGTCGAAGATCTTTTTATTGAGGATGGATAGTAAGTTGTACTGAGAAAGCAGGATTTGTGTACGGTCTCGGAGCTCCATACGAAAATCGGTTCTTGTTTTGAAAAGATCTAAAGCTGCTGCTTGCCCTTGTCTTTGAATTTCTTGTTCTTGATGTTGAGCCATAGCAAGGATCTGTTCTCTTAGAGAGAGGATGTCTTGATATGCCTCAGGATGCACGAGAACGGCTTGGAGTAATTCTGGCGAAGCAAAGAGAAGATTGATTTTCGGAGCTTGTTGTTTTTCATAATGCACAAAATGCAACAGCGAAGGGATTTTGGGTGTTCCTCGAAGAAGATTATACAGGATACGCCCTTCTGCTTCAGGGAGTGTGAGAGTAGCAAGAACCTCTTCACCATCTTGTTCAGCCCTGGACAGAATAAGGTCTTTTTGTGCTAAAAGGGCTGAGACCAGCTGTTTAGAGGCATCTTTTGTTATATAACCCGTATCCACATAGAGAATGGTTAATAAACGTAAGAAGATGGCATGCCAGGAAGAGTCTTCATTATGTTTTTCAGGTGCTTCTGTGAGCAGGGCATATAAGTTATATCTGGAGTTATTAGGTGGCCGTGAGAAGGGCACTTTAAGCAAACGTAAGCGACGTTTTTTCTTTACTTGCAGTGTTTTTTCTTTGCGGGAAGAAGAGGCTTCTTTTTTCTTAGTAGGGTTTTTGTTGTTTTTGTATTTAAGGTCTGCACATAGGCTCTTTTTCATAGAAAAAAGGTTTTCTTCTCGATCCAAAGCCTGAGCACACAGGCAGCGTTTACGTGCTGTTGTCGCATCAAAAGAAACCATAGTGACAATAGATGTAAGGCATAAGAGTGTGAAAATATAATGCATCCTTATTCTCCTATAGAAAACTGGTATACCCGATGTCTCAGGGTATTTTGTTGAGAGAGGGAGAGAGAGAGGATAAGGCGTTCGTTATTAACACAGGAGCAGGAAGCAGCAGAGACCTGTTTTAATAGGGAAATACGCTCGTGTTTGGACGGATTGCGTAAGCTCTGTATCAGTAAGAGCAATTGATGGGTTTGCTGATCATAGACAAGAGTCCCAGAAACCTTCCCAGCAAGATCAGGATCACTATAGATCCCTCGGTCGAACATCATAGAACAGAGCCCCTGTGAGGAAAGTGATAGAGATGTAGCAGTCGAAAACCAAGAGCGAAGTTGGTGATACGCACGTTGTTCTTCAGCAAAAGCTTGAAAGGTAACTTCCTTTTTCTTGTGAGAAAAGAAAATAGTATGGCTCCACATCCCTAATGAAGTAAGCAATACAGACAGCAAGGTTAGTGATAGCAACAGCTCCATTAAAAGAAAAGAGCGTCGTATTTGGCTAGGCCCGGTTATGAAGTGACGCATAGGCTCCTCTGCATAGAAATAGACTGTTTCTGATTAGGGAAAAGCTCGATCACCACATCAACAAGACAGGACTGTACAGCTCCTGAGTGCGTTTCAGTGCGCTGCCGTACATGCACGGAGTAGGCGTAGGGGACTGGCAAGGGAACCCCCTGAGAGGAGTATAACGCCTGGTTGAGCGTCCCTGCTCCTTGGGATGGAAGCCGGCCTGTTGCCATGCTAGCTCGAATAGTATCGTGTACTTGGAAGAAACAAGTGTCTATGGCTGCAGGGATCTGGAGATGGACAAGATCTTCTTCCAAGGTACGCCCGATGGAAGCATAAAAATAGATGCAGGGAATCAGTATAACACTCACTAGCGAGAGGGCTAATAGCACTTCTACAAGCAAAAAACTACGCTTGCTTCGCGTGTGGTTAGTGTGTTGGGTTCTGGATTTTCTTCGAGTAAACAAGAATATCGTCTCCTCTTTCATTGAGAGAAACTATGAGCTCATTTCCCCAGGCATCTTCGAGTAATTTTTTCCCATCACGATTCCAAGCAGCACTAAGGATAATAGAGTCTTTCCGTGAGATAATCTCTTCCAAAGACATGTTCCCAGTAGCGTACTCCATCATGAGAATGTCATAGACTCGGGCACATTTTTGCTCTGTTTGAAAAACTTTACCTTTTTGAATGCTCCCACGCATGTTAAAGGCTAAGGCTCCTCCTATGATCCCAATTAATGTGATCACAACCATCATTTCTACAAGAGTGATGGATCGTTTATGACGCTTTTTGTGCATGTTCTGCCTCCTTGTTAAAAAGCTTGGATGCTACTAGTTAAAGGAATAAGAATAGATAACATGATCACACCGATAATCCCTCCAAGAAAAATCAGGATGATGGGTTGGCTCCATGAGGCAATCCAGGTGAGAGTTTTTTGTGTGTCGCCGCTGTAAATATGAGCGATATCCTCTAATACGTGGGCGAGACTCCCAGACTCTTCTCCTAGAGAAACCATACCTGTAACTAGCTTAGGAACCCACGGGGTTTTATCTAATTCTTGGCTGAGGGTATTTCCTTGAATTACGCCCTCCATGACTCGCTGTAAATCTTGTTTTACAGCTATATAGGTAATGGCATCACACCCTATTTCTAAGCCGTCTATTAATGTTCCACCTCCACGAACAATCGCCGCAGCAACGGAGCAAAAACGACATAAGCATAGTTTGATAAAGAAGGTTTTGGATAGGGGAAATGCAAAAATCAGCCTCTCTATTATGCGTCGCCATTGTTTCAGGCGTAGTAGGAAGTACAGCACGACGCTGACAAAACCAAGGCTAATCAATAATAGGTTTTTATAAGAGCAGATGAAAGTGCTCAAAGCAAAGACACAACGCGTTGTGCGATTCAGCTCGATATAATCAAAGGTTTCTTGGAGAGAGGGGATTACACTCGTAAGGAAAAACAGGATAATTCCAAAAGAAAAAATAAGAAGCACACAAGGATAGCTCAATGCTGAAAGGAGTTTTTTAGATAGTTCTTCTTTCCGTTCCAGAACATGAACAACATGGCGGAGGCTCTCTTCTAAGTTGCCTGTCTTTTCTCCAGCCAGGACACTACTACAGTAGAACTGGTCGAATATTTTTCCATAGGAGGACATCGCGGTAGATAATGTTCCCCCAGATCGAATTTTCTCCATAAACATCGTGAGTAATTCAGAAAAGGGGTGTTTGGGATAGAGATCCTTAAGAGAAGACAGGCTCTCATATAAAGGTAACCCCGATTTGAGTAGGAGAATCAGCTGTTTAGTGAATACGATTAGTTCAGCTCTTTTAATAGAGATTTTTTTAGGGCGGGTCGCTTTAATCGCTAAAACGCGTTTTCCTTGGTGTATCAGCTGTTCTTTTGCTTCACGCATATGGACAGCTTCCAGTTGACCTATTGCTTTCTTTCCCTGAGCGTTGAGGTAGGTATATTGGAACCACGGCATACTCACACCTATATGCGTTTGGTAATGCGTAAAACTTCAGCAAGGGTCGTAGTTCCTGCTAGTGCTTCTGCAACACCGTGTTCTAGCAGAGGGCGGAAACCTTTTTCCTCAGCGCTAGCACGTAGGTGATGATAGGGGTGGTTTAAAGCTATTTCAGAACGCAGGTCTGTGTCAGGGCGGAAGAGCTCATAAATCCCTCTACGCCCTTTATACCCTGAACGAAAACATGCGGAGCAGCCCCTACCTCGGAAAAGGGTAGAACTTGGGTCTTTACCAAGAGAAGCGAGTAGCGCTTGTTCATGGGAATCTGGGTTGTAGCTTTCTTTACAGTGAGGGCAAATTTTTCTAACCAAACGCTGCGCTACTACCCCAAGAATCGTTGCAGACAATAGGTAAGGTTCGATTCCCATGTCTAATAATCGAGGAACAGCCGAGATAGCATCGTTCGTATGTAGTGTGCTGACTACTAAATGCCCTGTCAACGCTGCTTGAATAGCAATTTCAGCTGTTTCCTTATCTCGGATTTCCCCAATCATTAATACATCAGGATCCTGACGTAATAAATGACGCAACCCTACAGCAAAGGTTAGACCGATTTTTGGTTTTACAGCTACCTGTGCAGCGCCAGCCAGTTTGTATTCAGGAGGATCTTCGATCGTCATGATATTAGTGAATGCACCACATAAGTGTTGAATAGTGCTGTAGAGAGTAGTTGTCTTCCCACTACCAGTGGGTCCTGTAACCAAAAGAATTCCCTCTGGAGCAGAGATTACTTCTTTGAAAGAGCGCTCGAGATCAGAAGGCATAAGTAGACCAGCAACATCTAAAATGGCGTTGCGCTTGTCTAGAATGCGGAGTACAACACGCTCACCATGAATGACAGGGACTGTGCTGACTCGCATGTCAATTTCTTCTCCTCCAAGCTGGATTTTAATCCTGCCATCTTGGGGTAGGCGGTGTTCTGCAATATCCATTTTTGCTAACACTTTCACGCGGGTGATTAAAGCAGAACGTAAGGGAGCAGGTGGTGATAGGCGATCATGCAAGACACCATCAATTCGATAACGGACACGTAGGGAGTCATCAGTAGGCTCAAAGTGAATGTCAGAAGCACGCTCTTCAATGGCTTCCTTAAGGATAAGATTCAATAACCGAACTACAGGAGCTGGGTCTGTACTCTCTAAAAGATCTTGTTCTTCAGCCGTAAGGGGATGCTCACCCTGTGTCATAGACAGCAGCATATCAGAGGCATTCCCCTCTAGTTGCGAATAGAGCTTATGAAGGGTGCGGAGGATAAGAGCTTCATCATGTTGCTCGAAGTACAGAGGCTTTTTAACCAAAAGTCGTAGTTCATCCTGCGCTATTAGAGGAGTCTCTTTTGCATGGCCCATTATAATACGGTCCTTCTCCTCTCGCAGGGGAACCATGACATGTTTTTTCAAGAAGGAATAGGGGAACATGTCAAGTAAGGTTTGTGATAGGGCGGGATTAACGGCCATCATACTCTTGTTCCTCTACATCTCGCACGGAGAGCTCACGGGAGGAGGTTTGTTCCCGGGCGGTTTTGATCGCCTGTTCGCCAGCAGCAATTGCTTCTTGGAATTCCCTTCCTTCTCCAGGTCGAGCAGATAAAAACGCTTCTTCTTGACGTTCTTCTTGTTCAACAGGATTGTCTAAAATCTTAGGAGTAATGAATACAAACATTTCTGTTTGTGTATTTGTCGTAGAGTCCATTCCAAACAGCTTGCCGATACCTGGGATCTCCCCTAAGAAAGGAATGCCATCTTGTGAATCAGATGAATGTTTGCAACGCAGCCCTCCGATGATGACGGTTTCTCCGTCTGCAATACGCACCTTGTTGGTAATATTTCTGCGCGTCACATCAGGCCGTTCTTGCGTATTCTTCCCTGTAGAGTCAAAGGTAATATCCGTTTCTAACGTGATATAGCTCTTGCCATCTTCTTCTCCGATGTTGATCACAGGGAGGATTTTAATCATAATCCCGTATTGCGCGCGGTTGTACTGTAAACGATCTTTTTCTGAGGCGACAGCTATGGACATCTCTTCTACAATAGCAATGCGAGCAGGAGTTTGGTTCATAGTCACAACCGATGGACTCGCATTGATACGGACATCTTCCTGAGACATGAGGAATTGGTATGCAAAATCGTAACTCGGGACTAAAGCACCCCCTGCGCCCTTGAATAAGAACTCTAAAATTCCTGAGCTTGCCCAAGATAAGGAAGCAGAGCCTTTCTTACAGACCTCTTCTCCTAATCGTAGAAGGTTTAATCCCGAACGATGTTGGTTAGAGAGTTTTCTTTCGAAGAGCAAGACCTCTATACGCACCATTTTTTTCGGTATGTCTAATTTTTTCAGCAGAAGCTTAATCTGTGGTAGGGCCTCACGTTCAATCACCATGATCAGAGTGCCCGTTTTTGAATCTGCAATGAAACTCCCATACTTCACAGATCCCTCTTTTGGCGTGATATCTGCGGAGGTATCGATATGAATAGCAGAGGAAACAGAAGCAGCAGGGGCTCCTCCCATTGTAGCGGGCTGTGAGAAAATATCATGCACCTGGGAGAGTAATGCTGCAAGCTCTTGGGGATCTGAGTGTTTGACGTTGTACCAGAACACCATTTTATCAGAGGGATTTTCAATTCCCCCTTCAAGGTTTTTAATTAGGTCAATAGCCTTATAAACAAGAGTAGCTGTTCCACTTAAAAATAGGGACTTCCCTTGATTTTGCAAGGGGACGACTTTGAGTCCTGATGCGGATACATCCTGTTCTTTAAGAAAATCTTCTCGGAAGGCTGCTTTTAAAATAGCCACCATTTCCGTTGGGTCTATTTTTGTCAGTGGAACGATACGATATTCTTGGTTAACACTGTCTGCTTGGATGAAATCATAGATTTTAAGCAGTTCGCTGAGCTCTCCTACAGTTCCAAATAGCCAGAGTTTTCCACCAATCACATCAATTTGAATGGTGTCATTATTAGCGAATTTTTTTAACGCTTGTGCATCCGCACGTACATCTATGTTTTTAGATGAGAGAATAAATCCGATGTAGGAATTAGGAGGAAGGATTTCTAGATCTTTTTTTGCTGAAAAAACACCAAGAACTCCAGTTCCCTCCTGACGTGTATTATATAGTTCTCGAATCCAAGGGCTCACTTCTCGGATACCAATGCCAAGCCTAGCTAAAAGCGTCGTTAAGCATTCCTCAAAACCTTCTTTAGGAATCATAAATTTTGAATAGGAAGAGAGCTTGATATTTCCTATTTGTGAAGGGATCAGGTAGATAATATGGTCGGAGCCATAGTCCGCAACTAGATTATAGATTGTCGTTTCAGCCTGACTCCAAAGAGCATAATCATTGGGATTGCCACCACGTTCGGTTATTTCAGCAACCCAAAGCTCTTCCATATGTTTCAAATGGTTTTTGACCTGCTGCAACCGATATTTGAGATCCTCCCACTGAGCTGTATCTGTGCAGCCGGAAGATTGCAAAGACATAGCCTCTTCATATAGCTGTTTTAGTTGATGGTTAGATTCGCGCATGTCTGCATTGAATGAAGAGAGGAAAGGCGCGTATTCTGACGCTCCAGAATCCTGCTGCAATGCCGTTTTTTTCTCAGAGATTGTCAAAGCATAGCCCTGAGAGCAGCAGGTTAAGCTGAATACACAGATAAATGGATATCCCCAAAAACGCATTTATGCTCCTCCGCAATGGTTTTTCGGCTTTTCAGTTGACTGGCTTACATCCCCATGAACAGTTTGTTTGAGTGGTAAAGAAACAGATTCAACAAGGGTTCTTTGTGCATTGAATACATGCCCTTTCAGAACGAAATTCTTATCAGTCTTTTCAATGCGATCAAAAATGAACAAGGGACTTTGGATTTTTCCAGAAAGGAAGTCTTCTAATTGCTGTATAGAAGACATTTTCTCCCAACCTTTCTTCCCATGTACAATCCAGTCTTCTGGTGATAAAATGAAACGTTCTCCGCCAATGCATACAATGGGTTTAGTCCATGTATGCATGCCTACAAACTCAATCTCTTTCAGAAGTTCTACAAATTCTAATGGCGATGTGGCCATTTTCACGAGATTGATTTGCTGATGTTGTAATCCTCCAACATTCCACACCACAAGAGAGAATAGCTTATCATCAACATGTTGTACCTCTAGAAGGGGAACTTCCGTACTCTCTCCATGAAAATCACCACATGAAGACCAACGCTCCCCATCCCATAACAAAATGTCTCCTTGAGCAAGATAACGATGGTAGCTGTCTCCTGAAGGAGAGATGAATTCTATACGATCTTTATCTGCCTTATCCACAAACTCTTCTCCTCCATGCATGGCTAGGAATTTATCTACACCTAAGCGGCGCATTTTCTGCTTGATGGCAAAACTTGGATCTACCCGCAAGCCTCCGATTTCCCAGTCACTATCATCTCGAGGGGTTGTGGTTAGAACAAAGGATGAAGTCTGAGGTTTTTGTTGCCCTTGTTCGGATTGGCTTGGTTGTAGGCAAACTGTGACGTGCAGTTGGTTTTGGTCCCCTCGAACAGGGCGACATTCTATCCATAAACGAGAGGGCTCATGTACCGGAGAAAATTCTATTTCTCCCTTTCCTGTTGGTTTGGGTTGTAAATAAATTTTTTCTCCAGCTTTAGTTGTTAAAGAGATTTTTGATGGCAAAAATTTAATAAAGGCCGTGGGTTCTGTTGCATCAGGGCGACCATTTTTCCCTAAAAACAAGATGGCTTGATGCAAATCTGGTAAAGATTCATTGATTTCAGGCGCCATTAGCGACCACCCACCAGTAAGAGAAGGAGTCGTTAGGGTCGTACGCTTTGCACTCTGTTCCAGCTCAAAGAACTGCGACATTTGATAAAAATTGGTCATTTCTTTGTCCCTAAACGTTAACCACAGGGATGTAGAGATGCCTATGACACTGTAAATAAGACAAGCAATTCGGTACATATTTAGGGAAAAATAAAAATAAAATAACTAATTAATGAAAAAAAATCAAATAAAGCTAAATTATCCTCGCTCGAGTTTATATACCTATTATTTAAATAATAGGTATTTCTTTAGAGATAGGTCTGTTTGTCAAACTAATATTTTCATTATTAGTAATAAGCAGGGTGTCTTCTAAACGAATGCCACCGATCCCAGGGAGATACACACCAGGTTCTACGGTTACTGTCATGCCCTCTTGTAGGATTTCTTCACTTTGAGCGTTGAGCCTGGGGTATTCATGGACATTGCGTCCTACCCCATGACCCGTTCCATGTATGAAATACTGATCGAGTTGATAGTGATTGAGCACGCGTCGCACTTCATTATGTACCTCTTGACAGCGTTTCCCTGCTAGACATAGGGCTATGCCAGCTTCTTGAGCCTCTGCAACGGCTCGATACCCTTCTATCAATCGGGAATCAGGCTGACCCCAGGCAACCGTACGTGTCATATCAGAACAATATCCATGATAGAGAACACCGATATCAATTAATACGATATCCCCTTTGCGTAACGGGCGATCCGTAGTTAATGCGTGAGGGAAGGCGGCGTGTTCTCCGAAGGCAATGATTGGTGAGAAAGAGGTTCCCTCTGCACCAGCTTTATCCCAAAAGATTTTTAGAAGGCGGACAACTTCTCTTTCTGTAATCCCTTCTTGTAATAAAGAGAGTACGTGATCATAACCTTCAGATCCTAGGTTGGCAGCGTCACGCATTCTCTCGATTTCTTCAGAACTTTTGATACTACGTAATCTCTCAGCAAATTGTACTTGAGGGATAAGAGCACAGCCGAATTTCTCCCAGGATTGATGGCGTTGGTAGGACGTATGTTGGCTATCAAAGCCTACACGTGTGTAACCAGCTTTTTGTATGTATGCAAGTAAGGCTGCATTGACATCCTGATCACAGAAGATCAAGGGCAATTGGGATAAAGAAGCATATAAAGCATGGTCCATAGGGGAGACAAAAAATACACTACTAGTTTTGCTTATAAGTAGTGTCCCTGAGACCGCTTCATCATAAAGGAAGTAACCAATATCTTCTGGTCTTTCTATGATACAGGCGTCTAAATGCTGAGCTGCTAAAGCTGCTTGTGCACGTTGTATTCGGTTGGGAACCATGGGTCAAATCCTAGCATTGTAAAAAATTTTGTGGCATTTTAGCTAGGAGATCACCACAACTCAACAACTTTTCGTGAGAAGAACGTGATTCTTCATAATAGGGTTCAGAGGTAGGCAAGGATAGTAGATGATTAAGCAGAGGAACGCTTAAAAGACTTGTGATTTCACTCCTAGTAGGATAACAGGCGCTTCTTTGAACCAGGCTAGTGTGAAGTAATCGATTTGCTTCATGATAAACCACCAGGACAGGGTTAAAAAGAGGAGACCCATAAAGGCTTTTAACGCCGATAAGAGGTAGATGACCTGCACCTGAGGTGCCATCCTATTGATAATTCCTAAGAATAAATCGGACATTAACATAGCTACAGCAGCCGGTGCGCTGAGCTGAATGGTCATCACTAAGCATAGCTGACACATTTTCAATAGAGAAACCCAGATAGGGGCATCCAGCATCATCATACTTTGAGGCAGGAAGGAATGAATAGGGATGACAGTAAGAGATTGCATCAACAACGAGATCACAATACGATGTCCCCCTGTTAGCCAGAAAATGATGGTAACAAAATAGTGGTAGAAGATCCCATGAGGAGAAGTCTGTTCAATGGAAATGGGGGAGGAAGCACCTTCTAATCCTTGAATCCCTTGCTGGTTTGTAATGAAAGAACCTGCTGATTGAACAGCGTAAAAGGGAAAGGCTAAAACAAAACCAACCAGGGTTCCAATGAAAATCTCTTTGATAATGAGTAAATAGAAAATATCTTGGTCCAAATAATGATGGATATATGTTTCTGAAAGGACTTGTGGGAATAAAATAGCCAACCAAGAGAGGCCAATACCAATTTTAATCGGAGAAGGGAAGAGCTTTGCCCCTAAGAAGGGTACGATAGCAAAGATAGGTAGAAGCCGAGAAAATAGTAAAAGAAATACGGTCCATACGTAAGACGCTGGGAACCGAAAAATATAATCTATATAGGAAGAGCCAAGCCCAGATAAGACCTCTGGAAGGGAACTAGCCATGATACGCTATTTCCATTTATAAAAATTTTGGAAGATTTGAGAGGTAAAACTATAAATCATACCACTTAGCCACCCGCCACAGATCATGAGCGTACCAAAAATCACAACTAACTTAATGGCAAAAGCAAACGTTTGTTCTTGAATCTGTGTTGCAGCCTGAAAGATAGCCACCATAATCCCCACGATTGAAGCGAGAATAATAGGCGGAGCTGAAATGATCAAAATCAGCATTAGAGACTGATATGAGAATTCAAACAGCATGGCTTTGAAACTAGATGCAAGAATGAGCACAGCGAATCACTCCTATTTAAAGCTAATCATCAATCCTTGAAGAAGTAAAGTCCACCCATCAACCATTACAACAAGCAAAAGTTTCAAAGGCAAGGAAATGGATAAAGGAGAAAGCATCATCATTTGCATAGCCACCAGGACGTTGGCAGTAACTAAGTCAATGACAAAGAACGGTAAGTAAATCAAAACACCAATCTCAAAAGCATTTTTGATTTGTCCCATGATAAAGGCAGGAATAACCACAACAAAGTCTGACGGAGTCAGCTTCTCGCGAATCTCTGGTGGGAATGTCTTTTGAGAAATTTTATAAAAACTTTGAATTTGAGGTTTAGGTGTATTACGTATCAGGAATGAGCGTAGGGGTTCTTTGGATTTGTTTAAAGCAACGAAAATTGTTTCAGCTCCCTCAGCAGAAAATAAGTCTCGGGGAATGGCGTTGGATTCGATCCCTTTTTTCGCATCGTTGTACATAGCAACGCCAGTAGGGAACATAACGTAAATAGAGAGAATTAAAGCAATCCCGTTCAATACCTGGCTGGGGGGGGTCTGCTGAACTCCCAAGGCGTTTCTGAGTAAGACTAGTGTAATAATAATCTTCAGGTAAGAAGTGAGCAGCATAACCAGAAATGGAGACAGCGCTAGGAAAATTAAAATAACTGCCTGAGTTGTTAAATCTGGATATGTATCTGAAAATGCTCCTGACGCCAGATCTTGATTGCGTAAGACGTCATCAGAAGTTACCTCTCCATAACAGACTGCAGGAGGGACCTTTTTGGGCTCGTAGTCAGGTAAGGGAATAGCAACTTCTTCTGCTTGAGGTGGTCGGCATGCAGAAGGGCACGAGGGTCTTTCGCTCCCTAGACAGGGAAGAACACCTAACATAGCAATGTATAAGAGGAAGTGGAAGACAACACGCATAGTCAATGATTCTCGATATTCGTTATTGCTCGTTCGCCTGTTTTGGAGAAGAGGTTTCTTCAGGTTTTTGTTTTAGGACGCTCGAAAGGCTTTCTCTAATGCAGCGAGCTGTACATCTAATTGTGCATTGATAATACCTGATTCTGTTTCAATCACACATCCTCCTGGGGCAACCTCTTCCTTGGGAGCGATGATGAATGTCTCTGCATACTCAACAATTTTTTTCAATTCAGGACGGCTTTGCTCTATAACAGGCACGTCAGAAGGGTTTACTTGGATAAGGATTTGTTTACTCTGTGTGAGTTTTTTCAAGGATTCTGTGATAATCGAAACGATTGTTTCAGGTCGTGTTTCTAACTCTTTGCCGATAATTTTTTTGATGCTAGCAATAGCCAAAGGAACAATTGCTTCTCTCATCTGTTCTTTTAAATCTTTCTCTTCTTTGGAAAGATTAGCTAATTGCTCACTCCAAGCTTGAGAGCCTTCTTCAAAACCCTTATCCTTGGCCTCTTGGCGTAGTTTCTCGCACTCTTCCTCTACCTCTTGCCTATATGCCTCGCAGTCCTTTTTAGTGGCTTCTAAAAGTTCTTGTGCATCAAGCAGAGCGGAAAAGGCTTCAGGGGCTAGGACTCTTGTATTTGGAGAGACTTCATCGTCTTTGGATATCAAACTAAAAAATTTCATTTCTTCTACAACAAGCCGAAACGGGCTGCTCCGCTTTATCATTGTTTGTATTTTGCATTTACTGCACTAACACCTGAATGCATTGTTCCAATCGTTCTCTAAAATACGCATTATGTGGGCTGTTGTATGCTGATCTTAGAGTCTGTTCAACGATATACGCTCTCCCCACATCCAATCGACGTAGGAAATACCATAGGAAAGAGGCGTCTTCATTAGCCAGTGCCTGGGCAAGAAATTCTAACCCCTGTTTATGGATAAACTGAGCCAGTTCTTCATCTTGTTGCCAGGAGGAAAGAAACGCTGTAGTTTTTAAATGTAACATAGGATGCGCTTGGCAATAAGCAAGGAAAAGTTTTTCTGTATGGGAGAGCAACCTATGAATTCTAGCTATAAGGGTTTTGTCCACGACGCTACGCAGTTCTTGAGCTAAGGCATAAAGACCTAGGCAACTGATTAGAGTCATTTTTGTTTTCCCCGAGTAATACAGAATAGCATTAAAGGGAGAGGCGGGAAGAAAAATTTCTTCGGTAATCCCTGGAGGACGAATCTTTTTACTCAACATATCTAATAGGTAAAAAGCCCCGAAACTAGAACTCCGTGTAGAAGCTACTGTTGAATCTGGAGAAAGAGGGAGTAATTCTTGCACAAGGGCATCAGGAAGCCAAGCTAAGAGCTGAGATTGCACAACAGCAGGGAAATCCTGCATGGCAAGGTGTATCCACGTAGGGTGGATAGTCGCTAGCCAACACATAGAGAAAGACAAAGATTGAAGGGGAATATCCTCAGGATGTGGTGAGGACAAAAGAAGGTGACCTGGCAAAAACTGACCAAGGTCATCTTCCTTCGCTTGTTTCATAAGGATATCTAAAGTCCCAAAGGTATTGGCTGTCACTAAGCATCCTCGTTTTCAGCGGCTCCTTCTGCTGCTTCAGGAGCTCCTTCAGAAGCGGAATCTTGCTGTTCTGCTTCTGCTTTTTTCTCCACTACTGGAGCCTCGGCTTTCTTACCAAAACCTACTTTAGAATAAGGAGCTGGATCAAAGAATCCTTTCGCACCACCTAAAGTCGCTATGATAGTATGCGTCTTCCAAATCACCCATAATAAACCAGAGGATAGGACGAAGAGTAGAAGTAATAAGCAGTAGAAAATAGCGCGGAACTTCATTAGAGAAGACTTAGCAAGGATAATACCCCAGACAGAAACGTAGTCTATCTCATCAGAAAGCCCCCAAGGGCCATTAATTGTAATATCACTATAAGCAGCGCGGTCACTCACTACAGATACATTTTCAGGTGATAGGCCTGGAACAGCACTAGCAACCAGACGTTTTACTTTAGAGACAACTAAGCTATTTGGATTATCTAAAATCCCACGGTGTTTGATGTATACTGAAGCTGTAAGCGGTTCTAAAGAATCATCAGTAGCAAAGGAAATCTGTACGCTTGCATCGACAATGCCGTCCATTTTACGAATGGTCGATGCCATTTGCTCAGAAAGGCCCTCCTGATAACGGATCTTATCTTGCATTTCAGAAGGCACGAGTCCTTGTTTAGCGAACAAGTCTAGTAGGCTCGTGCTTTTCATTCTCGGCAGGCCGGCTTGGTTTAATATCGCTAAAGCTTCTGTAATCTGCGGTGATGGCACAGAAATATCCCACAGCTGTTCAGAAGCGGCACCCCCTGTAGAAGCAGCTGCCTGAGGCAATTTTTGTGCTGCAATGCCCTTGCTTACAAGAAGAACGACAATTTCATTTGCGTCTCTTCCTGGTAAACCATGGACTATAAGAGATCTGCTGTCACAGCTAGTGCAGCAAAACAAAGCCATAGTAAACAGTAAGCAGCGAGTAATAACACTACGAAACATAATTCACTTATACCTTTTTGCTCACCATAACAAAAGGTACGAATTAGTGCCAATCGTAAACAATGTTTGCTGAATTCAGGGTATTTTCCTGAGAAGGGAATATCAGTTTTCTACAGAATGTAAGACTTCATCTGCATTAAAACTAGAACGGACAAATGGACCTGCATAGACAAATATTCCCATAGCCTTACCCAGTGATTGATAGTAAGCAAACGTATCGGGATGGACATATTCTTTTACAGGAATATGTCGACGAGAAGGCTGTAGATACTGGCCGATTGTTACAATAGAAACACCGTGATTTGCAAGGTCTGTTAGTGTCTGTTTGACTTCTACTTCTTGTTCTCCTAGTCCAACCATGATACCGGATTTAATCCGCAATCCAGGTTGGTACTGCGCGGCTTGTTCTAACATAAATAGGGAACGTTGATATGTAGCCTTATGCCGAACAAAAGGAGAGAGTCGTTCTACGGTTTCTACATTGTGATTGTAAATCGTAATGTTTGCATCTAAGAGAGTATGCAGGGCATCGACATTTCCTTGAAAATCAGATGCAAGTACTTCTACTGTGGATTGAGGTAATTCTTCATGTAGTTTGTGTATAATTCTAGCTAATCCCGAGGCCCCCCCGTCTTCTAAATCATCTCTGGAGACCATTGTTAAAACAATATGTTTCACTTGTAAAGCCTTTGCAGAAAATGCAATTTTCTCGGGTTCTTCAGGATCTAGATCTACAGGTTTTTTGGAGAAATCAATATTACAAAAGCCGCATCGTCTTGTACACGCATCACCTAGAGCTAAATAAGTAGCTGTTTGCTTAGACCAACAATATGTGCGGTTAGGGCACATAGCTTCTTCACACACAGTGGCAAGTCCTGTATGTTTAATATTTGCATCGGTTTTGGCAAACAGTTGCCCTTTAGGGAGTAAGCGTCTCAGCCATATGGGGAGGCGCTCTGGAAGCCTCCCTTTTGCAGGTGGTGTCTGACTATTCATGATACAGGGGGGAGGTGTAGGGGTGTATTGGCAGCAAGAAGAGCTCCCTCCGCCCAGGCTTCTGCTAATGTTGGATGGGCATGGATCGTTTCATAGATACAAGGAAGCGTCAACTCATTCTTAATAGCTAGAGTCATTTCAGCAATTAAGGATGCGGATTGTGCTCCGATAATATAGGCACCTAAAATCTGTTGTGTTGTTTCATGGCTCACAATGGCAGCAAAACCGTCGGCTTCTGCAGCGGCAACAGCTTTCCCAATGGCTTTGAAGGGAAATTTCGATAGTTTAGCTGGGATATTTTTCTGTTTAGCAGTTTCTAAAGAGAGCCCAACCATAGCTACTTCTGGGAACGTAAAAATAACAGATGGG
Organism: uncultured Chlamydiaceae bacterium; assembly: GCA_937884635.1. GTDB lineage: Bacteria > Chlamydiota > Chlamydiia > Chlamydiales > Chlamydiaceae > Chlamydia. Next base: position 48,959 of record CALGBW010000008.1, read on the forward strand.
ACGGCAGAATAGTCCATGAGTTCTCGGTGTCCAGCAGCATTTTTAGCTGCGAGCACCCCTTGATGAGAGGCTACATGAGCAAGGAGCCATTTTCCTGTGATATCTCCAATAGCGAAAATATTTGGGATATTGGTTCGCATGGTCTCATCTGTTGGGATGACGCCTCGATCATCACGGATAACACCGGCGTTATCTAATCCTAAATTATCTGTATTTAGCGTTCTTCCGATAGAGACTAATACAAAGTCAAAGTGTTCAGTTTCTCCATTAATAGAAAGTGAGACATGTTGTGGTAGATCTGAAATAGAAGAGACTGATGCTTTAGTCATCAGGCGGATGCCTTTACGGGAGAATTTTTCTGCCATTGTCTGTGAGATATCTGCATTATTTACAGCAAGGATATGATCGGCAACTTCTATAATCGTGACCTCCGAGCCTAACGTATTAAATAAGGACGCAAACTCGCAACCAATGACTCCTCCTCCGATAATCGCCAGTTTTTTAGGAATTTCTTTGAGGTTCAAGATTCCTGTGGAGCTGAGTACTCTAGAAGAAAAGGGAACTCCAGGAAAAGGTCTGGCCTCAGAGCCTGTAGCTAGAATGATGTTGTTTGTTTGAAGGATTGTGTTCTGTTCTCCCTGTACTTTGACTTCTGTCGAGGATAACAAAGAGCCACGTCCATTGAACATGGTGATCTTGTTGCTACGAATTAATCCTTCCAGTCCCTGACGGATGCCTAGTACGACTTGATCTTTCCTTCGTACCATAGCTGGATAGTCTATGGAGTACCCATTGATATGAATGCCAAATTGATTTGCGTGTTCTAGGTGCGATACGAGCTCGGCCCCTGCTAGTAAAGCTTTAGAAGGAATGCATCCTCTATTTAAACATGTTCCTCCTGCTTGTTGTTCTTCGATAAGTGCTGTACGCAATCCCTGTTGAGCTGCGGTAATCGCTGCTACATATCCACCGGGGCCTGCACCAATAACAACGCAGTCGAACTTTTCACTCATATCTCGCCCTCCAAGCAGTCAAAATATTTATGTATAATGACTTGAATTTTTAGATTAGAAAGATTTTTTGTGAGTATATCATGTTCGAGAGGAATTTTAAACTGGAATATCGCACTAACAGACAGGTGGATGCGTAATAAGAACAAGAAATTAGAGTTTTTTGTACCCTTGGTAAAACAAGGCCAATCCTGCTAAGCCGTAGAAATAGGCGCGATTTTTTGGCCATGTTAAGGAGAAACCGGCGTCGGTGGCAAAAAGCAGAATAACAAGGGCAAATAGGACTAGCCCGATGCCAAGAAAACATGCGGCAAGATGCCAGTGTTGTAACCAGGACCATTCTGCTTCAGGTTGTTCTTCCGGTTGAGAAAACGTATGTTGTTTCTCGAGCATAGCTTCCCAATCTTCAGAGGATACTGCAAACAAATCTTCTGGCTCATCTTTTATAGATTCTTTAGGAAAGGTAACGTGACAGGAGGAAAAGCCGCCTGACGCAACAGGAGGGTCTTGCAAAAAAGCGCTACAATATGGACACTGAGGAACATGAGGTGAAACACTTCCCTCACATTTCCAGCAGATCCGTGGTGATTCCGCTTCTTTAGCAAATGGCATGATACCCAACCTTTTCTCTGCAGAGGTCTTTTGGACTCACTTCCTAACTATTTCAGTTATAGTTGTAATCAGTCCCAACGATCCTCACCGAAGCAATACGGACGGCAAAAAGAGATAAAGAAGGCGAGGATAGACCGTAACGCTCCCGTCATTACAAGCCAAAAGTATAATTTCTATTGTAAAAAATCAAGAGAAATACTCAAGAGATTAGGGCTCCTTGTAAGAGAGAATGGTGAGAAGGTCCTCCCGATTGAGCATATGCAGGATATTCGTATCTTGGGTCGAGATCACCTGATCTAATAATTGCATTTTTTTCTCAATTAAATAATGAATACGCTCTTCCAACGTATCCTCTGTGATCATCTTATAAATGAACACGGTGTTTTTTTGTCCAATTCGATGGACCCGATCCAACGCTTGATTTTCTTTGGCAGGGTTCCACCAGCGATCGTACATAATCACGACATTGCCAGCAGTGAGGTTAATGCCTGTTCCAGCTGCTAATAAAGAGCCAATGAATACTTTGCATTCTGGGTCTGAAGCGAAATTCTCGATCTCTTCTTTTCTATTTAAGGATTTCCCTTGAATTAAAGCATATTTAACACCGATTTCCTCTAGGTACTGTGCGATGATGTGTAGCATATGCACGTACTGTGAGAAAACAACTACTTTATATCCAGATGCTAAGGATTCTTGGAGTAGTTTGACAAAAGCATCCCATTTTCCTGAGTTGTGTTCTTTGTATTTCTCAGGAGTTTTATAGAAAATAGCTGGGTGATCGCAAATTTGTTTTAAACGATTGAGTAAAGCAAATACATGTAGATAGTTAACAGATGCCTGTTCTGTCGCATGAAGCGAATCCAAATGAGGTTTTTCTTTTTGCAATGTAGACAGGTACAATTGCTCTTGTTCTGCGGATAGTTTGCAAGGAACCAAGGACTCTACTTTGTCTGGTAGCTCGGGCAAAACTAATTTTTTTGTTCTTCGTAGAATAAATGGACGAGTTAGCTTAAGCAGTAAATCTTGCGCAGCTAATACCTCCTCACTCATTTCAGAATGATTTTTCTGAGCAAATAACTTTTTGAATAGATTTTCAGGGGATAGATAGTTCGGTAGGATAATATCTAATAAGCCTTTGAATTCTAATAGGTTATTTTCGACAGGTGTTCCTGTCAGCCCTAATTTCATTTGTGAGTCCAATCGACACAGGATTTTATGGATTTGACTAGTTTTGTTTTTCGCCATGTGTATTTCATCAAATACAGAGATGGTAAATGATTGCGCATAGAACTTCTTGTAATTCTGTCTTAGAGTGCCGTATGAGGTAATGAGAATATCAAAATCAGGCAAAACAGCGGGTTTATTAGGCCCGTGAAATGAAAAAACACGAGCTGTTGGTAAGTGCGAGTTTAAAATCTTCTCCCAATGAGGAAGGACGCTCGTGGGACATACGATAAGAAACTTCGGTTTTTGTCCCTCTGCTTGTGCTGATTGAAATACGATATCTAAGAAGGCTGTTGCTTGGTGAGTTTTCCCTAATCCCATTTCATCGCATAGTAAGCCGGAAAGGTGGTGATTGTAGAGAAACCATAGCCACAAAAGACCAATATTTTGGTAGGGGCGTAGTTGGTGGTCTACAGAAAAGAGATTATGCGGAATAGGAGGCAGACAGGTATCTTTTAATTGATTGAAAAAGACCAAATCTTCTGCAGATGCATCTACATGTTCAGAGACGGATAGAGGGGCCAAGGCGTCTAATTTGAAGATATCTGTGATGGTCGCAATTAATGTATTATCCGCAATGTGACAAGCTTGATTAGAGATAAATTGCTTCAGGAATAGATATAGGCAATCCTCTAAGTTTAAAAAGCCTGCAGGAGTAAACAAAAAGGCTTTTTTGCTTTTGATCCCTTGTAGAACTGTGCCCAAAGGAATAGACCCTATCGAAGTTTTCAGCTCTAATTCTAAAAATAGAGGTGAAGAGGGATGCGGACGTTTGATCGACAAGATAATTAACTCTAAACTTTCTGGTGGGCGCGTTTGCGGGTCTATAAAACGTAGAGCAGTATTATGGGCGTGTTGTGAGATAAAATGTGGGACTTCTTCTGCTGGAACCTGCTTAGGAAATGTGCTTACAGATAGTAGAGATGTAGGAAGAGGCGTAAAACCAAGATTTTCTCTGTAGAAAAATTCTCCAAATAAACGGCAAGAACAGTCTTCTAATCCCTCAAAAATAGGTTGTAAATCCAGCGAGGAATTTTTGAGGTTTTTTCTTACTTCAAAGACAATGTTTTTTAAAGCAGGGGCAGGGGCAAAAAAGTTGGGGAGTGCTCTTAGTGCTGTTCCATTTTCTTTAATAAAATTGGATACATTGGGTTCTGCAATAGTCACCCCATCTTGAATAGGGAGGTTTTGCTTTTTCTGTAGGAAGAACCCTTGTCCCGAATAGTATGTCCAAGGGCCATAGTGCAGTTCCATAGTAGCAGAGTTACCTGTATCGTAACTAAATAAGAGGACGCCTTGTTCAGTTACGTGATAAACAAGTTGGCCCTCAGGACTGCCCTCTGTGAATACTTGAAATCCGGGTTCTTTAATTAACTCCCCTCGTTCATTTAAGAACTCTTCTACTTGTTCAGCCTTAATTGTGAAGGATTGTTGAGAGGAAAGAAGTCCTGTGACGGCTACAAGCCCCAATTCAGGTGAGTAGCAGAAAGTAGGGTAAATAATGCTATCTTCCGTTAAATCTCCAGGGGTACGCAAGTAAGCAGAGAAAGAGATAGAGGCGTCTCGAAGGAGGGCAATTGTATAACGGATTTGTTGTTCTTCTCCTTCATAGGGAAGCTGAGCAAACAGTTTGGTTTGTAAGTCTTTTGGTAGGAGCGAAACAATATGTAGGGGGACCTTTACTTTCTCAGGGGGGAAAGTAACCTTTTGTATGCCAGAAAAGTATTGTATAGGGCCTATGTGTGTGACAGAGTGGTTATCTAAATCTGTAGGGAAAGCATAGGTTTTAGTAAAGGTTAGGCAAGCATCTTCTGGCAAAATTTGTACAGAAGATACAGAAAAAGCTTCGGCATGATCGAGTAGGTTTGTGCAGGAAAAATCGATTTTGGAAAAGAGTTTTTCCAAAATAGGGAAGGTTAACAACTCACCTTGGACGGTAATGCCCTCCCATTGAAAATGAAATTTAGACGGAAATCCTTGAGAATTTTCCTGAATGTCTAATTGAGCTCCCTGGGTAAATAAGAGAAAAAAGGAACGGGCTAGTACATATAAATGGGACTGTAAAAATGACTCTGCATGACAGGATGAAGAATCCTCATGTAAGACTGGCAGCCATTGCATAAAGGCTTGGGAAGATAAAGCTTTAATTTCCAAACTTATTTCCGAGGAAGTAAGAGAGTAGACGCGGTCTCCCTCAGCCCGCAAAACTGCTTTATCATGAAATAATTGAGCAAATAGATGGTACCAGAAAGAAGACGCGAACTTATTATGCAGTAACAGCCACCCTTTTGGATCATGGGCGACCAGATAAGCAATCATGAGGTGGGGGCAGCAATCTCCATCAGGACAATCGCAAGAAGCAAAAGACAAAACATCGTTTTTAAACTTTAGAGTGCTCGTCCAAGCCCCATCAGGAGAGTCTTCTTCTGGGATACGAATGGTGTATAACTCTCCTAAAAAATGAATGCTTATGAGATCCCGATTTTGTCGAAGATACTCGACAGCTTCTTGCCGAAAAGCAGCTAATGCTCGTAGTGTCATACTGTTATATTAGTCTTAAAAGAACTGTAAGAGAGAATGTTAGATAAAACAAAGCTTTTTGATAACGGAATCCCCATAGCTTATGAGCAATGGCTCCACAGGTTAGCGTTATCAATGCAGGGTAACTAAACTCCAAAAATGGGAATAGATAGGCGCTAATATTTTCGAAATTTAAGTTGGCGATTAGATAAGTCGGGACTAGGGTGATAATAATAGCATTGGAGTAGGATACGGTACGAGAAGCGAGTATGCGTGCTAAGAAATCACCTAAAATTCCAACTAAAGCTATAGCGGTGGTCAAACAAGCGATAAATACGCAAAAGCCTGTCAAAATGCTATTCTTGCCTAAAGCTAAAGCTGAAATAGAACCTAAAATATGACCTCTCGGAACTCCAATGAGAGAGCCGGAATGTCTTGCCGAACACAGGGCAAAGCCCAAATAAACAAGGCTGAGAAAAACAGCTGCTAGCAGAAATCCTAAGATCAACTTGCGTTTATTTTCCTTACTGATTTTATGAAAATCCAGAGGCATCTCTTCAGAGCCATCATGTTCATGCGCGACCATCTGGCGGATAGAAATCAAAAGAATAGAGCAAAAGAAGAAAGCTCCTAGCAAGTCCATAGTATTGAATCCTTCAACAACCCCAATTAACCACGCCTGTGCTGCTGTTTCTTCTACAATGGTGTCCGGTACAGCTGGGATAGTTAGACCTTTGAAGATGATCCAGATCAACGTAACTAACATGAGGGGGAAGAAGACAGATCCCAACCATTGAATCAGCTGGCTCAACTTGCAGACAAACAAATAGATTAAAACGCAAAAAATCAAGCTAAAAACAGGTAGACTTGGGACTAGATTAGCTTCTCCTCCGGAAAGCGAAAGGAGTGTTGCATGAGCAACAGCTATAGTTCTAGGAATTCCGCCGAAAGGCCCGATTACACAGAGAATCAGTCCAATGAAGAAAGCTCCGGGACCCTTGCCGACTGATGAGAAAAAGGATTTGTAATCGCCTGAGTACAACAACATGGCAAATAAACCCAGCAAAGGTACGCAAACTGCAGTAAGGATCATGCCGAATGAGGCCCATATAGGATGAGCATGACAGCGACAACCTAAAGCCAAAGGAAACACGACATTACCAGCGCCAAAGAACATAGCGAAAACTGAGCCCCCAATGGACCATATAGACAATTTTCTTTGAGCTGTTAAATTTTTTTTCATGATGAAACCGTGTTGGCTTGTTCTCTTTTTCTTAAAAAGCAAAAAAACCAGTTTACTGCGCACAAAACTACAGAGCGCGTAACAATTCAAATGCATTTTCGGTTAAGGGAGAACAGTTGTTTGTATCTAGCAGATGCGAGCATATAGTATGCAGAGAGGGGGATTATGATCAAGTTTTCAAAAACTCTTTAGGTTTTCTCAGTATTGAATTTTGTGGTATGCTGGGTTGATAATTTACGATACTTCCTTCGAGAAGGCTCATTCCTTCAGGAGTGGGATGATAGCAGGTTGCCAGTCGTGAACTGGCAATGGAAGTTATGTTTTCCTTTTATCTAAATATCCCTCATAATGGCAGGACCTCGTCCAGAGGGTTGGAATGCGGTTTCTGAGTTTTCGCACCCAATGTACTTCGGTAGGGCATTGCCGAGTTGGAGAGTGGCCGTAAGACTACAATGCCGTCCTGAGACGGCGTAGCAGCCACGTTTGCATCCAAGAATCTCACTCCTTAGAGGGAGTGAGAGTATGTCAAAGGTCGTGGGTTTCATGTTAAAAAATGACACTATTGCAGCTATTGCAACACCTCCCGGTGAGGGTGGAATTGCTGTTGTTCGTGTATCGGGACCAAAAGCTGTAGAGATTTCTGATCGTATTTTTTCTGGATCTATAGCCTCCTATGCATCGCATACGGTTCATCTTGGCGTTGTGCAGTATGAGGGAGTGGGGATAGACCAAGCGCTTGTTTTAGTCATGCGTGCTCCGCGTTCTTTTACTGGGGAAGACGTTGTTGAGTTCCAGTGCCATGGGGGGTACTTTGCGTGTTCACAAATTCTAGAAGCTTTAGTGAAAGAAGGAGCTCGTTCCGCGCTTCCGGGAGAATTTAGTCAAAGAGCCTTTTTAAATGGGAAGATCGATCTTATTCAAGCCGAGGCGATTCAAAATTTAATTGTCGCAGAAAATATAGATGCTTTTCGTATAGCGCAAAATCATTTTCAGGGGCACTTTTCTCGTAAGGTGCAGCAAATTACATCATTGATTGTAGAGGCATTAGCTTTCATAGAGGTGGTTGCCGATTTCCCCGAAGAAGATGTGGCTGGTTTAACCCAGCCTTATCGCCAGTTAGAAGAAGCGGATGCGATCATTGTCGATTTACTTGCCAGCTTTGGAGAAGGCCAGCGCTTGGCTCAAGGAACGCGATTAGTCCTCGCAGGACATCCAAATGCGGGTAAGTCTTCTCTATTAAATGCTTTGACTAATAAGAATCGGGCGATTGTAACGAACATTCCTGGTACAACGCGAGATATCTTGGAAGAGACTTGGGTGTTTCATGGTAAGTGCATTCGTCTTGTAGACTCTGCTGGGCTACGAGAAACGGACGATCTTATTGAACAAGAAGGGGTGCAGCGGGCAAAAGAAGCTATGGAGTCTGCTGAAGGGATTCTTTGGGTAGTAGATGCTACGCAGCCGGATCCTGTTCTTCCTGAGATTTTATTTTCCAAGCCCTCTTTACTAATTTGGAATAAAAGTGATGTTGCTCAACCACCGAAATTGGATTGTTCTCTCCAACAAGTTGTGATTTCAGCAAAAACAGGAGAGGGATTAGCCGCATTAAAAGAAATTTTGCGGGAATGGTTACTCAAAGCTGAAGAAAGTAGAACATCCAAGGTGTTTTTAGTATCAGTTCGTCACCACTCATTGCTACAAGAGATGCATCAGTGCATTCAAAGAGCCTTACAAGGGATGAATGAAGCTCTGCCTCCAGAGTGTGTTGCTTTAGATTTGCGTCAGGCACTACATGCGACAGGGAATCTTTCCGGATCTGAAGTAACAGAGACGGTTCTAGGAGAAATTTTTAGCCGGTTTTGCATTGGAAAATAAGAAGCAAATCATTCTTTCTGTATTGAATTCTTTATTCCCCAACCCTAAGCCTTCTTTAACGGGGTGGGAGACACCATTTCAGTTTCTTGTGGCTGTTGTTCTTTCGGGGAATTCCACTGATAAAGCGGTTAATGCGGTGACCCCACATTTATTTGCTGTTGCTCCTGATGCAAAAACTATGAGCGCTTTGTCTCTTGAAGCAATTCGATCCATCATTGCGCCTTGTGGTTTAGGAGAAAGAAAAGCAGGTTATTTGCATGCGTTAGCAATGCAGTTAGAGGGTACGTATGCAGGAGAACCACCAGCTAGCATGGAACTCTTAGTACAGTTGCCAGGAGTAGGGAGAAAAACAGCTTCCGTATTTTTAGGTGTTATCCATAACCAGCCAACGTTCCCCGTAGATACACACATTCTACGTCTTGCTCATCGGTGGAAGATTTCTTCTAAGCGTAGCCCACAAGCAGCTGAGAAAGATCTGGTAGCTTTTTTTGGTAAGGATAATTCTCCTAAACTGCATTTACAATTAATTCATTATGCAAGGGCGTTTTGTCCTGCCCTGCACCATAAATTAGAACGCTGCGTGATTTGTTCACAGCTGCGGTCGTAGGATTTTATGATTTGTATGAGCCTGTTCTGATTTTCCTTTTTCTTTTTCTCTTGGAAAGAATAGAATGGGTCTCAGAGAAAACATTTTTATATAGGTCTGGCGGCAAAAAAGAACGTTATAGATTAGTCTGGGAATGGTAAGAAACAAAGATAACGTTGAGCAAGATCTGAGATAGTATAGCTTAGTGTTACTAAGTTAAATAGTCAGCAGAATGGTGTGTGGTTGTAACCAAGTAAGTTTTTGTCAGACTATGTTTACAAGATAGTACTTGGGTAGGCAATTCCGGAAGAGAGATATGTTAAATATTCTTAAACGTTTTGTAGGATCTTCACAAGAACGTATTTTAAAAAAATTCCAGAAGTTAGTTGAAAAGGTTAACTACTGGGATGAGCGGCTATCGTCATTATCTGACGAAGAATTACGAAATAAGACGGTAGAGTTTAAAAAACGTTATCAAGAAGGGGAGTCCTTAGATGAGATGCTCCCTGAGGCTTATGGTGTAGTAAAAAATGTCTGCCGCAGGTTAAAGGGTACGCCTGTAGAAGTTTCTGGATACCATCAACAATGGGACATGGTGCCTTATGATGTGCAAATTCTGGGTGGGATTGCCATGCATAAGGGCTACATTACTGAGATGCAGACGGGGGAAGGAAAGACTCTGACTGCTGTCATGCCTCTATATTTAAATGCATTAACAGGAAAGCCTGTACACTTAGTAACTGTGAACGACTATTTGGCCCAAAGGGATTGTGAATGGGTCGGGTCTGTATTGCGCTGGTTAGGGTTAACTACGGGAGTATTAGTTTCTGGTTCTCTCCTAGAAAAAAGGAAGGAGATTTACCAATGTGACGTTGTTTATGGAACAGCGTCGGAGTTTGGTTTTGATTATTTAAGGGATAATTCTATCGCTACCAGACTGGAAGAGCAGGTTGGTAGAGGATTTTATTTTGCCATTATCGATGAGGTAGATTCCGTCCTAATAGATGAGGCAAGGACCCCCCTGATTATTTCTGGCCCAGGAGAGAAACACAACCCAGTTTATTTTGAGTTAAAAGACAAAGTCGCTGAATTAGTACAGTTACAAAGGGATTTGTGTTCACAAATTGCTTTAGATGCGCGTCGTGGATTAGATGCGTTTTTGCATTCTGATATTCTACCTAAAGATAAGAAGATTTTGGATGATATTGCTGAGCATTGCCGTAGTTTATGGCTAGTTAGCAAAGGGATGCCTTTGAATCGTGTATTGCGTAGAGTAAAAGAGCACCCAGATCTTCGATCCATGATTGATAAGTGGGATGTCTATTACCATGCAGAACAAAATAAGGACGAGTGTTTAGAGAAGCTTTCCCAATTATACATTGTTGTGGATGAGCACAATAATGATTTTGAACTGACCGATAAAGGGATGGTTCAGTGGGTAGAAAGGGCTGGCGGGTCTACCGAAGACTTTGTCATGATGGATATGGGGTTAGAATATGCCCTTATTGACGGTAACGAATCATTATCTCCAGCGGATAAGATTAATCAAAAGATTGCCATTTCTGAGGAAGATGCGCGTAGAAAGTCTCGAGCACATGGCTTAAGACAGCTTTTGCGTGCGCAGTTGCTCATGGAGCGCGATATTGATTACATAGTTCGTGATGATCAAATTGTAATTATTGATGAGCACACTGGGCGTCCTCAGCCTGGGCGACGTTTTTCAGATGGATTACACCAAGCTATTGAAGCGAAAGAGCATGTAACTATTCGTAAAGAATCGCAAACGTTTGCTACTGTAACGTTACAGAATTTCTTCCGGTTATATGAAAAATTAGCTGGGATGACAGGAACAGCTATTACGGAATCTCGAGAATTTAAAGAGATTTATAATCTTTATGTTTTGCAAGTCCCGACATTTAAGCCCTGTTTGCGTGTAGATCATAATGATGCTTTCTATATGACGGAAAGGGAGAAGTATCAGGCGATCATAGCGGAGATTATTCGTATCCATCGTCAGGGCAGCCCTATTTTAGTTGGGACGGAGTCTGTTGAGGTTTCTGAGAAGTTATCCCGCATTTTACGGCAAAATCGTATTGAGCATACTGTATTAAACGCAAAGAATCATGCTCAAGAAGCTGAGATCATTGCACGTGCCGGGAAATTAGGGGCTGTTACTGTTGCAACAAACATGGCCGGGCGAGGAACGGATATCAAGTTAGATGAAGAAGCTCTTCGTGTTGGCGGGTTACATGTATTAGGCACAACACGACACCAGTCTAGACGTATTGATAGGCAATTACGAGGTCGCTGTGCAAGACTTGGGGATCCAGGATCTGCGAAATTCTTTTTATCCTTTGAAGATCGTTTGATGCGCCTCTTCGCATCACCTAAGCTCAATGCACTAATTAGACATTTTCGTCCTCCAGAAGGAGAGGCTATGTCTGATCCGATGTTTGACCGGTTGATTGAAACTGCACAAAAACGGGTTGAAGGGCGTAACTATACGATTCGTAAGCATACTTTAGAGTATGATGATGTCATGAATAAGCAAAGACAGACGATCTATGCTTTTCGTGATGAAGTTTTACGCACTAAGGATGTTTACGAACTCGTCCGTGAGGTTATTTACCACGTTTCCTTATCTATAGCCTCTCTCTTATTAAGTAATGAAGGTGTTAAGGGGATTACCCTGCCGAAGCTTGAAGAGTGGATGAACTACTCATTCCCAATCCCCTTGGAACGGGAAAAGCTATGTAACCTAGGAAATTTGGACGCGATAGCCGAGACTCTAGCTGGTAAGTTGTATGCTGTTTTTCATAGTAAGATGACAGCTATGCAGGAGGAAGTTATTGCAACTTTAGGGCAGGAAATTGATACTGAGAGTTTGTGCGCTGATGTCATACGCTCTGTGATGATTTCACATATCGATTCACAGTGGAAGGTTCACTTAGTGGATATGGATTTACTTCGTGCTGAGGTTGGTTTACGAGTTGTAGGACAGAAGGATCCTCTTATTGAGTTTAAATATGAGTCATTCTTATTGTTTGAAAGCCTAATCAGGGATATCCGTATTGCAATAGCACGACACCTCTTTTGCTTAGAGTTTGCTAGGGCAAATTCAGCTATGGCAGCTGCTGTTCCTGCAGTTGCAACTTCTTTCCAAAATAATGATAATTTTGGTCCTCTCGAGTTTACAGTTATTTCTAACGACGGAGAAGAGTAGCCTTCTCCGTGCCCTCATTCTTAAAATGCGTCAGTATTATCATTTAGAGCTGTTTTTATAACCAAAAGGCCCTTTTAAAAAGGGCCTTTTGACTAAAGAACAGTGTTTTCTATCGGGCGGCGTATCGCTTGGCCTTCTCCTTATATTCTAGTTCAAAGGGAATGCCGTAAAGATTAAACGTGGTTTTCAAAGTATTCTTCAAATACAGTTCATAATGCTTTGTGAGTAAAGCTTTTGCATTGATGAATAAAAGAAATTGAAATGGAGAATTCGTTTTGTGAATTCCGTAATAAATACGTAAACGACGGTTATTAATTACTTGTGGGTGATGTCTTTGTAAAGCAGAAGCAAGTGCTTTATTAACAGCCGGAGTAGGCACTCGCTGAGATGCGATATCATATAAGGCATGAATTTCTGCAAAGATCTTCGATAAATTGCGTTTCTTCATAGCAGAAACACAGAGGATACGAGATTGCCCAATGTAAGGGTCTGTAGATCGGAGGTCTTGTATGTAGTGTTCCATACGAACTCCAAACATGAGATCCCATTTATTCACGAGAATCAAATGAGGTTTCTTATGTTTGGCAATCAATGAATTTTCTTGTCGTAGGAAGATAAGCCTTGAGTTGCATCAATAACTAACAAGCAGATGTCCGCGCGGGTAATGGCTTTTTCAGTACGAGAGGTTGAAATCCATTCTATGGAGTTCTTGACGCTTTTTAACTTTCTTAGGCCAGCAGTATCAATGAAGACATACGATCGATCTTTAAATGTATAGGAAACGTCGATGTTATCTCTCGTTGTGCCAGGGGTATTATCCGTAATACAACGCTCCTCGTTGATAATCCCATTGATCAGAGAAGACTTCCCAACATTAGGACGGCCGATTAAGGCAATTTTTAGTGGGCGAGTACTGTCCAACGATTCCTCTTCGTGAGGTAGCTCATAGTGTAAAAGCTCTTCTTGTATTTCCTGAGAATCATCTAAACTGTCCATCAGAGCCTGAACATCTAATGCTGAGGACTCATTATCGCCTGCTGCAGAGTCTTCTTCCTCCTCTTGCTCATCAGTATCCTCCACTACCACTACTGGATCAGGGATCCCTCCCACCCGTTTAATCTCTTGTAGCAACCGATCGATATGTTTATCGTGCGTTGCAGAAACCGGGAGAATTTGTGAGATGCCCAGTTTATACAAATTGTGGATTAGATGTTCATCGCGGACTGTGTCTGCTTTATTTGCAACAAGGATCAGAGGACGTTTTAATGGCAACAACTGACGGGCTAACTCAGCATCTTGCGTCGTAATTCCACAGTGGATATCTACAACCAATAATAAAATATCGGCTTCATTAGCAGCGGCAAGTGCTTGTTTGTAAATATGTTTTTGAAAGTAATCTTCTGACTCTTTATCCACGCCTCCTGTGTCAATAATATGCACGGGGGTGTCTCCAATTACAGTCTCTCCGTATAACCGATCTCGGGTAGTTCCTTCTTGAGCATTCACAATAGCCAAAGACCGCTTACAGAGACGATTGAATAGAGAGGATTTCCCTACATTCGGTCTTCCTAGAATGGCAACGCGTAACATGATTTCTCTTATTCTTTTACGATAAATAAAAAGAAATAATAGAAGCTAAAAAATTAAATCTAAAGAAATAAAGTTAAAAAGGCTAAGTAAAGAAAACACTTACTTTTTAGAAACGGCAGGAAAGAGTCCTTTATTTTTTAAAATTTGTAAAATTTTTTCTTTGTCTTGGCAGTTTGTTTCTATGGATAAGGCCTCGGCTTCTTTAAGCAGATCGCCTAGGAGTTTCCCCGGGGCAATCCCCTCAGCAATAAGATCTAAAGCTGAAACAACCGGAGTAGAGTTTTTCACGCGCAAAATAAAATTTTCTAATCGGGTTTCTAGGCTTTGGACTCTAGCAATAAAAATTTGCTGTTTAGTGGAGTCCCTCTGCAATGAAGAAAAGAGAGCAAGAAACAACCGGGCATGGGGAGAAGCCAGAAAATGAGTCCAGAAGACGTGGTTATTTCGAGTCGCTTGAAATTGAGGAAGCGCCTCGTACCATGCGTGAATAATTTTTAGATCTCTGTTCGACACTCGTAACCGAGCAAAGGCAACATTGGTGGCTTCCTCGCTGACCCCTTGGAATAAAGGAAGTAGGAGGCAAATCTCCGGTACCTCCTCATCAAAATGAAAACGTTTAGCAAATTCAATTGTAGAGCGCAGTAAACTGATTGGGACTTCTTTCAATTCGGGGAAAATATACGTTAAAACCTTTAAGCGTAGTAGCAGAGATAAGGAGTGATAGGGATTATTACTCAGCATTTTTTTCAACTCTTGCCAAATGCGCTCGGGAGAGACGGAAAGAGTTAGCGTGGGTGCCTCTTTTATAATAGCCTGCTCGGTTGCAGGGGCAATAGTGAATTGGAATGTTGCAGCAAAGCGAATAGCGCGTAAAATACGCAGCTTATCTTCTGAGAAGCGCAAACGAGGATGGCCAATCGCGCGCACCACTTTTTTTTCTATGTCACAACGACCTTCTACAAGATCAAAGATTTTCTCTTCAAAGGGGTCATAGTACATCCCATTAATCGTGAAATCCCTACGCAAGGCATCTTCTTTCATAGAAGAGAAAATCACTTGGTTGGGATGACGACCATCAGTATAACCTTCATCGCTACGAAAGGTCGCTACTTCAAAAAGCAAGTTATTCATTTTAACAACGATAATCCCAAAGGCAGCTCCTAGTTCTAGAGTGTCTGGGAAAATAGTTGTAACGATAGTAGGCGAGGCGTCCGTTGCAATATCAATCTCCTTTATCGGACGTCTCATTAGCATATCACGGACACATCCACCAACAAAATAGGCTTTGTAACCCGCATTACGTAACTTTTGAAGAATGATCTTGCCTGTTGCTATTACCATAGATCTTCCGCGGAGCAATACTCTCTTTTAAATCATGCAGAAGGAAAAGCGTCAAGCGATAGACTCTGGGGCCCTTCTGATAATGACAGGGGGGCGATTTTCAAGAATCGTATCCTCTTGAATACGAATCATCTCTACAGTGGGATCTGAAGGAATTTCAAACATCAGCTCTCTAAGTAGATTTTCAAGAATCATCCCTAAAGCCCTAGCACCTGTTTTCGCTAACTTCGCTTTCTTAGCAATAGCATATAAAGCATCTTTTTCAAAGACTAGCTTGACGTTTTCCTCGGCAAATAATTCGGTATATTGTTTGACAATAGCATTTGTAGGTTCTGTCAAAATAGCTACTAATTCATCCAAAGACAGTTCTTCACAGTTGACAATACAGTTAAACCGGCCAACAAACTCAGGGATCATCCCGAAGGCAATGAGGTCTTCGGTTTCTACTTTTTCTAGTAAGCGGTCACGACTTTTCTGAGAATAATTTCCATGCTCTTCAGAAAAACCAATAGTGGTTCTTCCTAGCCGTTTGGTGATGATTTTATCAAGGTTGACAAAGGCCCCACCCACAATGAAAAGGATATTTTCGGTATTTACGCGAATATACTCTTGGTTAGGGTGCTTTCTGCCCCCTTTAGGTGGAACATTGGCAATTGTTCCTTCGATAATTTTGAGTAAGGACTGTTGAACGCCTTCTCCTGATACGTCACGAGTAATAGAGACGTTTGCTGTAGTTCGACCAATCTTATCAATTTCATCGATATAGATAATACCCTGTTCAGCTCGGGCAACATCAAAATCTGCTGCTTGTAAGAGACGCAGGATAATGTTCTCTACGTCTTCTCCTACGTAGCCAGCTTCTGTTAATGTAGTAGCATCAGCAATTGTAAAAGGAACATCTAAAATCTTAGCGAGCGTCTTTGCGATGAGGGTTTTCCCCGATCCTGTTGGGCCTAGTAATAAGACGTTTGACTTCCCATAGCTGACTCGTTTGTTCTGAGAAAGAGCGCGAATCCGTTTATAATGATTGTATACAGCAACAGAAATCGTTTTTTTTGCACGTTCTTGACCGATAACGTACTCATCAATGTGCTGTTTGATATCTTTAGGTGTGAGATTTTGTAAAACAGCTGGTGAACTGGAAGTCGTTCTTTGCTCGTTTGTAGAAGAACTGTATTGAGCTTCTGAGGGGGATTCTTTGTCTACAATCCCTGCGCACAAACGAATGCAGTGATCGCATATGCTGCTAGAATGAGAAGTAATTAATTTACGAACTTCTTTTTCAGAGCGACCACAAAAGGAGCATACAGCAAGCTTGTTTTTATTCATTGACTCTCTCATCAAAGCCCATAACCTCTTATGGGCTTTCATTGTTATGAATTGGTTGTTGTATCTTTAGCTGAAGAAACAACTTTATCGATCAAACCATAGGCGATTGCATCTTCTGCACCCATGAAAAAGTCTCGCTCAGAATCTGCTATGATTTTTTCTAAAGGCTGACCTGTATTTTCTGCTAAAATATTGGCTAAGTGTCTCTTCAATGTAATAATTTCTGCAGCTTGTAGCTGAATGTCTGCCGAAGTCCCTATAATGCCTCCTGAAGGTTGGTGGATCATCATACGACTATGAGGTAGCGCGTAACGCTTACCCTTAGTCCCTGCAGATAGCAAAAGGGCTCCCATAGAAGCAGCTTGACCAATGCAATAAGTGTTTACATCACAGCCTAAAAATTTAATTGTGTCATAGATGGCAAGACCAGCTGTAATATATCCCCCAGGCGAATTAATAAAGATCTGGATATCCTTTTTAGGATCTTCGGACATCAAAAATAATAATTGAGCAATGACTGTATTAGCTAGGGGTTCCGTAATTTCCTGGCCTATCATCACTATACGATCCTTCAATAATCGGGAGTAGATGTCCATGGCTCGTTCGCCACGACCAGTATCTTCAACAACATAAGGCACTAATGTCATTCGCTTTTCCTCTAATCATTAGTCTTCTATAGATCTATGGCATGCGCTGCCCGTGCTAAGAAAGGCTTCTGAGCCAATTTTCCCAAGAAAGCATTACATCATAACAAGCGATACAATTCAAATGCTTTTCCGGGCGATATGACCCGGTTCTGCAATCAGAAGCAATCAAAGCAAAGCACTTTGTGATAAAGAATTTGCAATTAGAAAGCACGTAGAAAAAGCCAAAAACGAAGAGTTCTAAGAAACTACGGCACCAGCTTCTAATTCTTGTACTTTAGCAAGAACACAATCAATAGCTTTGTGATAAGTCAAACGTTCTCTTGCCATAAGAACCAATTCTTGAATCTCTTCATTGGAGATATCTTTAGGTGGTTGCAAGCCGAAGCGCTCTCTTGAACAAATGTCCATCATATGTTGGAGTTCTTCTCGACTAATGGACAATTTCTCATCAGAAAAGATCTTTTGAGATAAGAAAAGTAATTTAAGAGACTTCTTAGCTGCATCTTGAGCTGCTTGTAACAAGTCGGCTTTTTTCTCTTCTAGTTCAGCATCCGAACAATACTCAACTAAACGAGCATTAAGAAGTTTTTCTCTCGTATGTAAAGAAACTCGTTCTTCTAGTAACCCGGCGGGGAGATCAAAATCTACTAACGCAGCTAAGGCGTCCTCAGCTTCTTTGAAGCGCTGTTGAGCGTGTTTACCTTTTGCCTGAGTTTCTAGTTGAATCATCAACTTACTCTTCAGATCTTCCAAAGAGTCAGCTTGTAATTGACGAGCTTTCTCGTCATCTAATTCAGGCGCGTCAATTTCGACGACAGCGCCCACTGTAAATGTCAAAGTATCCCCATGCAGGAAAGATTGAATTTCTGGGGAAGCAATAGTCTCGCTAACGCGATGACCGGATGACGCGCCTAAAAATTTTGCTTTAAACGCGTCGGTCATTTCTTCTTCGCATAACTTGAAATATTTGTTTTCAAATACTGCTACGGGAGCCGAATCCTGCCCACTTTGAGATACATGCAAAGAAAGAGAAATAAAGTCTCCTTCTTGAGAAGGGCGTGTTACAGGAGATTTTTTAGCGAAGAAATACGAAATGTTTTTTAACCCCTCAGCCATTTCTTCATCTGTGATAGCTGGAACTTCGGAGCTAACATTTAGAGAAAGCTTGTTCCAGTCAATGCTGGGAACTACAGGCGCTGCTTCATAGGAGAACTCGACAAGGCCTCCATCTTCGATGCTGCACTGTTTTACAGATGTTGATGAAACAGATCGAGGGGAAATAGGCATCCTATCTCCTACAGAAGACAGAGCTTGGTAAGCAGAGTTGACAAGCAGCTGTTTTAGTTCTTTAGACAACTGCTCGGGATAGCGCGAGGCAATGATTTCATCAGGAGCCTTGCCCTTGCGAAAGCCTGCTACAACGACTCCCTTTTTAATCTTTTTCAACGCATCTTTATGAAACTTTTCCAAAAGTTGAGAAGAAACGACTACCTTAGCTGACACAGCACAGCCAGCAGATTCTTCTAAATTCACAGAAATTTGCTCGTTAGAAAAATTGCGAGACACGGGAAACCCTTTTTTAAGATCAACTGGGAGAAAAGCGGGTGATGAGGCTTGAACTCACGACCTTCACGTTGGCAACGTGGCGCTCTACCACTGAGCTACACCCGCATGAGGAAGGGAAATTCTAGATTTTTAGGGTTTTTTTAGCAATGAGAGATTGTTTGTGATGTGATGACTTTGATAATTTTTATTGTTTGCCTCTTGAGAATGGAGCTTTTGATAAAAGGAAAAATCGTATTGGTTGGGGCTATTTTTAGAGCAATTTTGAGTGTTAAAATTTTCGTTGATTTAGCTAAGGTAAACAGGTACAAGTAAGCTAGTTCTATCGGAACTCTATGTTTAGAGGAGAAATGCTTAATTTTCGTAAGTTAAGAAGAGATTTTACCGCCAACATTTTGCAGGATGGGAAAGAACTTTTTGATCAAGGCGCTGTGATTAATGCGAAAATCCTGTCTATGAATGGAGAAACCGTATGTATAGGAGCGCAGATTCGAGGCGCCTATGACAACGTGTATGAGTGTGAAATAGAAATCGATAGAGCTGAGTCCGATACCATAGATTCCAATTGTGACTGTTCCTATAACTACGACTGCCAGCATATTGTGGCATTATTATTCTATCTGGAACAGTACTTCAATGAGATGGTCGTTGCCTATTCTAAAGAGGCAGATCTTGAAGCAAATGAAGAAATCAATGAAGAAGTGAAAAAAGAGCTTCAGGAGACATTCGTAGCGGCCGCTACAAGAGAAGAAGAGCGTAAGGATAGAGAGTATCAGAAAGAAATACTCAGAGAATATAGCCATGCTGCTAATGCGTTAAGTGAAAATCCATTTTTCCTCCCTCCAGAGTATTTAGAAAAGGATAGCGCTGAGCTAGCAGTATTGTTTGTCGCGAATAACGATGAGGTATTTCGTCCGAACCAACCGATCGAATTTCAGTTGGTTTTGCGTCTTCCGGGTCGTTCTAAACCGTTTTATATTTCTAATATTAAAACTTTCTTTGAAGGAGTTTTATATCAAGAGCCGATTGTACTAAATGGGAAGAGGTTTTTCTTCACCATGCAATCATTTTCTGCATCAGATCGTAAATTGATTGATTTGTTAGTGCGTTATGTTCGCTATAACACGCAGACTTCAGAAGAAAAACTTTTGAAGTCCGCGTACCTTACCCCACCTTCTTTGGGTACGATTTTGGCAAAAATGTATGAACATCAGCTTGCAGATTGGGGAAATGGACAGCCTTGTGAACGGGAAAGTTTTCAGGGGATTTTTTGCGGTACTTTGGAAGAACCGCTTTGTTGGTCTACAGCGCCAGCAAGAATGAAATTTCATTTAGATTACTTTGACACGCCATATAAGGCGCTTTTGATGAAACCGCTTGTTGTGGTTGATGATGATGAATTACAGCCAGAGCATGCTGTGTTGTTGGAATCCAATGTTCCTGGGGTCATCCATAACAACGTGTATCATCATTTTGCTCCACAGATTAAGAGGGCGCATTTACGTTCCTTTTCTCGTTTAAGGGATATAGCTATTCCTGAGGCTCTTTTTGGTTCATTTAGAGAAAATGCTTTGCCTGTTTTTCAAAAATACGCTGATATTGCCAATGCAAATGTACTCAACGCTTGTGTGACTTTACCGTATGTTGAGGACATCAAGGGTGTTTGTGATATCAGCTATTTAGATGGAGAGCTAGAAGCCAGATTGTTTTTCATTTATGACGGTGTAAAGGTCCCAGCTACATCATTTGCTTTACAGTACCAGGACATACTGCCTTTTGTGCGGGAGGATGGTATTTTAGCGAGGAACCTTGTAGAGGAAAGAAAGGTTCTGGAAGAAGTCTTTTCGGGGTTCATCTATGATGAACGTGATGGAGCTTTTCATGTAAAGAGTGAGAAGAAGATTGTCGAATTCATGACGGAAACAATCCCTAGTAACCAGAATAGGATTACTTTTAATTGTCCAGAGACTTTATCGGATCAGTTTGTCTACGATGAAACGGTATTTGAGCTTGCTTTCAGAGAAGGTGAGGATATCAATTACTATGAGGCAGAGCTTAAAGTAAATGGCTTGTTGAAAGGAGTAAGCCTAGATCTTTTGTGGGATTGTATTACAGCTAAGAAGTGTTTCTTGGAGCTTCCTAAGAAAGGTGCTCAGGTTAAGAATCCTCGTAGAGGAAAGAATTCTGGTGGTTCAAGGTTGCCATGTATTCTTGTCCTAGATTTGGAAAAAATCGCTCCTGTTGTGCAAATTTTTAATGAAATCGGCTTTAAAACTTTGGATGATTTTGTAGAAAAATGTCCTTTATGGAGTCTAACAGGGATATCTGCTGATTTATTTGTCGGTCTGCCCGTGCATTTCAGCATGACAGAGAAACTGATGGAAATTCAAAAACAAATTCGTGGGGAAGTTGAGTTTGATTTCCAAGCAGTGCCTACACAAATTCAAGCCACATTACGTAGTTATCAAACAGAAGGTGTCCATTGGCTAGAACGGTTAAGGAAAATGCACCTTAACGGAATTTTGGCTGACGATATGGGGCTTGGGAAGACCTTACAAGCTATTATTGCCGTAACTCAGAGTCGATTGGAAAAAGGGCAGGGATGTTCTCTCGTTGTGTGCCCCACTTCCTTGGTATATAACTGGAAAGAAGAATTTCGTAAATTCAATCCAGAGTTTAAGGCTTTAGTTGTAGATGGAGCTCCTTCACAAAGGAGAAGGCAGCTAGCTGCTTTAGCGGATTATGATGTGGCGATTACGTCGTATAATCTTCTGCAGAAAGACATCGATATTTATAAAGATTTTTCTTTCGATTACGTAGTGCTTGATGAAGCGCATCACATTAAAAATCGCACAACGCGTAACGCTAAATCTGTAAAAATGATTCGAGCCAGACACAGATTGATTTTGACTGGTACTCCTATAGAAAATTCATTAGAGGAGTTATGGAGTCTCTTTGACTTTTTGATGCCAGGGCTGCTTAGCAGTTATGACCGCTTTGTTGGTAAGTACATTCGTACGGGTAATTACATGGGGAACAAGGCAGATAATATGGTCGCTTTGAAGAAAAAGGTAGCCCCATTCATCTTACGTCGTATGAAAGAGGACGTGTTAGAAGATTTGCCGCCTGTATCAGAGATTCTGTACCACTGCCACCTCACAGAATCACAGAAGGAGTTGTATCAGTCCTATGCTGCATCAGCTAAACAGGAGTTATCTCGTTTAGTCAAACAGGAAGGATTTGATCGGATCCATATTCATGTGTTAGCTACGTTGACCCGTTTGAAACAAATTTGTTGTCACCCAGCTATTTTTGCGAAGGATTCGCCAGAACCAGGAGATTCAGCTAAATACGATATGTTAATGGAGCTATTATCTTCTCTTATTGACTCAGGACATAAGACAGTTGTATTTAGTCAATATACCAAGATGCTGAGCATCATTAGAAAAGATTTAGAAGTTCGAGGAGTTCCCTTTGTTTATTTAGATGGTTCCACCAAGAACAGGTTGGAGTTAGTCAATCAGTTCAATGCAGATCCTAACTTGTTGGTGTTCTTGGTTTCTCTAAAAGCTGGAGGAACAGGTTTGAATCTCGTCGGAGCGGATACAGTGATTCACTATGATATGTGGTGGAATCCTGCTGTGGAAAGTCAGGCAACAGATCGTGTGCATAGAATAGGGCAAAATCGTTCGGTTTCTTCGTACAAATTGGTTACGTTGAATACGATTGAGGAAAAAATTCTTACGTTGCAGAACAGGAAAAAGGGTCTTGTAAAGAAAGTGATCAATTCTGATGATGAAGTCGTCTCCAAGTTGACTTGGGAAGAAGTGCTAGAATTGCTACAGATATAGTATATGAGCCCACATAGAAGCTTATACAAGATCAAAAATCTCTCTAACCGGTTGTATAATAAAGCGCTCGGTCGTTTCGATCGAGTGTTTAACTTTTTTTCAGGGAATGTTGGCATTGACCTAGGTACGGCTAATACCCTAGTCTATGTGCGAGGAAGGGGCATTGTTTTAAGTGAACCTTCTGTGGTGGCTGTGGATGCGCAAACGCATGCTGTACTTGCAGTTGGCCATAAAGCGAAGGCCATGTTAGGTAAAACACCAAGAAAAATCATGGCTGTTCGCCCTATGAAGGATGGCGTGATCGCAGATTTTGAGATTGCCGAAGGTATGTTAAAGGCCTTGATTAAGCGGGTTACACCATCAAGGAGTATGTTTCGTCCGCGTATTCTGATAGCAGTTCCCTCTGGTATTACTGGTGTTGAGAAGCGTGCTGTCGAAGATTCTGCTTTGCATGCAGGAGCGCAGGAGGTAATTTTAATAGAAGAACCAATGGCTGCTGCTATTGGTGTAGACCTCCCTGTGCATGAACCTGCTGCTAGTATGATTATTGATATTGGTGGTGGAACAACAGAGATTGCTATTATTTCACTCGGTGGGATTGTAGAGTCTCGTTCTCTGCGTATTGCTGGAGATGAGTTTGATGAGTGTATTATTAATTACATGCGTCGAACGTATAATTTAATGATAGGCCCTCGCACGGCAGAAGAGATTAAGATTACTATTGGTTCTGCTTATCCTTTGGGTGATCATGAATTAGAGATGGAAGTACGGGGCCGAGATCAGGTTGCGGGATTGCCTATTACCAAGCGTATTAATTCTGTAGAGATTCGAGAATGTCTAGCAGAGCCAATTCAGCAGATTATCGAATGTGTACGTTTAACCTTGGAAAAATGTCCGCCTGAATTGTCAGCTGATTTAGTAGAACGGGGAATGGTTTTAGCTGGAGGAGGCGCCTTGATTAAGGGATTAGACAAGGCTCTCAGTAAGCATACCGGGTTATCTGTCATTACTGCTCCTCACCCTTTACTTGCTGTATGTCTAGGCACTGGAAAGGCTTTGGAGCATTTGGATCAGTTGAAAAAGCGGAAAGGAAGTTTAGTATGACCGAGTGGGAACAACATATTGTTCATAAAGGCCTTATCGATTGGATCAAATCTGTCATAGAACTTGTAACTCCGGACTCTGTATATCTCTGTGATGGTTCGGATGCAGAGTACGAGGGTTTGTGTGACAAGATGCAAGACCTCGGTATGTTTATCCCTTTGAATGCAGAAAAACACCCGAACTGTTACTTAGTCCGTTCTTCCCCTTCCGATGTAGCTCGAGTAGAACAATTCACGTTTATTTGTACAAATTCAAAAGAAGAAGCAGGGCCTACGAATAATTGGCGAGATCCTAAGGAAATGAGAGCGGAACTTCATGGTTTGTTCCAAGGCTGCATGAAAGGACGCACGCTATACATAGTCCCTTTTTGTATGGGGCCTTTGCATTCTCCTTTCTCTTTAATTGGAGTCGAGTTAACCGATTCCCCTTATGTTGTTTGCTCTATGCGTATCATGACGCGTATGGGACAAGCTGTTTTAGATTTCTTAGGGGAATCAGGAGAATTTCATCGTTGCTTGCATAGCGTGGGTTGCCCTTTATCTGAAGGAGAAAAGGATGTAGCTTGGCCTTGCAATCCTGAAAATATGCGTATTGTGCACTTCCAAGATGATGCAAGTGTGATGTCATTTGGTAGTGGATACGGAGGTAATGCCCTGTTAGGGAAGAAGTGTGTTGCTTTGCGTTTAGCTTCTTATAAAGCCCGTAAAGAGGGCTGGCTTGCTGAGCACATGTTGATTATTGGTGTAACCAACCCTGAGGGAAGGAAGAAATACTTTGCAGCTTCTTTCCCTAGTGCTTGTGGAAAGACAAACCTAGCAATGTTAATGCCTAAACTTCCAGGGTGGAAGGTGGAATGTTTAGGAGATGATATTGCCTGGATTCGTCCTGGCCCGGGAGGACAATTGTATGCCGTAAATCCTGAATTTGGATTTTTTGGTGTGGCGCCAGGGACATCTGCAGATACAAACCCTAATGCTTTAGCAACCTGCCATGCGGATACTTTGTTTACAAATGTAGCCTTGACACCCGATGGTGATGTATGGTGGGAGGGACTGACAAAAGAGCCCCCAGCTGGCTTAATAGATTGGCTTGGAAATGCTTGGAACCCAGAGAAAGATCCTGCTGCACATCCTAATTCTCGGTTTACAGCAAAGTTAGATCACTGTCCGTCTTTAGATCCACAGTGGAATAATCCTGAAGGGGTGCCACTTTCAGCTATTATTTTCGGAGGCCGCCGCTCTGATACGATACCGTTAGTATACGAGGCTTTGAGTTGGCAACATGGGGTGACGATTGGAGCTGGGATGTCCTCTACAACGACAGCTGCGATTGTTGGAGAGCAGGGGAAACTGCGTCATGACCCATTTGCTATGCTGCCATTTTGCGGCTATAACATGGCTTATTACTTTGATCATTGGTTGTCGTTTGCTGCAGATTCAGATAGAAAACTGCCTAAGATTTATGGCGTCAATTGGTTCCGGAAAAATGCAGAAGGCAAATTTATGTGGCCCGGTTTTAGTGAAAACCTAAGGGTTTTAGAATGGATTTTCCGTAGAACTGATGGGGAAGAAGATATTGCAGTTAAAACACCTGTAGGTTTTGTTCCTTCTGCATCCGGTCTTCGTTTAGATGGATTAAATGTATCTGAACAGGTTATGCAAGAGCTGCTGTCTATAGATGTGTCTGGTTGGTTATCAGAGGTTTCGGAAATTAGAAGCTATTTCCAAATTTTTGGTGATAAGTTGCCTCAGGCCATTTCTGATGAATTACTCAGAATAGAGAATGAACTAAAAAATAATTAAAAATAGAAGTTGTTAGTTATTCGTATTTTAGTTTTAGAACAATTATTTTTTATTTTTTAAAAAATTTTTTATTTTTAAAATTAAGAAATAATTGTTCTGATTCTGAATTCGTATGACGGTACAACCGACCTATATCACTTTTCATAAGAATGTCGCCACAGCTTTAGCTGGAGGAAAGGTAGATGCGAGTAGTTCTGTATCAAGCTCGGCTATCTTTTTCCAGGTTCTCATGCAAAAGTCAGAGGGGTTGAAAAAGGCTTTGGGGTTGCTAGCGGAGGCGCAGTCCACCTCTGTCTTGCAAAAATCTCCTTTGCCTTACGAGAGTTACGCAGACTTTGCTTTAGATTTAGAAAGTAAGATTACGAATGATTTTGCTAGGCCGTACCTAGAAGATATAGATCCATTTTTAAAAGACCCCAATTTAGTTGCTGCTCAAGTATTTATTGATGGTTTGGAAGAGTCTTTTGCCGATTGGTTGCTTGCTTCTGAACGGGGAGGAATAGCCGATCCTACGGAAGGGGAAAAGGCAGTTACGCAACAATTTCAGAATCAACTACAAACATTGAAGCAATACTTCAAGGGAGAATCAGCAAACCCTACTGAGGCACAGTATAGCCAGTTATATGCTTTACCTAGAAGTTTTGTTGCTGCTATGGAAGAACTCATAGGCATGGATGCGCCTCCAAAAGGAAAGATTGTGAACTTTTGGATGGACATGATGATTATCTACAATTCTATGACGTCTCTAGCAGATCCAGCTTCTAATGAGCTAAACACACAAATCTCAGACTATAACCTTCTTATAGATCGAGCAAATGCTACGATCAATACAATGCGTAATATCATCACATCCATTAAGAACTTCTGCAATCCTGTGTGGTCTATGGTGAGTTATGAAGCTCCAGGATGGACGGATGCGGATTATAACGCTATGGAAGGGGATTTAATTTCTACTCTCTTGACTTTGTGTGAGCAGTATCGTTCACTGCTACAAAACTATCCTACTGGGGAAGATCAATCTTTACCTGCTGAGATCCGGGATGAGGTGAAAGCGTTTGTAGATACGATGCAAACGATTCAGCTTAGGTATGAAAGTGAATCTAGTGTCTTATATTTAAATTATTTAATGGCTACAGCATATTGCTACTTAGCCTGTCAGTATCAGTATGGGGTATTAGAAGCCTCTAGCAAGGATGACTATAATCAAGCTTTAGCAAAAGAAAGGGATTTTTGGTACTCCCGAGAGACCGGAGATCACATGAAAGATGCTTTTAAATTATATGAGACTATAGGTACTCCAGATAAACCAGATATTACACAGTTATTAGCTAAGGTGATTATTTTTTTGGATACTGAAGCAAAACAGTTTAATCCGCTATTTTTC
Source organism: uncultured Chlamydiaceae bacterium (assembly GCA_937884635.1). GTDB lineage: Bacteria > Chlamydiota > Chlamydiia > Chlamydiales > Chlamydiaceae > Chlamydia. The sequence continues at coordinate 75,863 of CALGBW010000008.1, forward strand.
CAAGAAAGCATTGATAAGATTACAAAAAATAATAAGGGACACTTTGCTTCTCGCGAGGCTATGCAGACATTTTTGGATAAGATGGAAGCAAATATTGCATCTATTGAAACACAAATCTCTACATGGAGTGTAAAGATTGCAGAGTTGCTCACAAAAAAAACAGAGATAGAGGTTTCTAATCGCAACTACTATACTGTGATGAACGAGGACAAAGCTACATTCGTTTCTTCTTCTCCTATTCAGTCTGTATATGCTTCTTTAATGCTCGATAAGTACCTACCGAATCAACAGTTCGTTTTGGAAACATTGGGCTCTGAGATGACCTTTTCCAATAAGGCCGCTAAATATCTCAATGAGATTATTCGTAATGTAGCTCATTTTCAAACAGCAGATGTGTACTATTGCTTAGGTATCTACATCAAGCAAATGAACCTGCAGGCATATGACGAAGTCGACAAGAAGGTAGATGCATTTCGAGCCAAAGAACTAGCTTGTTGTAATGCAGATCTCAAAAGGTCTAAGGCAGCTTTAACGAAGATCGAAGAAATTTTAGAAGAGATAAAAGAAGATGAAGAGCTCTCTTCATCACAACAAAAAGAGTTGCAGACCATTATTGGAGGCTTTGCACCACAGTTTCGCGCGTTAATTCGGAATTTGAGTAGTTTGAAGACCTTCCTCTCTGGCATGAGAATAGTTACCGTTCCTGACAAGGAAAAGGATTCTAAAATAGAGGCGTTTACTGTAACGGTGCATGAGAAAGCGTCAAATTCATGGTTAAGTGTATTAGCAGATTTAGAGAGCTTTGTCATTGATGGGGGAGATAATGCCTCTGTCTATGGTGGAGAGAAACAAATTGCGCAGTCTCTAGAGTCCTATTTACAGGATTACATCACATTCAACCAAAATCAGCAGTTGGCTTTGCAGTTAGAAGGAGCTGCCATTCAACAGGAATGGACGATTGTTGCTGCTTCTTTAGCTTTGATGAACAGTATTTTTGCAAAATTAATTCGTAGATTTAAGTCATAACCATGTTATCGATCGGGGGCGATCATGAATAACTCTTCTGTCCAACGAGTTCAGCATTTATTGCGATTAGTGGATGCTTCTATCCCTACAGAACGTCGTGTTTCTCCTGCAGAGGTGGCTGGGGAT